>NZ_JBBKVV010000102.1:0-3804 GCF_037968635.1 Phenylobacterium sp.
GAGGACCGCGAACTCTCCGAAGCCGAGAAGATCCGCCGCGAGCGGCAGGGCGTCCAGACCCGCGGCGTGGTCGCCTATGACTGGGATGAGGAGGGCCGCTTCATCCTGGTCCCGGTGGAGGGCGACCTCTGGCTCTATACGGTGGCGGATGGGAAGATCAGCCGCCTGACCAACTCCGCCGCCGACGAGATCGACGCCAAGGTCTCGCCCCTGGGCGGCTTCGTGTCCTTCGTGCGCGACGACAATCTGTTCGTCATGCCCTCCCAGGGCGGGGCGGAGCGAGCGCTCACCACCGACGGGACCGAGCTGAAATCCTGGGGTACGGCCGACTACATCGCCCAGGAGGAGATGGCCCGCCAGACCGGCTACTGGTGGAGCCCCGACGAGACCCGCATCGCGCTCACCCATGTCGACCAGACCGGCGTCGACGTGGTCGAGCGGCTGGATATCGGAGCGACGGGCGCGACCATCGTCAATCAGCGCTATCCCCGGGTCGGCCGCCCCAACTCGGTGGTGGACCTCTATGTCGCCGACGTCGCGACGGGCACGCGGGTGAAGATCGACCTGGGCGCCGAGACCGACATCTACCTGGCCCGCGTGAACTGGGCCAAGGACGGCAAGACCCTCTATGTCCAGCGCCAGAGCCGTGACCAGCGCCGCCTGGACCTGCTGGCCGCCGATCCGGCCACCGGCGAGACCCGCGTCCTGCTGACCGAGACCAGCCCCCACTGGGTGGAACTCACCGACGACTTCAAACCGCTGAAGGACGGCGGATTCCTCTGGTCGTCGGAGAAAAGCGGCTGGCGCCACCTCTACCGGCACGGCGCGGACGGCAAGCAGGTCGCCGTCCTCACCCAGGGCGACTGGCCGGTGGACGAGGTCGCGGGCGTCGATGAGACGCGCGGCGTGGTGAGCTTCACCGCCTTCAGGGACACCCCCATCGAGCGGCGGCTGTATGAGACGACCCTCGAGGGCGGCGGCGAACCCAAGGCCCTGACGCCCGCCGGCGGCTGGTGGACGGTGAAGATGGCCAAGGCCGGCGGCGCCTTCGTCGGCGCCTACGAGGACCCGGCCACCCCCCCGCAGACCGGCCTCTACCGCGCCGATGGGAGCCGGGTGCGCTGGATCGAGGAGAACAGCCTCAACCACGACCATCCCTACGCCCCCTATGCCGAACGCTTGCGGACCCCGACCTACGGCACGGTGAAGGCCACCGACGGCCAGGATCTGCAATGGTCCCTGCGCACGCCGCCGGGTTTCGACCCGGCCAAGCGCTATCCGGTGATCGTCCAGGTCTATGGCGGGCCGGGCAGTTCGACGGTGCGCAAGATCTGGCACAACCCCGCCGATCAGCTGTTCCTGGAGGCGGGCTACATCCTGTTCTCCCTCGATAACCGCGGCGCCCCCCACCGCTCCGTGGCCTTCAAGACCGCCATCGACCGGCGGCTGGGCAGGCTGGAGGTGGACGACCAGCTGGCGGGCGTCACCTATCTGAAATCGCTGCCCTATGTGGACGCAGCCCGCATCGGGGTCACCGGCTGGTCCTATGGCGGCTATATGAGCCTGCTGCTGATGACGGCGGAGAACAGCCCCTATGCGGCGACGGTGGCCGGCGCCCCGCCGACCGAGTGGACGCTCTACGACAGCCACTACACCGAGCGCTACATGGGCACGCCGGCCACCGATCCGGCCAGCTACGCCGACTCCGATGTGCTGAACCGGATCGGGCGGCTGATGCCCGGCGCCCTCCTGCTGATGCACGGCATGGCCGACGACAACGTCACCTTCGACAACTCCACCCGGCTGATGGCGGCGCTGCAGGCTCAGGGAACCACCTTCGAGACCATGATGTACCCCGGCCTGCGCCACCGCGCCGGCTGGACCCAGACCCACCTGCTGCACCGCATGCGGACGACGCTGGACTTCTTCGGCCGCAAGCTGGTGCCGGTGGCGGCTGCGTAGGGGAGGAGCAGATACTGAGAGCGGAGCGCGATCGCACCCGCAAGGGGAGGAGGACAAGAAGCGCGACTCCGGCGAACTGCGCGGCACCGGCCGGTACCGGGCCAGCATTCGCGGACGTCTCTCCCTGGCCAGCTAGCAGACGTTCCGAACTTCTGAGAAGGGTGGAGAGCGGACCTCAGGGCCAAGGGGGAATTGGCTTCCTTTCCCCAGGTGAAAGACCTCCCAGATGGGCGAGTACCGATTGGTATTCGGCATCTAGCGGTTGGTATTTTTTCAGACCATGCGCGACACCACCACCAGGGATGTCGCCGATCAGTTCAAGAGTGATGACGCCGTCGCTCGACATGGTTGCGACGCCGACATTCGTCCTGAGAGGAAGCTGCGAAGCGCATCCAATCAGCAAAGCAGCAAAGAAAAGAGGAGATAGGATCTTCAACATACCGGCGGCCTCCGTCCTCGGAATTCTCACAGGCATAGAGCACCTCCTGACGGTCAGCCTAAGCGGACGCTCAGAACGTCCCGAATGGGTGGATTTCGGACCTCAGCGACGGATAAGAAGCGGAGTCATCCCACTCAACGAACGCTGCTGATTGATGCTGGTCTTCACAAGCACGTAGTCTGGTTCGAAAGCGACTTCGAACGGACCGCGCCACTTGAACAACGGTGCAGGAAGGTGCTCGGCTCGCCCATCCCGGCCCAGACTTACGACACCCTTTGGCGACACCGCCAGCACTCTATCGTCCTCGGCCATCAACCCGAAGAATGGCATGGAGCAGTTAGGGCTGTCGGCGCCTGAACAAGGTTCGCTGTAGGCGGTCTCAATATCTGCATCGCACACCTCCACGAGACGGCCACGGGCTGTAGCGTGGACGAGCCCGACCGCCGCCAGCACACAGCCCGGCTTCCAAGGGGAGACCGCGATACCATTCACCGGATCACAATCGCTATTCAGAGGGCCGCCGCAGGGGTCGCTGGCCGCGCGATTCTCCAATCGTCGGACCTCCCCCGTCCGCCGGTCTATGGTCTGTAGTCCGCCTCCCCATTCGCCCACGTTGAGACCCACGAAGAGGCGAGCCGGAGTCGTGAGGACGACAGCTGGCAGCTTGCTTGGAATGCGGTTTGACAATGTCACCGCATGGCGAGTTAGACCCTCAAACTCGATCATCCGCCGGCTCGTGATCAGGGTCAGCCGGTCAGGTTCGCAGGTGATCGCGACCAAGCCATCGCCAATGGTGGGCTCGCTAACGATCTCGATCCAGCCGCTCTTGTTCCATCGCATCAGCTTCCAACCGGAAGCCGCACTATCCTGCGATGCGATGATAGGTGCGCCCTGCTGGACACAAAGGCCCATGACCGAGCCCGGTGCGGCAATCTTGACGGGTTCTTGAGCGTCCTGATCCAGGGCCCAAAGTTCTCCCGAATCCGAGAGAAGCCACAGCCGACCGACAGCGAAAACCCCGCTGCTGATCAAGTGTTCCTGTCCGGGGCGGCGCGGCTCGACGCTCGGCGCGTAGTGCGCAGGCGGAAATCGCTCCCAATCACCCCCTATCGCTGCAGCCAGAAGCGACAGACCGATGGCCGCAAGGATGAGGACGTAAGCTGAGCCTTTGAGCACCGCATTTCTCCGACTTCGCAGCTTCGCAGCAGGATCGGCGGTCGGCAATGACGGGTAGGATTCCTTGAAGGTGCGTCCCTGAAACGAGAACGCCCAAGGTCGGCTAAGGGTCGGGAGCGGGCCCACGCGCGTTCACCGCAAGCAGACGTTCCCCGCCCGAGACCGGACCCGACCAATGTCGCCAAAGGGTGGCGAGCCGCCGTTGGGAGCGGTGCAGCTTCCTGACA
>NZ_JBBKVV010000103.1:0-32707 GCF_037968635.1 Phenylobacterium sp.
GCGCATAGGCCGCTGAGCTGTCGGCCACGGCGGCTGGGGTCATCATGGCTTCGGTGACGGGCGCGTCGCTGTCGGCCCGTTCGGCGGGCTTGGAGCAGGCGGCGAGAGTCAGACTGGCGGCAAGGAAAACAGCGACACGCATGGGCTCAAAGTCCTTCCGATCACGCCCCCATCGAGACGGTAACAGGTTCGTGATCACCCACAAGGTCCTAGCCGTCTTCCTCGTCATCGTCGTAGCCCACGAGGGCCAGCGCTCGCGCCGCGACCCCGTGAAGTTGGGCCCAGCGGGCCAGCGCCTCCTCGCGGCCGTGGGTGATCCACAGCTCACCAGGACGCAGTTCGTCCACCGTGGCGGTCAGCTCGTCCCAGTCGGCGTGGTCGGAGATCACCAGCGGCAGCTCCGTCCCCCGCTGGCGGGCCCGGGCCCGGACCTGCATCCAGCCCGAGGCGAAGGCCTGGACCGGATCGGGAAAACGCCGCGACCAGCGGTCCTGCAGGGCCGAGGGCGGGCCGATGACGATGGCGCCAGCGAAGTCCTGTTTCGTGGCCACGGTGGCGGGCTCCAGAGGACCCAGGTCGACACCATGATCCTCATAGAGCCGGTTCAGCCGTTCCAGGGCGCCGTGGACGAAGATCGGCCTGTCCCAGCCGGCCTCCCGCAGCAGGCGGATCACCCGCTGCGCCTTGCCCAACGCATAGGCCCCCACCAGGTGCGAACGCTCGGGGAACTGGGCGACCGAGCGCAGCAGCCGGGCGATCTCGCCACTGTCGGGCGGGTGGCGGAAGACCGGCAGGCCGAAGGTGGCCTCGGTGATGAAGACGTCGCAGGCGACCGGCTCGAAGGGTGGGCAGGTGGGATCGCGGCGGCGTTTGTAGTCACCCGACACCACCATGGTCAGGCCCTTCCAGGCCACCACCACCTGGGCGGATCCGAGGACGTGGCCGGCGGGAACAAGGGTCACCTCCACCTCGTCGCGGCGAACGGTCTGGCCGTAGGGCGCGGCCTCCGTCGCCGCGGCGAATTCGACCCCATAGCGCTCAGCCATGATCGCCAGCGTCTCCGGCGTGGCCAGCACGGCCCCGTGGCCGGCGCGGGCATGGTCTGCGTGGCCGTGGGTGATCACCGCCCGGTCCACCGGCCGCGTGGGGTCGATGTAAAAGTCACCGGGCGGGCAGTAGAGCCCTGCCGGGGTCGGGCGAAGCAGGGCTTCAGGCTTGATCATCACGGCCCCGGCTCCGGGAAAGCTAAACCTTGCGGGACTTTAATATTGTGAATTCAACGTCATGACCAAGACTTAACGGGTCTTTCGCCGGCCGCGCGCCTACACCGCCGCCCGAGACGAACGCACCTCCTCGCGCTTCGCTCCACCGGAAAGAAAACGTCATGCCCAACTCTTTGAATCTCGGCCGCGTCAGCGGTCTCGCCAGCCTCCTGATGGCCACCCTGCCGATGATCGCCATCGCTGTCGTCGCCGTCTCCGCAGGGCTTGTCGCGGGCTAAACCGACCTTGGGTCATCCTTGACCCTCGGGCGGGCCTGGCTCAAACCGGGCGCATGGACGCCACCGACGACCCCCTCCGCGATCAGGCCCGCCATATGGTGGAAACCGTGCCCCAGGCCGCCGCCCTGGGGTTCAGGCTGATCTCGGTGGGCGACGGTCGCGGCTCCATCCTGGTCCCCTGGCGGGCGCAGCTGGTGGGCGACCCCGCCACCGACGTCATCGCCAGCGGCGTCGTCACCTCACTGCTGGACCACTGCTGTGGCCTGGCGATCAACTCGTCGAAGGGCGAGCGCTTTCCCACCGCGACGCTCGACCTGCGCATCGACTACATGCGGGCCGCCGCACCGCGCGCCGACATCACCGCGCTCGCCCACTGCTACAAGATGACCCGGTCCATCGCCTTCGTCCGCGCCGAGGCCTGGGATGTCGACCCCGACGACCCCATAGCCACCGCCCAGGCCGCCTTCATCCTGCACGGCGCGAGCGCCCCGCGATGAGTGAGGCCAATGACCGTCTGCAGGGCTTCTTGACCTCCGTCCCCTACATCCAGTTCCTCGGCATGCGCTGCGAGCTGGCGGGCGACGAGATGACCGCCATCCTGCCCTTCGCCCCGCACCTGATCGGCAACACCATGCTGCCGGCCCTGCACGGTGGGGTCATTGGGGCCTTCCTGGAGATGACGGCCCTGGCCCAGCTCTCCGTGGTCCAGCACACCCCCAAGGTCCACAAGACCATCGACGTCACCATCGAGTACCTGCGCCCCGGCCGGGCGCTGACCACCTATGCCCGGGCCGACCTGCGCAAGGTGGGCCGCCGCATCGCCAATGTGACGGTGGAGGCCTGGCAGGAGGCGCGCGGCGCGCCGGTCGCCGCCCTGCGCGGACACTTCATGCTGAGCGGTGACGACTAGGGCTTCAGCGCCTTGGCTTCCACATGCACGGCCTCCAACGCCGCCTGGGCCGCAGCGATGGCGGCGGCGTCGCCGGTCTCCCTGGCCTGGGACAGTTGCTCGCTGGCCTCCATCTCGCGGACCGGCAGCAGGTGGGTGGCGTCGGCCCGCTTGAAGGGTCCGCTCTCGATGCGGCGCAGGTTGTCGCGCTGGCGCTCGGCCTCCGGACCGGACCCGACGCCGTAGGTGAAGAAGAAGCGGCTGATCTTGTCCTTCACCGCGGGGTCGAGGTCCTTGCGCCACAGCATGGGATCCTCGGGGATCGTGGGCGACGACCAGATGACTTTCAGATTGGCCAGGGTCCGCTTGCCGGCGTCGGTATGGTGTTGGGCCAGGCGGTCCATGGAGGCGGTATTGTTGGTGGCCGCGTCCAGCACCCCGTTGGCGACGGCGAAGAGGTTCGCCTCGTGGTTGGCCGAACGAACGGTCTTGAAGCAGGTTTCCGGCTTCAGACCCCGCGGCGAGAACAGGTAGGTCATGGGGGCCAGGGTGCCGGAGGTCGACTTCACGTCCCCCATGCCGAAGTTCAGGCTCCGGTCGCACCTGAGCAGCGTCTCCAAGGTCAGCCCGCTGGCCTTGCCGACGATGACCACCGCCTGGTAGCCGTCCTCGCCGCCGTCCGGCTTGGTGGTGCGGGCGAAAACCTCGCCACCTGAGCGGCGCACCGCCTCCAGCCCCGACTGATTGGTGAACCAGCCCACGTCGGTCTGCTTGAACCGCATGGCCTCGATCAGGGACGAGTAGTTGGAGCCGAAGAAGGGCTTGATGGTCAGGCCGGTGGCCTTTTCCATGTCGGCCAGGAAAGGCGCCCATTCGGCCGCCTGGGTGGAGGCCTTCTCCGTCGACATGATGGAGAAGTTGACGACCTTGGTGTCGGCAGGTTTCTCCGCCGGCTTGCCGCAGGCGGTGAGGAGCAGGGTCGAGGCCAGGAGGCCGGCGACCAGTTTGGAAGAGATCATCGACACACCTGACAAGACGTCCAATCCGCTGTTTCGCCCGTTCTTGTGACGCCTGTCCGACAGCGGCCAGCGAAAACGAGACTTGAGGTACGGCAGTTTGGGCGGTAACGCCCGCCCATGTCACTGCAAGGTCTTTCCCACCAAGCCCGAGAGGCCAAGAGCTGGCCCTTCGAACAGGCCCGCCTGCTGCTGGCGCGCATCCTGCGCCTGCGGCTCACCGACTCCGAGCGCGATCTGGCCGCCAGCCTGATCCATGAGGGCAAGGCGGCGGAAGCCGTCGCCACCTTCCCGGCCCTCAACAAGCCGGTGGTGTTCCAGTGCGGGTTCGGGGCCTCGGGCCTGCCGCACATGGGCACCTTCGGCGAGGCGGCGCGTCCGACCATGGTGCGCAACGCCTTCCGCGCGCTCACCGAGGACCAGGTCCCCACCAAGCTGATCGTCTTCTCCGACGACATGGACGGCCTGCGCAAGATACCCGACAACGTGCCCAACCGCGAAATGCTGGAGGCCGACCGCGACAAGCCGGTCAGCCGGGTGCGCGACCCGTTCGGCGAGTATGAGAGCTTCGCGCACCACAACAACGCCCGCCTACGCGCCTTCCTCGACGGCTTCGGCTTCGACTACGAGTTCATGTCATCCACCGAAACCTACCGGTCGGGCATGTTCGATGACGTGCTGACCCGCATGCTGGAGCGTTTCGACGCCGTCCAGGCGGTGATGCTGCCGACGCTCGGCGAAGAGCGCCGCGCCACCTACTCGCCCTTCCTGCCCATCAGCCCGATCAGCGGCAAGGTGCTGCAGGTCCCCACCCTGAAACGCGACGTCGCCAAGGGGACCATCGTCTTTGACGATCCCGACGGCGGCCGCACCGAAGTTCCGGTCACCGGCGGCCATGTGAAGATCCAGTGGCGTCCCGACTGGGCCGTGCGCTGGACCGCCCTGGAGGTCGACTTCGAGGCCTCGGGCAAGGACCTGATCGATTCCGTGCGGGTCTCCGACAAGCTCACCAAGGTGCTGGGAGGCACGCCCCCGGTGGCCTTCCACTTCGAGCTGTTCATGGACGAGAACAACCAGAAGATCTCCAAGTCCAAGGGCAACGGCCTGACCATGGAGGAGTGGCTGCGCTATGGCGCGCCCGAGAGCCTGGCCTATTACATGTACCAGTCGCCCAAGTCGGCGAAGCGCCTGTTCTTCGACGTCATCCCCAAGGCGACGGACGAGTACCTGCAGCAGCTGGACGCCTTCAACCGCGCGCGCGCCGACAGCAACGCCGTGGCCCTGGACAACCCGGCCTGGCACGTCCACCGCGGCGCGCCGCCCGAGCAGGGCTCGCCGGTCAGCTTCTCGCTGCTGCTGAACCTGGTCTCGGCCGCCGACGCCTCCACCAAGGACATCCTCTGGGGCTTCATCCAGAATTATATCCCCGGCGCGACCCCGGAGAGCCAGCCCCTGCTGGACCGCCTGAGCGACTACGCCATCAACTACTACGAGGACTTCGTGAAGCCCTCGAAGACCTTCCGCCTGGCCAATGACCAGGAGGCTGCGGCCATGGCCGACCTGGTGGCGCGGCTGAAGGCCCTGCCGGCCGGCGCCGACGCCGAGGCCATCCAGAACGAGGTGTTTGAGGCCGGCAAGGCTGCGGGCTTCGAACCCCTGCGCCTGTGGTTCACCGCCCTCTACGAAGTCCTGCTGGGCCAGAGCCAGGGGCCTCGCTTCGGGTCGTTCGCGGCGATCTTCGGCCTGGATCGGACCATCGCCTTGATCGAGAGCGGCTTGGCCGGAACCTTGGTGGCGAAGGCCTAGAGTCCTCAGTACTCGCCGTCATCCCCGATCGGCATGCCCGGCGGCACGGTGGGCTTGAGCTTCGGCGCTGCCAGCACCCGGGTCATCTCATCCTTGTCGGTGATCAGGCTGGCCAGACGCAGCCGATGCGCGCGCTCGGAGCCCTCGCCTGGCGCCGCCTTCAGCCGTGACGCCAGGTCGGCCAGCCGCTGGTCGATCTCCGCCGACACCGCCGGGGACGTCTCGGTCTTGCGCGACACCGCCGCCAGTTCGAGAACAGTGCGGGTCTGCACCCGCCGGGCGATCTCGGCGTCGCGGCCGGCCGCCGGGGCGAAGGCGGTGGCGATCAGCCGATCCAGCACCTCCCCCGCCCCGGGCAGGCGCGCGTCGCGCCGATGCTGTTCCACCAGCCGCTTCAGCCGATCGGGCGTGGTCAGCGTCCCGATGGTCAGGCTCGCGCCCACATCGGCGGCGGTCAGCGGATCGAAGACCGGCCCACCGTCGAACACCTCGATCTCGAACTGCCGGTCGTCGTCCCCGGACTGACCCGCCGAGAGCAAGGGGATCAGGGTCTCCGGCGTGTCCAGTTCCGAGGGCTTCAGGGTCGCCAGCACCGCGGCCAGCGCCGCCCGCTGCCGGGCCGCGGGCACGATGGGCGAGGCGTCATGGAGGTCGCCCTTCAGGCCATAGGGATATTCCACCCCGGCCACCTGCTTGGCGGCGGCCTCCAGCTGGTAGCGATGCAGCAGGTAGAGGGGCACATATTTGCGGCGCAGGTTGGCCATGGGCTCGCCGGCCTTCAGGGCGCTGGTTCCGAAGCGGTCGAGGGCGGCGCGGCGCACGGACATCATCCGGGTCAGTTCGGCGGTGGCGTCGGCGCCGTCATCCCACAGGCCGCCCCAGGGCTGGGCCGCGCCGGGCGGACGTGAGTCGCCGTCGGTGACGTAGCGGGCGCCGGAATCAGCCTCGGCCTTGGCCTTGGCGGCGAGGGCGGCTTCGCCCGCCTTGCCCGCTGGAACCTGGCCGTAGAGCCAGTCGACGATGAACCTATCCCAGGCGCCGAGACCCACGCCGTAGGCGTCCGACAGGTCGGGCTGTCCGGCGACCAGGGTCACGCGCGGGGCCGGATAGTCCATCACCGAGGCGCGGCCTTGCGTGCTGCCCGCGAAGTTGTGGGCAAAGCCCAGGGAATGGCCGACCTCGTGGGCGGCCAGCTGGCGCAGGCGGGCCAGCGAAACCTGGATCGGATCGTTCGGCCCGCCCGTGCCATTCTTGTCGGCGCCCACCAGGCCCTCGAAGATCAGCATATCCTGCCGTACCCGCAGCGCACCCAGCAGCACGCTGCCCTTGAGGATCTCCCCGGTGCGCGGGTCCTTCACCGACTGACCCACCGACCAGCCCCGCGTGGCGCGGTCCACCCAGTTGATGACGTTGTAGCGGACATCCAGGGGGTCGATCCCCTCGGGCAGGATCTCCACCCGATAGGCGTCCTGGTAGCCTGCCGCCTCGAAGGCCTGGGCCCACCAATAGGCGCCCTCCTTCAGGGCCGTGCGGATCGGCTCAGGCGCGGCGCGGTCGACATAGAAGACGATGGGCTTCTTCACGGGCGACTTGGCCGCCGTGGGATCGGTCTTCTCCAGGCGGAAACGATAGGCCATCTGACCGACGATCTCCTCCCCCAGCGGGGCGGCATAGTCGAGCACGACCCCGCCGAACACGCCTGCGCGCGGGTCGAACTTCCGCGTCTCGTAGCCGGGCTCCGGCAGCTTCACGAGGCTGTGGCGCACCTGGAGCGTGATCAGCTTGGCGTCCGGGGCGATGTTGCGACTCTCGCGGCCGGGCGTGTCGGACTGGTAGGTCTGGCGGGCCTCGAACTCCAGGTTCTCCGGGAAGACCTTCACCGCCGAAGGATCGGCCACGGAGAGGTCGGGGACCAGGCGATAGCCCTTCTCATCGGCCCCCTTCAGAGCGTCAGCCGCGCCCATGACGTCTCGGGTCAGGAAGCTTGCGATGTCCACCAGGATACGGCCGTCGGCTTGCGTCCCGGCCACGTCGCCGGCCCACACGGTGGAGGTGGCGAAGGCCTCGCGCGCGGCCGTCTGCTCGGGGGATGGGGCGCCGGCGGCGCGGAAGCGGGTGTTCTCGTACTCGGCGATCACCTTCCTGCCCAGCCGACGGAACACCAGCACCTGGGTCTCGCCGATGGCCGCGCGGTCCAGGCCCACCGGCGCCGAGCCCAGGCCGGTGCGCAGGGCCGTCAGATAGAGGAAGCGCCCGCTGACCCCATCGGCGTCCGGCGCCGGCAGGGAGAGCAGGATGCGACCCTTGGCCTTGTCCACATGAACCGGCAACAGACCGTCCTGGCGCTGGGTCCCCGCAGTGACCGCCGACCCCGGCGCGGGCTCTTCCCTGGCGCTCGCCGGCGCCCCCGCCAGAAGGGCCAGCGCCACCGAGCAAAGCCATGCAACGCGCGCCATCGAAACCGCCCCCTGTTGAGGCGCCAAGCCTAAGGGTCCCGGCGCCGATCACAAGCCTGCGATGGTCGCAAAGGTGATCAACGATCATGTTGACGTTAACGGAACTCAGGCTTACGCTTTGGGAAACCAAAAGGGGTCGAGGGAGGACATCCAAATGCCCATGGAACTTCGCCGTCCGGCGCGCACCTTCACCATCCGTCAGTTGTGCCTGGAATTTAAGTGCACGCCCCGCGCCCTGCGCTTCTACGAGGACAAGGGTCTGCTGGCCCCGGCCCGCGACGGCATGAACCGGGTCTATTCCTATAAGGACCGTGGTCGGCTCCAGTTGATCCTCAACGGCAAACGGGTGGGTCTGGCCCTGGCCGAGATCGGCGAGATCCTCGACCTCTATGACCTGAACGACGGCGGCGCGGCCCAGAACATCAAGTCGCTCACCAAGTTCCGCGAGCGGATCGTCGCCCTGGAAGCCCAGCGCCAGGACATCGACAAGGCCATCGACGAGCTTCGCTCCGGGTGCGACGCCCTTGAGGCTCAGCTTTCCCGCACCCGCCCCGACCTGCTGCCCCGCGCGGCCGACTACGATCAGGTCCTGCGCGAGCGGCTCGGCGACCTCGAACACGCCAAGTAGAACCTCGGCGCTTCGCGCCGGCGGCAAACCTCAGCTATATCTTTGAAGGGCTTCCGACGCGTCGGGAGCCCTTTGATCTTTCCCGGAGCGGACATGACCTACCAGCCCCCCGTGCGCGACCACGCCTTCCTGCTCCGCGACGTGCTGCAGATCGAGAAGTACGCCGACCTCCCGGCCTTCGCCGACGCCTCCATGGATGTGGTGGAGCAGATCATCGACGAGGCGGGCCGCTTCACAGCTGAGGTCCTCGCCCCCCTGAACGCCGTCGGCGACAAGGAGGGCTGCACCTGGCGCCCCGACAACACGGTCACCACGCCGAAGGGTTTCAAGGAGGCCTACGCCCAGCTCGTCGCGGGCGGCTGGCCGGCGCTGGGGGCGGAGCCCGCCTATGGCGGCCAGGGCCTGCCCCATGTGGTGAACCTGTCCTTCTCGGAGATGAGCTCCTCGGCCAACATGGCCTTCTCCATGTACCCGGGCCTGACCCACGGCTGTTATTCGGCGATCCTCAACGGCGGGTCCGACGAACAGAAGAGCCTCTACCTGCCCAATCTGGTCTCCGGCAAATGGGGTGGGACCATGAACCTGACCGAGCCCCAGTGCGGCACGGACCTCGGCTTGCTGCGCACCAAGGCGGTTCCGCAAGGCGACGGCAGCTACAGGATCTCGGGCCAGAAGATCTGGATCTCGGGCGGCGAGCACGACATGGCCGAGAACATCATCCACCTGGTCCTGGCCCGAATTGAGGGCGCGCCCGGCGGCGTGCGGGGCATCAGCCTGTTCATCGTGCCGAAGTTCATTCCGGACGCCGAAGGCAAGCCGGGCGCCCGCAACAGCGTCTTCTGCGCCGGCCTCGAAGAGAAGATGGGTATCCACGGCAACGCCACCTGCGTCATCCAGCATGAGGAGAGCACCGGCTGGCTGGTGGGGACCGAGAACCAGGGCCTGCGGCTGATGTTCGTGATGATGAACGAGGCTCGCATCGGGGTCGGCCTGCAGGGCGTCGCCCAGGCCGAGGCCGCCTATCAGGCCGCCGCCGAATTCGCCAAGGACCGCCTGCAGGGCCGCTCGCTTACCGGCCCCAAGAACCCCGATGGCCCGGCCGACCCGATCATCGTCCATCCCGACGTGCGCCGCATGCTCATGGACAGCCGCGCCGTCATCGAGGCCGGGCGCGCCTTCCTGTTCTGGACCGCCCTGCACGGGGACCTGGCCCATGCCAGCCCCAACGAGGCGGTGCGCCAGAAGGCCAATGATTACATGGCGCTTATGACCCCGGTGGTGAAGGGCTTTCTCACCGACAAGGGGCTGAAGGTCTGTTCCGACGCCCTGCAGATCCACGGCGGCTCCGGCTTCACCGAGCACTTCCCGGCCAGCCAGTACATGCGCGATGTCCGTATCGCCCTGATCTATGAGGGCACCAACGGCGTCCAGGCCCTGGACCTGGTTGGCCGCAAACTTGCGGCGGACGGCGGCCGGGCGGTGATGACCTTCTTTGCAGAGATCGACGCCTTCGTGGAGGCCAACGAGGGCGACCCGGCCCTGGCGCCCTTCACCGAGGGCCTGGCCGACGCCAAGGCCAAGCTGCAGGAGGGCACCATGTGGCTGATGCAGAATGGGCTGATGAACCCCGACAATGCCGGGGCCGCGTCCACCGACTACATGCACCTCTTCGGACTCACGGCCCTGGCCTATATGTGGGCCCTGATCGCCAAGACCGCCCAGGCCAAGATCGCCGCCGGCGACACCGATCCCTTCTACGCCACCAAGCTGACCGTGGGCCGTTACTACATGCAGCGGGTCCTGCCCGACGCCGGCGCTCACCTTGCCAAGCTGATGACCGGCTCGGAGCTGATGATGGCCCTGCCGGCGGAGGCCTTCTGAGGATGGCCAAATATGTCGCCGAGGTCCTCTGGACCCTCAAGGACGGCGAGGATTTCCTGAAGGGCCGCTACAGCCGTGGTCATAGCCTGGCCTTCGACGGCGGGATCGAGGTCCCGGCCTCGGCCTCGCCGCACGTGGTGGGCAGGTGGGCGGTGGAGGCCGCGGTCGATCCGGAGGAGATGCTGGTGGCCGCGCTCTCCAACTGCCACATGCTGACCTTCCTGCACCGGGCCCGGCTCGCGGGCTTCCTGGCGGTCCGCTACGAGGACGCGGCCGAGGGCGTCATGGAGGAGATCGCGCCCGGTCGCCTGGCCCTGACCAAGGTCTGGCTGCGGCCCGTCATCACCTGGCAGGGCGCCGCCCCCGACGCCGAGCAGCTCGCGCAGCTGCACCACGAGGCCCACGACGAATGCTACATCGCCAATTCGGTGAAGACGCAGGTCGTCGTGGAGGCGCGCGCGCCCAACGACAGCTAGGCCGGCTGGGGCGCAGTCGCCTGGGTTTGCGGAGCCGGCGCGGCGGCCAGGAACCCCAGGTTCGCCTCACGGATCTTGGCGGCGACCTCGTCATAGAAGAACGGCAGGAAGGCGTAGCGCTTGCCCTTGGTCACCGGGGTCGCCTCGTGCAGCAGGGAGCAGGAGAACACCACCGCCCCGCCGGTGGGCGGCCGGTAGGTGCGCCCAGGAAAGGCCGGGAAACGCAGGTCGCCGCCCTCGAACTCCTCGGCGTTGAGGTTGATGGAGCAGGCGAAGCGGCGGTGCGCCGTGCCCTTGGTGGTATTGTCGCGATGGGGCTGGAAATAACCCCCTTCACGGGCGTCGTAGCAGGCGACGATGTAGCGTTCCATGCGGGTCGCCTTGAACTGGAAGGCCGCCTCGATCTCCGGCAGCAGGCGCGTCCCCAGCCGAGCGCGCAGCTCGGCCTGAATTTCCGGGTCTGACACGATGGCGTCGCGCCGGCGCTTGAAATTGTCCAGCACCCCGACGGTCTTGCCATCCACCTCGCGCATCACCCCTGACGCCGTGCCGCCATCTGCCTCATAGATGTCGATCAGCCGTCGGCAGAGTTCGGGCTCGAAGATCCTGGGGGCCACCAGCACCGGCGCGCAGAGTTCGGTCCCTGCATGCCGTTCCGGAGGCGGCAGGGTGGCCACGGCGGCGAAGAACCGCTCGCTCTCGGCGGGCCCGTCGGCCCAGAACTGGATGCGCAGAGACGGGTCGATGAGCACCCAGCGCCCGCGCTCGGCCCCGTCGTCATCCAGGGCGCCATAGAGACGGCTGATCGCGCCGTCTGCGTCGAGGAACCAGCGCAGGCCGCCACCTTCCTCGGACTGACCGAAGAGACCTTCGTCCCGCAGCACGCCGAAGGCCCGCAGGCGGTTGTCGCCGAACAACCGCCGATGCGCGTTGATGCTGGCCAGCATGGCCTCGCGCGCCACCAGATCCTGGGGCAAGAAGGCCAGCAGGATATAGGCGCCGCCCTGGCTGGCGAAGACGAAATTCGGGTTGGCCCGCGACGGCGCTCCGAACATCGGGGCGGGACGGCCGACCCCGATCACCAGAGATGCTCCACAGCTGGGGCGAGGCCGAGGATCAGGGCGACGACGGCTGCGACGATCAGAGCGGCGATGGCGGTGAAAATCATGGCAAGGTCCGTGGACGACGCCGCCAGATGGCCGCCATGTCCTCACCCCGCCAAGCATAAAAAGCTTATAAGTCTCAGGGCCATAACCGGCCTATAATTGGAGACTGTGGTGTTGCGCGGCATCTTCGGCGCGCTCGGAGCCCCCCACCGGGCCGCGTCGGCGCCGCGCCTAGCCTGTACCGCCTCCTGGTCCCTCAATGGGCCCGGCCGGCGCCGACGCTATCCTGGAGCACGCGTGACGTCACCCAAGCTGAAAGACGTGAAGGGTCCCTGGCGCTACCTCGCCGCGCTGGGCGTGGTGATGGCTGCGACCCTGATCGCCGAGTTGCTTTACCGGGTGTTGGAAACCACCCGGCTTTCCATGATCTTCCTGGCGGGCGTGCTGGTGGCCGCGGTCTGGCTAGGCTCGGGGCCGGCCTATGTGGCCGCCGCCGCCGCCTTCCTGATCTATAATTTCTACCTGGTGGATCCGCGCTTCACCCTGACCTTCGGCAGCGCCGAGGACGTCATCGTCCTGGCTGTGTTCCTGATCGTGGCCATGCTCACCGGCAGTCTCGCCGGGCGCGTGCGCGACGAGGCCCGCCGCGCCCAGGACCGGGCGCGCACCACCGCGGCCCTGCTGGAAGCCAGCCGCGCCTTCGGCGCCTCCATCGGCGAGGAGGCCGTTCGCGAACGGCTGGCGACCCACCTCGCCGAAGCCGCCAAGGGCGAGGCGGTGATCTGGGACGGCTCGCGGGCGCTTACCCACCCGGCGGGCGTCGCCCCGCCGGCCGACCTGATCGCCGACGTCGAGGCCCCGGCCGACAGCGTCCTGACCATCGCCGGCGGCGACTGGCGCGCCCGGCCGCTGCGGGCCGGGGATGAACGGCTGGGGGTGGCCGCCTGGCGGCCGCTGGGGCCGGAGGCGCCGGAGGCCGAGGAGGCCTCCCTGATGGACGTGCTGGTCGACCTGGGAGCCGGCGCCCTCGTCCGCGCCCGACTGTCCGAGGGCCAGGCGGAGATCCAGGCCCTGGCCCGCACCGAACAGCTTCGCAACGCTCTGCTGTCCTCCATCTCCCACGACCTGCGCACACCGCTGGCGGCCATACTGGCCTCGGCCTCCAGCCTGAAGGAATTCGGCGGCCAGTTTCCGCCGGAAGTGCGCGACGACCTGCTCGCCACCATCACCGAAGAGGCCGAGCGGCTGAACCTGTTCGTCGCCAACCTGCTGGACATGACCAAGCTGGATGGCGGCGCCTTGCAGGTGGACAGCAGTCCCTTCAGTGTGCGCGAGGTGATCGATCGCCTGACCACCCGTCTGACGCGCCGCCTGGGCGCCCGGCGGCTGGTGACGCAGATGGGCGTTGGCGGCCTGATCGCCAGGGGCGATCCCGTCCTGTTGGAACAGGCCCTGAGCAATGTGCTGGAGAACGCCATCCGCTTCAGTCCCGACGGCAGCGAAATCGCGATCAGCGTCCAGGGCGGCGCCAGCGTGCGGATCGAGGTCACCGACGCCGGCCCCGGCGTTCCCGAGGCCGAGCTCGACCTGATCTTCGAGAAGTTCTACCGCGCGGCCCATGCCGCCAAGCACAGCCAGGGCACAGGACTTGGTCTCTCCATCGCGCGCGGTCTGACGGAGGCGATGGGCGGGGCCGTCAACGCCAGGCCCCGCGCCGACGCGCCTGGCCTGGTGGTGGCCTTGCGCCTGCCCGGCGAGGCGGCGGCATGAGCGGCGAGCGCCTGCTGCTGGTGGACGACGAGCCCCAACTGATCCGCGCCCTGCGCCCGGCGCTCGGGGCGGCGGGCTACGAGGTGACCACCGCCGAGAGCGGTCAGGCGGCCCTGTTGCAGATGGCCCGCGAGCCCACCGATGTCGTGATCCTGGATCTCGGCCTGCCCGACCTGGACGGCAAGGAGGTGATCCGGCGGATCCGCGAATGGTCCGACGTGCCGATCCTGGTGCTGTCGGCCCGGGACTTGGAGTCCGAGAAGATCGCCGCCCTCGACCTCGGCGCCGACGACTTCGTCAACAAGCCGGTGGGGGTGGGGGAACTGCTGGCGCGAATTCGCGCCGCCCTGCGCGGCCGCGAGCGCCGCTTCGCCTCCCACGCTCACCTGAAGTCCGGCGAGCTGGAGATCAATTTCGCGTCGCGCGAAGTGACCCTGGAGGGCGACGATGTGCGCCTGACCCCCCGGGAATACGATCTGGTCCGCACCCTTGCCCGTCACGCCGGGCGGGTGGTGACGCACAAGCAGTTGATCGCTGCGGTCTGGGGGCCCGAAGCCAATGTCGACGCCCAGTTCGTCCGTGTCCTGGTTGGCCAGGTCCGAACCAAGCTGGAGGCCGATTCCGGCTCGCCGAAGATCCTGCTGACCGAACCCGGCATCGGCTACCGGCTGCGGGCCGAGGACTAGCGAGTCAGCTTCAGGTCGAAGTTCGACGTTCGAATACCGCCGGTTTACGAATGGTTATGCCCGCTGTCGTAGCGTCACCTGCGGAGGGGGCGTTCGAGCCCCCAGGGGGCATCGTGAAAACCGGACCTGATCTCGGCTTGGCCAAGACCATGCTCTCGCGCCGTAACGGCCTGCGCACCCGCATGATGTTCTCCGCCATCTACGCCCTGGCCTTCGCCCCTGTCGCCGGCTGGGCGCCCTCGGCCGTGTGGATCGCCGCCTACAGCCTGCTGCAGGCCGCCGAGTACTATCTTTTCGCCTCCGAGCGGGCGCGGGCGCGGCCCGTGCGGGACGTTCTGGCATTGGTCATGCTGGCGCTGAATTCGGTGGTCTATGGGTCTCTGGCCGTGCTGGCCATCCTGAGCAAGGGCCCGTGGGGTCTGACCTGCGGCGGCCTGTTCCTGGCGGGCGCCGTGCTCAACACCGTGGTCACCAACCAGCGGTCCCAGGCGGCCTATGTCGCCTCCATGACCCCCTTCGGCGTCTATCTGCTGATCACCGCGGCCCTGGCCTGGATGATCAGCGGAACCTCCACCTATGGCGTGGCCGTGGGCATTGTGGGCGTGCTGCTGGTCTTCTCCTCCACAATCCTGTGGCGCGCCGCCGCCGACGGCATCGAGAGCCAACGCCGGGCGCGGGAGGAAGCCGAGCGGGGCCGCCGCGCCGCAGAGGCCGCCGCCGACGCCAAGTCCGCCTTCATCGCCATGGTCAGCCATGAATTGCGCACCCCCATCAGCGCCATCCTGGCCGGGGCCGAGGCCATCGAACGGCGGGGCGGCAAGGACGCCGCCGACGGCGCCCTGATCGCCGAGAGCGGCCGCATGATGCGCACCCTGCTCAACGACCTGCTGGACCTCTCCAAGATGGAGGCGGGCCGGATGAGGGTGGAGGTCATCGCCTTCGACCTGTCGGCCCTGGTGGCCGACACCACCGGCTTCTGGCAAGCCGAGGCGGAAAAGAAGGGCCTGGTTCTGGAACGCCTGGGGCTGGAGACCCTCCCGGGCTCCGTGGCCGGCGATCCGACGCGGCTGCGCCAGATTCTCAACAACCTGATCTCCAACGCCATCAAGTTCACACCCTCGGGCGCCGTCGCCCTGACCGTCACCTGCGAGGACGCCGCCTATCGCTTTTCGGTGTCCGACACCGGCCGAGGCATGACGCCGGAGGAGCTGGGGCGGCTGTTCGCGCCCTTCGAGCAGGGCCAGGTGTCCACCGCCCGGACCCATGGCGGCACCGGCCTGGGCCTCTCTATCAGCCGCGAGCTGGCCCGCCTGATGGGGGGCGACCTCACCGCGCAGAGCGAGTCCGGCAAGGGCGCTGTCTTCACCCTGGCCATCGACCTGGCCAACGCCGCCGAGGCGGTCGCACCCGACCTGGCCGACGTCGCCGAAGTCCGGGTGCTGGTGGTGGACGACCACGAGATCAACCGCCGCGCCGTGGCCCTGATGCTGGAACCCTTCGGCGTCGAGCTCACCGCCGCGTCCTCGGCCGCCGAAGGCCTTGAGCTCGCCGCCGCCGCCCCGTTCGACGTCATCCTGATGGACGTCTACATGCCGGAGATGGACGGCCGCGAGGCTTGCCGCCGGCTGCGCAGCCTCCCAGGCCCGAACCAGTCCACCCCCGTCATCGCCTGCACCGCCTCGGGCAGCGATCAGGACTGGGCCGACTGCATCGCCGCCGGCATGACCGACCACGTCGCCAAACCGATCGATCCGGGCGCCCTGACCGCGGCGATCGCGCGGGTGCTGGCGGAGTCCGAGGCCATGCCGGACGAGGCGGCCGCCTGACCACTCCCGCTCGCCTTCAAAGGGCGCGGAGAAGCGCCTCCAGCCGCGCGCTCAACACCGCGGCGTCCTTCAGATCACACTCCCAGATCGTCTCCACCCGCCAGCCCAGTCCCGCCAGGGCCTCGCGGGCTGCGGCGTCCCGCGCGCGGTTACGCCCGACCTTGGCGACCCAGTAGTCGCGGTTGGCCTTGGGCACGCGGGCCCCTCGCGCGCAGTCGTGACCATGCCAGAAGCAGCCGTCAACGAAGATCGCCAACCGCCGGCCGGGCAGCACGATGTCGGGTGACCCCGGCAGGTCCTTGCGGTGCAGGCGGTAGCGGGCGCCCAGGGCGGTCAGGGCCTTGCGCACCTTGATCTCCGGCGCGGTGTCCTTGCCCTTGACCCGGGCCATCACCGCCGAGCGCTTCTCCGGGCTATAGACATCGGTCATGGCCTCAGACTCCTGGCGCGCCAGGGCCGGGAGCGTGGCCGCCGAGCGAGATGCCGGGGCCCGCCACGCTGTGAACTCCAGAAGCTCTACAGGCCGTCGAACAGGGCGGTGGAGAGATAGCGTTCGGCGAAGCTCGGGATGATGGCCACCACGGTCTTGCCGGCGAAGTCGTCGCGCGACGCCACGTCGAAGGCCGCGGTCAGGGCCGCGCCCGAGGAGATGCCCACCGGGATGCCCTCTTCGCGCGCCACACGGCGGGCCATGGCGAAGCTGTCATCATTGGAGACCTGGATGATCTCGTCGATCACCCCACGGTCGAGGATCGAGGGCACGAAGCCCGCTCCGATGCCCTGGATCTTGTGCGGGCCGGGCTTGCCCCCCGACAGGATCGGCGAGGCCTCGGGCTCGACGGCGATCATCTTCAGCGACGGCTTGCGGGCCTTCAGAACCTGGCCGATCCCGGTGATGGTGCCGCCGGTGCCGACCCCGGAGATCACCGCGTCTACGGCGCCGGCCGTGTCGTTCCAGATTTCCTCGGCGGTGGAGACCCGGTGGATCAGCGGATTGGCGGCGTTGTCGAACTGTTGAGGCATGACGGCGCCCGGCGTGGCGTCCACCAGCTCCTTGGCCCTGGCCACCGCGCCGGCCATGCCGCGTTCGGCCGGGGTCAGTTCCAGTTTGGCGCCCAGGATCAGCAGCATCTTGCGCCGTTCGATGGACATGCTTTCCGGCATGACCAGGGTCAGCTTGTAGCCCTTCGACGCCGCCACGAAGGCCAGCGCGATGCCGGTGTTGCCGCTGGTGGGCTCGATGATGGCGCCGCCGGGCTTGAGGATGCCGCGGGCCTCCAGGCTCTCGATCATCGCCACCCCGATGCGGTCCTTCACCGAACCGATCGGATTGAAGAACTCCAGCTTGGCCAGCACCGTCCCCTTGGGCTTCAGCGCCTTGGTGAGGTTGGGCAGGGCCACCAGCGGGGTGTCGCCGATCGTGTCGATGATGGAGTCGTAGATCTTGCCCCGGCCGGCGCGCTTGTAGCGGGCGGCGTCATAGGCGGAGGTGTCGGCGGCGTCGGCCATGGGTCTGCTCTCTGGTGGGACGGGCCGAACCTAAACCCGTCGCCGGGATTTGGAAGGGAGCATCTCGCCCAGTCGCCAGGAGGTTTTCTAACAATAGCCGCTCATCCCGGCGAAGGCCGGGATCCAGGTGAAATCCACGAGGCTCTCATGAAGTCCAGGGGTGGAGACGGGGATCAACCCGATCGGCTCCGGATGAATCTGGGTCCCGGCCTTCGCCGAGATGAGCGGGGTGATTACTCCGCCGCCAGCACGGCCGGGGTCCCGTCCAGCAGCGGCTCCAAGATATTGGCCGCCAGCCATCGCACCGCCGGGACCGCGACGCCGTCGCCGATCACATGCAGGGCCGAGGTGGCGGCCTTGGGAAGCTGGTAGGTTTCGGGCAGGCCCATCAGCCGGGCGCCCTCTCGGGGGCTGAGCAGTCGGGTGCGCACACAGCCGCCCTCCACCACCACCAGGGTCTGGCGCGAGGAGCCGCCACGTGGCGTCCGCAGACATCCGGCCAGGCCGTCGAACCTCGCCTCGGCGCGCTGCACCCGCACCCCGTTCTCCACCCGCATGCGGCGGAACAGGCCACCCACGGCGCGTTGGCCCGAGACCTTGAGGGCGTCGAGCCGGGCGCGATGCAGGGGCGCCATCAGGGCCACCAGGTCTTGGGTGCGGGCCGGCGTGTGCCAGGTGACCCCATCGTCGGGTTCGAGCAGGCTGGCCAGGCTGCTGTTGCGGGCGCCCGGCGCCGCCCCACGCCACCAGATCCATCGGGCGGCCAGGTCAGAGGGCAGCCGGGCATGAGCCTCGCGCACCAGCCGGGTGTGGAAGGGACCGTCACCGATCAGGCCCAGCGGCACGGGCGCCAAGGTCGCCACCACGAAGACCCGGGGCCGCGACTGGGGCAGGAAGCGCGCGGCGTCGATCTCCAGAGCCCCGAAGCGATAGCCCTGGTCCGCCAGGGCCGCACACAACGCGGTGAAGTCGGCGCCGCAGGTCAGCAGGCCCGAGACGTTCTCGATGACGATGGTGCGGGGCGCGCGACCTTCGGCGGCCAGCGCCTCCATCAATCGCCAGAACCCGAAGAAGGCCGAGGAACGTCCGCCGGTCAGGCCGGCGCGCGCGCCGGCCAGGCTGAAATCCTGGCAGGGGGACGAGGCCCAGGCCAGGTCGGCGCGGCCAGGCAGGTCGCCGGCCTCCAGCTTCCAGACGTCGCCCTGTTGGAAATGCATGTCGGCATCGGCATGGTTGGCGCGGTAGGTGGCCGACTTCACCGCATCGAAGTCGTTGGCGAAGGCGCAGGTCCAGGCCTCGCCCAGCCCGAGGCGGGCCATGCCGCCGCCGGCGAAGAACTCATAGAAGGTGCGTGGGGCGTTCCGACTCATCGCCGATGAGTCTAGCCTGCTTCAGCCTCTGGGAAAGGATCGCCGCCATGCGTTCAATCGTCCTCACCGCCGTGTCTCTGCTCATCCTGACGGCCTGCGCGCCCCAGGCCCCCGACGGGGCCGCCGCGCCGCCGCCTGCCGATGCGCCGGCCACGGCCCCGGCGCCCACCCCGCCGGTGGCCTCGCCGATCCCGGAAGAGTTCTCCGGCGACATGGATGCGCGCGGCACCGAACCCTTCTGGGGGCTGCAGATCCGCGGCACCCAGATCACCCTGCAACGCCCCGACCACCCTGCGGCGGTGGGACCCAATCCGGGTCTGGTGATGAAGGATGGCAAGGCCGTTTGGGAAAGCCAGGCCGGGACCGACCGGCTGGTGGTGACGCTCAGCCTGGAGCCCTGCTCCGACGGCATGTCGGACCTGAAGTACGCCTATGCCGCGCAGGTGGTGCTGGGAACCGAGACCCTGAAGGGCTGCGCCGGCAAGACCGGCGCCATGCCGAGGGAAGGCGGCTAGCCTGCGCCGAGCGTCATGGTGGCGATTTGCGACTCGCCGCCCGCGGCAGGCTTGTGCCCGGTGGGCAGGGCCATGCCGACAAGCGCGGCGGCGAGGGTGGCGGCGGCGAAGAAGGCTTTGAGCGCCATGACGGGTCCTCCCGAACCCAGTTGATCTGTTGCCAACAGCCTAGCTTGGCGGCGGTTAATGCATCGAGAAAACCCGCCGCAATTTCGCCGGTTCCCTTAATCAATCCTTACCTGCCCTGGCCCCTGCCCTCGCGGCGCCCTTGACCAGGCGGCCCCGGCGAGCGCCCAATTCTCTCCAACGACAGGAAGACGAGAGGGAGGCCGCCATGGAGCGCGCCTGGGACGTGGTGATCCGCAACGGCCGGGTGGTCGATGGCTCGGGCGGCGAGCCCTATGCCGCCGACGTGGCGATCAAGGACGGCCTGATCGTCCAGGTGGGCGAGGTCCGGGGCCGTGGCGCCGACGAGATCGACGCCGGCGGCAAGCTCGTCACGCCGGGTTTCGTCGACATCCACACCCACTATGACGGCCAGGCCACCTGGGACAGCCACATGCAGCCGTCGGCCTGGCATGGCGTGACCACCGTGGTGATGGGCAACTGCGGGGTGGGCTTCGCGCCCTGCAAGCCCGCCGACCACGATCGGCTGATCCGGCTGATGGAAGGCGTCGAGGACATCCCCTTCCCGGTGCTGACCCAGGGCTTGCCCTGGAACTGGGAGACCTATCCCGACTATCTCGACAGCCTGGCGGGCCGCAGCTTCGACGTCGATATCGGCAGCCAGCTGCCCCACGCGGCCTTGCGGGTCTATGTGATGGGCGAACGCGGGGCCAACCGTGAGGACGCCACCGAGGCCGATATCGCGGCCATGGCGGCCATCGCCAAGGTCGCCATGGAGGCCGGCGCGCTGGGCTTCTCCACCTCGCGGACCCTCAACCATCGCACCAGCGACGGCCAGCCGACCCCCACCCTGACGGCTTCCGAGGCTGAGCTGACCGGCATCGCCATGGGGCTGGCGGCGGCCGGCAAGGGGGCCCTGCAGTTCGTGTCGGACTTCAACGATCCGGCCGCGGAATTCGCCATGCTGCGGCGGATCGTCGAGGCCTCGGGGCGGCCGCTGTCCTTTTCCCTGGTGCAGAACCCCCGCCAGCCGAGGCAATACGAGTTCCTGCTGGACCAGCTGCGCGAGGCCAGTGAGGCCGGCCTGCAGATGCGGGCCCAGGTTGCGGGGCGTCCCGTGGGCATCCTGTTCGGACTGGAGCTAACCCTCAATCCCTTCACCAGCCGGCCCAGCTACCAGGCCATCGCCAAGGCGCCGCTGGCCGAGCGGGTCGCCAGGCTCTCCGATCCCACCTTCCGCGCCGAGCTGTTCGCCGAGGGCGCGGCGGCTGATCCCGCCTTCGCCGCCAACATGACCCGCAACTGGGGGATCATGTTCCTGATGGGTGACACCCCCGACTACGAGCAGACCGCCGACCGCACCATCGCCGCCCTGGCCGCGGAGCAGGGTGTGACGCCGGAGGAACTGGCGCTGGATCACATGCTGTCGAACGGCGGGCGGGGCATGCTCTACCTGCCCTTTCTCAACTATGCCGACGGCTCCCTGGACCCCAGTTTCGAGATGCTGATCCATCCCGACACCGTTCCCGGCCTGTCGGATGGCGGGGCCCATGTGGGGATGATCTGCGACGGCAGCTTCCCCACCTCCAACCTCACCCACTGGACCCGGGACCGCACGCGGGGGCCCAAGCTGTCCCTGGCCAGCATGGTCAAGATGCAGACCCGCGACACCGCCGAGGCGGTGGGTCTGTTCGACCGGGGCCTCATCGCGCCGGGCTACCGGGCCGATATCAACATCATCGACTATGGACGCCTGACCCTGAAATCGCCCTCGGTGGCCTACGACCTGCCGGCCGGCGGGCGGCGGCTGATCCAGCGGGCCGACGGCTATGTCGTCACGATCGTGGCGGGCCAGGTCACCTATCGCGACGGCGAACCCACCGGCGCCCTGCCCGGTCGGCTGTTGCGCGGCAGTCAGATGGCGCCGGCGGCCATGGCGGCGGAGTAGGGTAGTCGACACAGCGCCTTCAGAGGCTTTTAAACCCATTCGGTTAGACAGGAGTCATGTCGCATGAAATCTCCAGCAGCCGTACGCTGCACCGCCTGATCTATGCCAGCCGGCAGGCCTTCGCCGCGGACATGAATCCCGACGACGAAATCGACGCCCTGATCCGAGCCTCGATCCGCAACAACCGCGCGGCGTCCATCACCGGCCTGCTGCTGGTGCATGACGGCTGGTTCGTCCAGACCCTGGAAGGTCCCGCCGAGGCGGTGATGACCACCTATCAGCGCATCCTCAATGATCCTCGCCACAGGGAGAGTCGCGTGGTCTCGGCCGGTCCCGCCAGCGGTCGTGAGTTCGGCGACTGGAACATGTGCGCCCGCCGCTTCAGCGCCGCCGACGACGCCATCCTCGACACCCTGGCCCAGCGCCAGGCCTTCGATCCGGCCAAGCTGACGGACCGGTCGGCCCTGCGCCTGCTGAAGGCCGTGCGCGGGATCCAGGATCGCACGGCTCTGAGCGCTTAAGCGCTCTACACCCCTTCGCTTAGAGGACGACGCACGGCATAAGACCGCCATGCCATCCGCCTCCCTCGACGAGGCGCGGGAGATCCTGCGCCGCACCTTCGGCCATGCCGAGTTCCGGGGGCGCCAGGGCGAGGTGATCGCCGAGGTGCTGGCCGGACGCAGCGCCATGGCCGTCCTGCCCACCGGCGGCGGCAAGAGCCTCTGCTACCAGATCCCCAGCCTGATGCGGCCGGGCCTCGGCCTGGTGGTCTCGCCCCTGATCGCCCTGATGACCGACCAGGTGGCCGGCCTGGTGCAGTCGGGCGTCGCCGCCGCCAGGCTCGATTCCAACATCGAGCCCTGGGAAAAGGCCCAGACCTGGGAGCGGATCGAGCAGGGCGAGCTGGACCTGCTCTATATCTCGCCGGAAGGCCTGATGACCTCGTCGGTGATGGACCGCCTGCGCCGCACGCCGCTGGCCCTCCTCGCCATCGACGAGGCCCACTGCGTCAGCCAGTGGGGCCACGACTTCCGGCCCGAATATCGGATGCTGGGGCGGCTGGCCGAGATCTTCCCCGACGTGCCGCGCCTGGCGGTCACCGCAACCGCCGACGCCCGCACCCGCGACGACATCCGCGCCGAGCTGCGGCTCGAGGACGCCGTGGAATTCGTCGCCAGCTTCGCGCGGCCCGAGCTCGCCCTATCGGCCGAACGCAAGCGCGGCGCGGGGCACAAGCGGGTGCTGGAGCTGATCGAGGCCCGGCCCAACCGCTCGGGCGTGGTCTATGCCGGCTCCCGCGACGGGGTCGACAAGCTGGCCGAGAGCCTTCGCGCCGCCGGGACCCATGCCCTGGCCTACCATGCGGGCCTCGACAAGAACGTCCGGGCCGAACGGCTGGAGACCTTTCTGGAGGCCGACGCCGCGGTGATGGTGGCGACCATCGCCTTTGGCATGGGGGTCGACAAGCCCGACGTCCGCTTCGTGATCCACGCCGATCCGCCCGCCTCCATCGAAGCCTACTGGCAGGAGGTCGGGCGGGCGGGCCGGGACGGCGATCCGGCCGAGGGCATCACCCTCTATGGCGCGGCCGACATGGCCTGGGCCTATCGCCGCATCGACGGCCGGGAGATGGACGACTCCGTCAAGGCCGTGCAGCGGCGTAAGGTCGGCCAGTTCTACGCCATGATGGACGGGGCCAACTGCCGCGCCGCCGCCGTGCGCCGCTATTTCGGCGAAGAGGGCGTGGAGCCCTGCGGTCAGTGCGATCTGTGCCTCTCGCCGCCGGAGAGCATCGACGCCACCCAAGCGGCCCAGAAGGCGCTGTCGGCGGTGCATCGCCTGGGGGGCCGGTTCGGACGCGGACGACTGGTGGAGCACCTGCTGGGCAAGACCAAGGAACCCTCCAGCTTCGAGGCGGGCTTGACCACCTTCGGCATCGGCAAGGAGTTCAGCGTCAATGGCTGGCGCGATCTGCTGGACCAGCTGCTTTTCGACGGCCTGCTGAAGGAAGACCCCAATGACGGCCGCCCGCTGATCGGCCTGGGCGACCCCGAGGGGGTAAAGGCGGTCTATCGCGGCGAGCGCCGGGTGGGCCTGCGCAAGGCGCCGGAGGAGAACGACCCCACCACCCGCTCGGGCAAGCCCCGCAAGCGCCGCGAGGCCGCCGCCATCGATCCCGGCGACGCCGTCCTGTTCGAGGCCTTGCGCTACTGGCGGGCCGGCGAGGCCAAGCGTCAGCACGTGCCGCCCTATGTGATTTTCCCCGACCGCACCCTGATCGAGGTCGCCCAGACCAAGCCCGGCAGCCTGCCGCGCCTGGCGGCCGTGTCCGGCGTCGGCGAAAGCAAGCTCGCCCGCTACGGCGAGGCGGTGATCGAGGTGGTGAAGGGGTTCGAGACCTAGGCGGCGCGGGAGACGCCAGAGGTCGCCGGCTCTGGCTCTCTCTGAGTGATGGCGCCGTACCAGCCGAGCCCGCGATAGGTTTCGTAGCCGGGGGTCAGGGCGTAGCCGACGGTGACGCGGTCGGGGGTGGCGTAGCTGCCCATGCCGGTGGCGTCGGCGGGCAGACGGAAGGTCTCGTTCAGTTCGCCTCGCTGGTCGGAGGAGGCCAGCACGCGGCCGGCGTGATCCAGCAGCAGCACCCGCGAGCGGGCGCGTTCCTCATCGGTCAGCCGCACGCCATCGACCACCGCCTGAGCCTGGGGCTTCCAGTCGAAGTGGATGCCCAGGACGCCGATCACCTTGCCGTCGGAGAGCCCGTCCTGGCGGATGGCGGTGGCGTAGGTGGCCACCGGCGCATTATTCAGCGCCGGCGCGCGCTCGATATCCCAGGCCACGAACTCGTCGCCCGAGGCCGTTTTCATCGCCTGCTGGAACCAGCCGGCGCCGGCCACCGACAGGCCCTGGGTCGCCGGATAGGCCTGCGGCCGGCCGGTGGCCAACACCTTGCCCGAGGCGTCGCAGATCCAGAGGTCGAGATAGACGGTATAGGCGTCGAGGATCACCTTCAGACGGCTGCTGGCGTGGCGTGACCCCTCAGGGGTCGGTTCAGCGACGCAGGCCACGACGGCGGAATCGGTGGCCCACCAGCGGACGTCGCAGGTGCGCTCATAGAGGTTGCGGTCGATGATCTCGATGGCGTTCAGCGCCAGGTCGGCCAGGCGCTGGCCCCGCAGGTGGGAGAGGATGGCGCCGCCCACCAGGGAGAGTTCCTGAAGATCGGCGCGGACCTGGCTTTCCAGGGCCTGGGCCACCTCGTCGATCTCCTGGGAGATGCGCTTGAATTCTTCCGACACGATGGCGAAACCCCGCCCCGCCTCGCCGGCGCGCGCCGCCGTGATCAGGGCGTTGATGGCCAGCATCTTGGCTTCGCGGTTGATGGAGGAGATTTCACCGATCTTGGCGCCCGCCACGGACGACAGGCGTTCGGAGAGCTCCAGAATGCGCTCTGGGACCAAACTGCCGTCGGACTCAGCCAAACCGCATCCTCTTGCGCCGACGCACCACTCTGACGGGATGTCGTCCGTGCATGCGGACATGATCGGTGAGTCGCGGCGACTGATTTGAATGTGACGCCGCGCCGCCTCGGCGCATTTTCCTGCCAAAACCGTCAAATGTCCTGTTTTTTGAGCAGAATATGCGCAGAAATCAGGCAGGCGTCAGGAAGACGTAGCGCTGATAAGGGTCGGCAAGGGCCCAGTCGGCGCCCTCGATCCGCCAGTCCGGATAGTTCGCGGCGATAAAGTCCAGGGTCATGGAGGTGTCGCCATAGGTGGCTTCTCCCTCCACGGTGTCGCGGCCATGCGGCGCGAAGGCGAAGCCCTCGGCGTCGTGCCTGGCCTGATAGGCGTCGGCCTGGGGCGCGTATTCGGGGTTCACCACCCAGTACTCCGGAGGACGGATGGTGATGACCAACAGGCCGTTCGGGGCGATGTGCTTACGCAGGGCTGAGAGCGCGGCGTCGGTGGCGTTGCGCGAGGTGTGTGTGAAGACCGAGAAGGCGAACATCACGTCGAAGGCCGCTTCGGGCGCGGGCAGGCTGGTAGGCAGGTAGTCCGACTGGGCGATATTGCCGACCAGCCCCGCCTCACGGCAGAGATTCACCGCCAGGTCCCAGGGGTCCACCGCCCAGATCGCCTCGGGATCGGTGTAGTAGTAGAGCATGCGGCTGATGCGGCCATAGCCACAGCCATAGTCCATGATCCTCGCGCCGCTCAGCGACCGGTTGCGCAGGGCGGCGTAGTTGTAGGCGAGCGCCCGGACGAAGCTGACCGTCTGGCCCAGCAGGACCTCGCCGCAGTTGCCGGTGAAGTTGCGCTGTGTCTCGTCGCTGGCCATGCGTGGCAACAGCTTCGACAGCGCCGGGAAGTCCGCGCGCGGCAGGCTGATCATCAGCAGGCCGAAGGCGTCCAGGGACAGACGCGTCCGCAGGAAGGCGAAGACCTCATTGATCGTCGCGCCGCGCGCGGCCATTGCGTCGGCTTCCGCCGCGGACTTGGCTTCGTCAGTCAGGAGCACAGGCAGCCTTCGGTCAGGTTCGCGGCGAACGCCACGCGGAGGGCCTCCGTTTGCCCAAACCGCGCGGCCGTTACAAGTCCGCCCTAGACGTCCACCTCGGCGTCGAGGGCGTTGTCCTGGATGAATTCCCGACGCGGCTCCACCAGGTCGCCCATCAGACGGGTGAACATGTCGTCGGCGTCGTCGGCGTGGTTGACCCGGACCTGCAGCAGGGTGCGGGCGTCGGTGTCCAGGGTGGTTTCCCAGAGCTGCTCGGGGTTCATCTCGCCGAGGCCCTTGTAGCGCTGGATGGCCAGGCCGCGGCGGCCGGCGTCCATGATCGCCCGCACCAGGTCCAGCGGCCCGCGCACCGAGGTGACCTTGTCCTTGCGGGTGAAAACCGCCGGGCCCGAGAAGGTCTCGGCCATGGTGGCGGCGCGTTCGGCCAGGCGACGGGCGTCGGCGGCGTTCAGCAGCAGGTCGTCCAGCACCACACGCTCAGAAACCCCACGCTTGACGCGACTGAACACGAAACCGCCGGCGGGGCCCGGTTCTCCGCTCCAGGCGCCGTCGCTCTCCTCGGCATAGAGGTCGAGCCGCTTGGCGGCGGCCCCCAGGTTTCGACCCTCGGCCAGCAGGCCGCCCAGGGCCGCCTGTTCGATGGCGAAGGCCGGCGCGCGGGAGGAAAGGCGCTCGATATTGGCCTTGGCCGAGCGGGACATCTGGATGAGGGCCAGCAGGTCAGAGCCCACCAGCCGCTCCCCGCTGGCCAGGTCCAGGGTCGCTCCGTCGAGGCCCTCGTTGACCAGGTAGGCCTCCAGCGCCGGGTCATCCTTCAGGTAGGTGACCGACTTGCCCTTGGCCGCCTTATAGAGCGGCGGCTGGGCGATATAGAGGTAACCGCGCTCGATCACCTGCGGCATCTGCCGGTAGAAGAAGGTGAGCAGCAGGGTCCGGATGTGGGCGCCGTCGACGTCGGCGTCCGTCATGATGACGATCTTGTGGTAGCGGACCTTCTCGATGTCGAAGTCGTCGCGGCCGATGCCGGCGCCCAGCGCCGTGATCAGGGTGCCGATCTGATCGGACCCCAACATGCGGTCGAAACGGGCGCGCTCGACGTTCAGGATCTTGCCGCGCAGGGGCAGGACGGCCTGGTTCTCGCGATTGCGGGCCTGCTTGGCCGAGCCGCCGGCGGAGTCGCCCTCCACCAGGAAGATTTCGGACTTGGCGGGGTCGCGCTCCTGGCAGTCGGCGAGCTTGCCGGGCAGGGACGAGATGTCCAGCGCGGTCTTGCGGCGGGTCAGGTCGCGGGCCTTGCGGGCGGCCTCACGGGCGGCGGCGGCCTCGGTGATCTTCTGGACGATCAGCTTGGCCTCGACCGGGTGCTCCTCGAACCACTGGCCGATGCCTTCGGAGACCAGGCTCTCGACGGCGGGACGCACCTCCGAGGAGACGAGCTTTTCCTTGGTCTGGCTGGAGAACTTGGGATCGGGCACCTTGACCGACAGGACGCAGGTCAGACCTTCGCGGCTGTCCTCGCCCGACACTGAGACCTTCTCGCGCTTGGCGGCCCCCGAGCTCTCGGCATAGCCGGTGATGATACGGGTCAGGGCCGATCGGAAGGCGGCCAGGTGGGTGCCGCCGTCCCGCTGCGGGATGTTGTTGGTGAAGCAGAGGACGTTCTCGTGATAGCCGTCGTTCCACCACAGCGCCAGGTCCAGCTCGACGTTCTCGCGCTTGCCGCGCACCACGATGGGCATCTTCAGGACCGAGGTCTTGGCCTTGTCCAGGTGGCGAACGAAGGCCTCGATGCCCCCCTCGTAGTGCAGGACCTCCTCGAAGGGTTCGGCCTCGCGCAGGTCCTTCAACCAGATGGTGACCCCGGAATTGAGGAAGGCCAGCTCGCGCAGCCGGTGCTCCAGCGTCTTCCGATCGAACTCGATGAAGGCGAAGGTCTCGGTGGAAGGCAGGAAGGTGACCTCGGTCCCCGACAGGAACTCGCCGTTTTCCCGCAGCGGCGCGTCTCCGGTGACGATCAGGGGCGAGACCGCGTCGCCGCGGCGGAACTCCATCTCGTAGGCCTTGCCGCCGCGATAGATCTTCAGGCGCAGCCAGTCGCTGAGCGCGTTCACCACCGAGACGCCGACCCCGTGCAGGCCGCCCGAGACCTTGTAGGAATTCTGGTCGAATTTCCCGCCGGCGTGCAGCTGGGTCATGATGACCTCGGCCGCTGAAACGCCCTCGCCCTCATGGATGTCGGTGGGGATGCCGCGGCCGTCGTCGGTGACGGTGACCGAGCCGTCGGGATTGAGAATCACCTCGACCCGCGTGGCCCAGCCGGCCAGGGTTTCGTCGATGGCGTTGTCCACCACCTCATAGACCATGTGGTGCAGGCCCGACCCATCATCGGTGTCGCCGATGTACATGCCGGGACGCTTGCGCACGGCGTCCAGTCCCTTGAGGACCTTGATGGACTCCGCGCCGTACTCGGCCTGGCCGTTGTTTTCGGGGGTGTTGTCGGGGATCTGCGTTTCGTCGGTCATTCGGTGTCCAGATAGGTCAGGCTGGAGCCGTCCACATGGACGCCCTGGGCCCGGCCCTTCAAATCTTCGAACAGGTGCTCGTCGGTGCCGGTGAGGAAGGCCTGCAGCTTGAGCGCCGTGATTTCGTCGAACAATGCGGCCCGCCGGCGGCGGTCCAGATGCGCTGCGACTTCGTCTAGCAACAATATAGGGTTTGGTCCTGATTCTGCACGTGAAAGTCGCGCCGCCTGCCCCAAAACAAGGTTCAGAATCAGAGCTTTCTGCTCGCCCGTCGAGCATTCCGCCGCGGGACGGTCCTTTTCAGCGTGGATGACCTCCAGATCGCCCCGGTGCGGACCGGTCAGCATGCGGCCGGCGGCGGCGTCGCGTTCGCGGGTCGAGGCCAGGGCGGCGACCAGACGGAGCTCGATTTCCTCGGTCTCGACCCCGCTGGCGGCCATCTGCTCCCAAGGCCCGGAGAGGCTGAGCCGGGCCTGGGGGAAGGGCCGGTCGCCGCGCTCGTTGATCTCGCTCTGAAGGGCCGACAGGGTTCGAGCCCGCGCCGCCGCCATCAGCGCCCCGGCCTCGGCGAGGCGGGCCTCCAGGGCGCTCAGCCAGTCAGCGTCAGCGGGGCCGTCGGTGAGCAGGCGCATCCGCTCCCGTTGGGACTTCTCGTAGGCGCTGGCATGGGCGGCATGGGCGGGTTCGGCGGCGAAGACCAAACGATCGAAGAACCGGCGGCGGTCACCGGCCCCCTCCAGGAACAACCGGTCCTGGGCCGGGGTGAGCCAGACCTGGCGCTGATGTTCGGCCAGGCGGCCAGGCGGCACAGGCTCGCCCTCCAACCGCACGGTGCGCCGCGCGGCGCCGGCGACCTCGGTTCCCGTCCCCAGCCGCACGGGGTCGCCGTCGATCTCGAGGGTGGCGGCCACGGCCCAGGCGCGGCCCTGGGTTTCCCCCGGCATGCGCCGCCCGACCTCGGCCAGGCTCGCGCCGCGCAGTCCCCGGCCCGGGGTCAGCAGGCTGACGGCCTCCAGCAGATTGGTCTTCCCCGCCCCATTGGGCCCGATCAGGTACACGGGCCGGCCATCCAGCGGCAGCTCGGCGCGGCCGTAGGAGCGGAAGTCGGTCAGGGTCAGGCGGGTAAGGGCCGTGCGGGTCACGAGGGGGTCTTACAGGGTTCGCACTCGCGCGCGAAGCGGCATGGCCTTGAGCATGGGCCACGCGAAGCTAGGGTGTGGGCGACTTCCAGGGGGTGGCGTGCGCGTGCGGGTGTTGGCGATCGGACTGGCTGCGCTCGCCGCGGCGGGCGCGGCGCGGGCCGAGCCGCCGCGCGTGTCGCCGCCTGACTGGATGGCGCGGCCCGAAGCCGAGGACCTGGCCGACAGCTATCCGGGCCTGGCGCGGGCCCTGGCGATCGAGGGCCGGGCGACCCTCAGCTGCGGCGTTGACCTCCTGGGCCGGCTTCAGGACTGCGTCAGCCTGACCGCCTCGCCCCAGGGCCTGGGTTTCGACAAGGCCGCCCTGGCCATGAGCACGCTGTTCGTCATGCGGCCCAAGATGGTGGACGGCCGACCCGTTGCGGGCGGCACGGTCAGGATCCCGATCCGCTTCGCCCTGCCGGCCGTCGACGCCCCGAGGGAGCGCGAGACGGCGCCATCGCCGTCGGTGGTGGTCGCCGCGCGTCAGGCCGCAGGTCTGAGCGGAATTTCCGGGCGACTGGCGCGCGGCCTGGTTGATGACCTGGACAAGGTCGAGGCCGACGACGCCGATCCCCCGGTGCGGACCGACGGTCTCGCCGCCCTGACCGAGAGCCGCCGCGAGGCGGCGCCTGAAGTCGCCGAGGCCGTGGCGCTGAGTATCGCCGCCCAGTTGAGCGACGGGGAGGTGAGCCAGTGGATCACCTATCTCAACGGCCCGGCGGCCCGGAAGCTCAAGGAGCAGGGGCCGAGCCTGGCCCGCGCCTTCACCGCCGTCCAGACCGCTCACACCCACCTCGTGCTGGCCCGGGCCCGGGAGACCTTCTGCGGGCGTCAGGACTGCAACAGCGAGGCCAGCCTGGCCGACATGCAGGCCTTGGCCGAGGCGCCGGAGGCGCTCATCGACAAGCCGCGCTGGTCCCAGGCGCCCAGCCTGATCGAAGCCCAGGCCGCCTATCCCCTGGTGGCCCAGGCGTTCCGCCTGAGCGGTTGGGCCATGCTGCAATGCCGGGTGGCCGAGGTCGGCGAGCTTGAGGACTGCGCGGTCCTGGCCCAGGGCCCCAGGCGGCTGGGGTTCGGGACGGCGGGTCTGAAGGTGGCCGGCAGCTACCGGCTCGACCCAGGCCTGCTGGCCCAGGGCGCGGCCGGCGACCGGGTGAACCTGCCGACCTTCTTCAGCATCGAACGCGAGACGCCGCCTGCGCGGGTGCGGCCCCGCCCGTCCCGAGCCCAGACCCTGGCCCGCGGGATCGTTCGGACTCAGGGGATGGAGGCGAACGCCGACCGCGCCGCCGAATTGGGTCAATGGCTGCTCAGCCACCAGCCCGGCCTGGACGCCGGCGTGGCCCGGGACGCCGGCGAGGCCTATCGCGGCGCGATGATCGCCGACCTGCCCGACCTGCTGGACGACCATGCCGCGGTCTACGCCGCGACCCTGACCGAGCCCGAGCTGGCCAGCATGGCGGACTTCCTGCACAGCCGGGCCGGCCACCTGGCCACCGGCCGCGACGAAGCGTTCAACGCGCGGCTTGCGCAGGCGCTGGCCGACATCCAGACCCGCGCCGACGCCCAGGCCAGAACCGCCTTCTGCGCCACCCGCGCCTGCGTGGCGGACTAAACCCGCAGCGGCATCAGGACGTAGCGGACGTCGGGGTCGGTGGGGTCGAGGACCAGGGCCGGGTCGTTGGGGCCGCCGAAGCGGAACTCGGCCTGTTCGGCGCCGATCTGGTCGGTGACGTCCAGCAGGTAGCGGGCGTTGAACGACAGCTCGAAGCTCTCGCCGTCGTAGTCGACCTCGATTTCCTCGACGGCCTGGCCGGCTTCCATGTTGCGGACCGTCAGGATTACGCGGCCCGGCTCGATGGCCATGCGCACCGAGCGGCTCTTCTCCGCCGAGATGGTGGCGACGCGGTCCACGGCCTTGGCGAACAGCTTGTTGTCCACCATCATCACCCGGTCATTGTCCTTGGGGATGACCCGGACATAGTCGGGGAAGTTGCCGTCGATGACCTTCGACGTCAGGGCGGCGCCGCCGAACTCAAAGCGCACCTTCTGGGGGCTGAGCGCCAGGTCGACGGTCTCGCCGGCGTCCTCCAGCAGGCGCCGGGCCTCATTGACGGTCTTGCGGGGCACGATGACGCCCGGCGTACCGGCCGAGCCCTCGGGCGCGATCATTTCGGCCAGGGCCAGGCGGTGGCCGTCGGTGGCCACGGCGCGCAGCTTGGCCACGCCGCCCTCCACCACCGAGTGCAGGTAGAGGCCGTTCAGGTAATATCGGGTCTCCTCGGTGGAGATCGCGAACTTGGTCTTGTCGATCAGGCGGATCAGGTCGCCGACATCGACGCCGATGCGGCCCGACAGGCCGTCCGACGACATCACCGGGAAATCCCCGGCCGGCAGCACCGGCAGGTTGAAACGCGACCGGCCGGCGGCGACGGTCAGGCGCGGGTCCTCGCCGGTGAAGGACAGGGACACGTCGGCGCCGTCGGGCAGCTTGCGGACGATTTCGTAGAGGGTATGGGCCGGCGCGGTGATCTGGCCCGGCTGCTCCACCTGGGCGAAGGCCTCGTCGATGATCTCCATGTCGAGATCGGTGGCCGAAAAGGTCAGGCGCTCGCCCTCGGCCGAAAGCAGCACATTGGAGAGGATCGGAATGGTGTTGCGGCGTTCCACCGCGCTTTGCACATGCCCGAGCGCCTTCAGAAGCGCCGCCCGCTCGATCGTCAATTTCATGGTCAGTCCGAACCTGTGGCGCAGCGGCGCGCCATGCGCGCCGTCACCCCCCGAAGAGTAAAGGACTTGCGACTTTAGCCAAAATGGCGCGGGACGAAAGGGGCTCGTGGTCGCTCTCCTGGGGAAGACGAAGATATTCGCGGTTGGCGGCCTCCTGTCCGCGTCTGGTGGTGACCATCGGCGTCGTGGGGCCTATCCTGATCACATGACCGACACGCCGATCGCCGACGCCCCGCCCCTGCCCGAC
>NZ_JBBKVV010000104.1:0-64214 GCF_037968635.1 Phenylobacterium sp.
CGGCGGCGGCGGCGGATCCGGCTATGCAGACGCGTTGGATGTCATCAACAGCGTGCTCACGGCCGCCGTCGGCACCACGCCCGGGAACACCGCGGACTCAGATCGCGGTTCGGCTGGCGCGACTGCGGGCGTGGGACGTCTACGCTTGAATTAGGCTTCCGACGCGGCGCGCAGGGACCAGTGCTAGGTGGCTGGTCCCTGAATGTGGGGGAAACTGACAACCGGATTCTTCCTTCTGGGACCAAACAGCTAGGCCGGTTTCGCACTGTAAGAGCCCAAGGGGAGTTGAGAGATAGGATTCCGGGAACGGTCTTCGCCCCGAAGCCGCGAAATATGTGGGGTGTGACTGCCTAACCTAACGCCGCGGCAGTGCAGTTTGGGATGCCCCGTAGCATGCGCCGGATATGCCCTGCCCAAGAATGGTGAGGCAATGAACGTCGAAAAGGGTGGCGGGCGCCGTTCGAGTAAGGCGCCCCGGTGATCTTCTGGATAGCGGTCGGGGGATAGGGATCTAGTTGCGCCGGGAACTCTCAGGCGCGCTCCATTAATCGAGCGACAAAACTATATCGGTCAGCGAGGCAGGTAACCGCAGCACGGCCCAGAAGACTCACCATTCCAGGTGGAAATCGCAGGGACGTGATGGTGTCGAGGTCGTCCACACCATCACGTCAGCATCGAAAACTTGGCAGGCGCTCTCTTGCGAGCGCTGGGAACTCAACCTAGTGGTGGTCCACGGGCGCTGTGAGATAGGAGCCGACCTAGAGCCGGGGGAATGGTGGAAGTCCGCCATTCGGTTGCGGTCGTCCCCAAGTAGCAGGCCTCTCAGCGAGGGGATTCCAACGCCCGGCCCCACATGAACGCATCCAACAGTTGCGTTCCCAGATCAATTGATTCAGGCTCCTCCTGCCGACGCGTGAGTGTCGGTAGGGGCGTGGAATCCCCTTCGCAGAAATCGAAGCACGTGGTGGCGTCCGAAGGGATGAAACCATCGACTGCTGGATGTCACGCGCCCCTCGGCGAGAGACAATGCTCTCACGTGGTGGATTCCAGCCAACGGGCCAGTTCGCCCGACGCCCCTCTCACCAGTTGAGGAGCGGGCCTATGAGCGCGCGTGATGACGTGAAGAAGGGCGCAAGCGCCGCCGAGGATTCGCTGTCCCAGCTTTACCGCAGGTATGCGGGTTGGTTGGAACGTTTGGTCCGTGGGAAATTTGGGGCCGATGGCGCCGAAGATCTGGTTCAAGAGACCTATCTGCGCGTGCGTGCCTACCAAGCTTCAAACGTGGTGCGGCATCCCAAGGCCCTGCTACTCCGCATCGCGACGAACCTCGCATACGATCGAGCGCGACGCGCCAAGGTGCGTGTCGGCCGCGGCGTGACATCGCTTGAGGAGGCTCGCCACGTTCGCCAACTCGTAAACCAGGCCGAACAGGTCGAAGCTCTGCTGCTCAAGCAGATCGTTCTATCGCTCCCGCCGGCCCAACGAGACGTTCTTGTTCTCAATCGGTTTGCGAACCTGTCTTACGAAGAGATCGCCTCGCACCTGGGAATTTCGGTGAAAACGGTAGAGTGGCGCATGTCCAAAGCCCTGGCGCACTGCGCCAAGCTCCTGCGCCCATAGGAGCACGTGAAGCGAGCTCATCGCTGGCGCTCACGCTCCTGCTCCCGGCCACGAATGCGTTCGCGTTCTGGAGGGCGCCTCATCTCCCGCTGCAGGTTCTCAATTCCACGCACGGCCCTACCCGTCGCGCCGCGAGCGGCCACCTCGCGCAGTGTCGGATCAATGCTGAAGGCGGCCGAAATTTCTCTGGAGGATCCAGGCTGCGCTTCTTCGAGCTTCCCGCGGCTGAACTCCAACATCTCTTGAAGCTCAGGCCGTGGCTCCCGGCCCCTGGATCGCGCCCGGGCGATCTCACCAGAAGCCCTCGCGAACGCCTGCAGTGCGCTTCCAAAACCCCGATCAGAGTTCACGGTCTGACCGTCCCTGTTGCCGCCAAACCCGAGGTAGTCGGACGCCATGTCCTTTCGCCGTTCGCGACCGAGACTGCTCGCAAGCTGCTCGTCGGAGGAAAAATCCTGTCGGCTGTAGTGCAGGGAGACTGACTGGCGGTGGCGCGAGAGCGCCACGTAGGCGGCATGGCTGTCCATGTGCTCTGTGGCGAGGACATAGCTGCGATCGACCGTGACCCCCTGCGCCTTGTGAACGGTGGCCGCGTAGCCGTGATCAAGATCGGCGTAGTCCTTGAAGTCGAACGTGACGGACCGACCATCGTGGAGGCGCACAGTCGCACCTGACTTGGTTAGCTCGATAAGGTCACCCAAGGCCCCGTTCTTCACTCCGAGTGACCGCTCATTTCGCAGGAACATCACGCGGTCCCCCTGCGCCATCATCCGCTCGCCGTGCACGGTCTCGACAGGCAGATCTTCGCCAAGACCGCCCATTCCTCGCACCTGCGCTCGCGCGAGTTGGTTGAGAGCCGCGACATCCTTCCGAGTGTAGGTGAGGATCATCTGAGAGCTGTTGGAATCTTCCCGTCGATCTCGTGCCCAGCCGGCGATCAGGGAGGTACGCGCGTCGGCTATCTCGTCATGCGCATGGACAGCGTCAGCCTCCGCATAGCGCGCCAGCGCGACGTCAGTACGACCGGTTGCAAGCTCGCGGGTGGCCTGCCTCTGCCAATCGTCCCGCTGCCGTCGAACCTGGGTGATCTCGACTGCGCCATGACGCTCGGCTAGCGCCCGAAATGCAGCTCCGGCCTCGATGGCCTGCAGCTGCTGCGGGTCGCCAACAAGGACGACCTTCGCGCCGGCATCGCGCGCCTCGCCGAGCACACGCTGCATCTGCCGTGAACCGACAAGACCTGCCTCGTCGACCACGAGTATGTCCTTGTCGGTCAGCAATTCGCGACCTCGCGCCCAAGCGTGCTCAAGACTCGCGAGTGTCCTTGAGTTGATACCCGACCCCGTCTCCAGGCTCTCCGCCGCGATACCTGAGAGGGCGCCTCCAAGGACCTTGTAGCCCTCCCCTTCCCAGGCGCGCCGAGCCACGGCGAGCATGCTGCTCTTGCCCGAACCCGCGTACCCCACGACCAAGGCGAGATCGGTGTCGCCCGTGACATGGCGTAGGGCGGAGGCCTGTTCGGCAGAGAGAGTCAGCCCTCGGCCTTCCGAGTACCGAGCAGCCTCCCTCGCAATGGCGGGCGAAACACGATGCCCATTGCGGACGTCCAAGTCCGCTGCCGACGTCTCCAATTGCGCTTCGACCTCGACCATCTCTCGCGTCGTGAAGCGTTCCTGTCCGGCTCCATCGCGCCCGAGGTAGCCCAGGTCGGGCGCGCTCCAGACAGCGGCAAGCGCCCGGTCGAACTGGGCTTTGTCATCCGTGTGCCGGTGGATGAACCGTGACACGTCCTGCCGCGTGAAGGTGGCTTGGTGATGGGTGATCGCCTCCAATGCGATGCTCGGCTCTGCGATGATCCTCTCGCCGTTTCGCCTGGCGATTTCGCGATGATCTTGCGCCCGCTCGGCGTCCTCCCCTCTCCCCTCTCGACGGGATCCCGCGGCGCCGATTTTATGCTGCGGCTCAAGGTCAATTCCCTGCGCCTCCAACGACCTGTGATCGACACGGGCATTGATATCGAGCTCAGCCAGTCGCCGGTTGAGGTGGCCTTCCCAGGCCTCCCGCCAGTGTTCCAAAAGCTCTGTCTGGTTCCAGGCGCGAACCTTTGCGCCGAAACCGTCAGGCGTTGCCTCCCGCATGGCTAGCATCACATGCGCATGCGGTCTGGCTTCGCCATCCGCACCAATGTCCCAGTGCACGTTGAGGTCGGCCACCATGCCGCGATGGACAATTTCGTTTTGTACGAAGTCGCGCGCCAGGCCGACGGCGTCGGCCTGGCCAATCTCCCGCGGCAGGGCGAACTCTACCTCGCGGGCAAGCTGGGCATCCTTGCGCTTCTCCGCGACCTCGACCTCGTTCCACAGCGTCGCGCGGTCTGCCCATCGCTCCGGCGCGCCGTCGGGCGTCAGGATCTCCGAATGAACGACGCCGGCCTTGTTGGTGAAGTCGTGCGCGCGATCGAGCCGGTCATCATGCAGACGAGAGGCGGCGCGGTAGGCCGCCGCAGCCACGGCGCTCGAGCCTTTGGCCCGGCTGATGACTTTGGCGGAGAAGTGGTAGATCGCCATCCCGGCGCTCCCCGCAGGTTGATCTTAAAGCGACGTCGGCACGACGTATAAGCGCGCCCTCCCGACTTTCGGTCGGTCGGGATTTTCAGGGAATACGCAGTCCTACCCGGTCAGAGCCCGTAGCCTTACGCGTCGCGCGCTAGGCGAGAGCGCGCGAAACTCTTCCGCATGCACAGCTGCGGAGTTGGCCATGCGAAAACCTCGAGACATAGATGCCGAGCTGCAGGCTCTGGCCGAACGGGCCAAGGGCCTGAAGAGCCGCAAGGTGAGCCAGCTGGGGGAACTGGCGATCGCCACCGGAGCCGACGCTCTGTCGGTTGAAGTGTTGGCCGGCGCCCTACTCGCGGCGGCCAAGACCCGTGATGAGACCGCGATCACCACGTGGCGCCGACAGGGAGAAGCCTTCTTTCGGCGGACGGCCACACGTCGCGTTGGGGCGGGCGCTGGCCAGGACACTGACAGCGCTACGCCGCACCCTGGCTCAGAAACATAGAGCTGAAGCCTTGCAGGCCAGAACTGAGACAAGGACCTGGATGGCGGCGCGGCGCGAACGAACACGCCATCTGATCGAACTCGGCGGCTTGGTGCAGAAGGCGGGACTGGTCGAACTCACGGACGACGACCGCGCCGTATTGCTTGGCGCATTCCTAGCTGTCGCCCAGATGTTGTCAGGGGAGCAGAGACAGGCGGCCTTGGCCAACTGGCGCCACTCTGGCCGGCGGGCGTTTCAGGCTCACGCCATGGCGGTTGCCGAGCGAGATCGGACCGAGCCATGAAGTACTTGCGACTAGCCGTTTGGCTGATCGTCGGCTTCTTCGGTGGAAGCCTGCTCATGAACATCGCGCTCTATGCGGCGCGGTTCGCTGGACACCCCATTTGGCCAGCCTGGCTGCTTCCGCTCCAGGTGGCCGGAGAGGTTCTCGGCGCATTCTCTGGCTATCTTTGGTGGCGGTTCAAGAACCGACCGCTTCGGTCGGACGTCCATGGTTCGGCGCACTTTCAAGGCGCCAAGATCACCAGGGCCACCCTCGGGGTGAGTCGCGGCCTCATTGTCGGTCGCGACAGACGCGGGGAACTTTTGCGTTACGACGGACCCGCGCACCTGCTGACAATTGCACCGACCCGATCTGGCAAGGGCGTCGGCGCGATCATCCCGAACTTGCTCACGACGGACTACTCGATCCTTTGCATCGATCCGAAAGGCGAGAACGCCCGCATCACGGCTCGCGCACGTGCGTTGCGCGGCCCAGTGCATGTCCTCGATCCGTTTGGAATCTCGGGTGAGCCCTGCGCGGCGTTCAATCCACTGAGCCGGTTGGACCCGGCCGGTGTCGACCTAGCGGAAGACGCGGCAATGATCGCCGATGCTTTGGTCTACGACCCGCCCGGCCAGGTGAGTGAGGCGCACTGGAACGAGGAGGCCCGCGCGCTCATCGCCGGGCTCATTCTCCACATTGTGACGAACCGATCTCCCGCCCACCGGTCGCTTGCAGCGGTTCGCGCCCTCCTCACTACCACGCCTGAGAAGTTCGATCAGGCGCTCTTTGACATGCAAGGTAGCTACGCTGCTCGCGGTCTCGTGGCCCGCGCCGCCAACCGGCATCTCAGCAAGAGTGAACGTGAGGGCGCGGGCGTTCTGTCGGCCGCTCAGAGGCACACCCACTTCCTCGACAGCCCGCGCATGGTACGGGTGCTGCAGAAGTCCGACTTTGCTTTTAGCGATCTCAAGCGAGGGCCAACCAGCGTCTTCCTGGTGCTGCCACCGGAGCGCCTGGCGACGCATGCTCGCTGGCTGCGGCTGTTGGTAGTCCAGGCGATCGGTGAGTTGGCGCAGACGCAGGCGAAGGATGCGCCACCACCGCATCCCGTTCTGATGATGCTTGACGAGTTTGCGGCGTTGGGACGCGTCGAACCTGTCGAGCGTGCCTTCGCACTGATGGCCGGCTACGGCCTGCAACTCTGGGCGATCCTGCAGGACCTCCATCAATTGAAGGGCCTGTACGGAGAACAGGCTGGAAGTTTCCTATCCAACGCTGGCCTGATCCAGGTCTTCAATGTCGCTGACATCGACACCGCGACCTGGGTGTCCCGCACCCTTGGCGCAGCGACGGAAGTGTTCAACACGATGTCGTGGGCGGAACGGCCGGAGTCCCGACCTTGGTGGCGGTCTTACACGCCCACAACGACGCTCAACCTCAGTCGCCGAGACCTCATGACGCCCGACGAGGTGATGCGTCTGGGTCAGGAAGAGTTGCTACTCCTGCGCCCTGGCATGTCGCCCGTGGTGGCGCAGAAGGTTCGCTACTATCGGGACCAGCAGTTTGCGGGCCTCTTCGATGCATAGTCGGACTGACGACCGCAACTCGCGATTGGACCGGGAGCAGCTTGTCACCTCCCCCGGCTCAGGCGACATACATGAGATGAAGACCAGTCTGGATCACCTACCGGCGGGCAAGCGACGCGAGCTCGAACTCGTCGTGGAGATCCTGGCGGCATCATTTGCAAAGGCAGTTGCGGATCGAAAGGTCGACCGTCTGAAGAACGGCAAGATCCTGAAAATCATCCTATTTGGATCGTATGCTCGCGGGGACTGGGTCGAGGATCCGGTCGGACGTTACTTCTCTGACTTTGACTTACTCGTGGTGGTGGACGACGACGATCTAGCCGACACGGTTGAGTTCTGGGATATCGCTGAGGCTCGCCTGCTTAAGGAGCTGTCGGCTGGCAAAGTCCTTCGGACACCGGTCAACTTCATCGTCCACAGCCTGCAGGATGTGAACCACCAGCTTGAGCGTGGTCGCTACTTCTTCGTCGATATCGTCCGCGACGGCGTCCTGCTGCTTGACGTCCCAGGTCACCCTCTCACCACTCCGAAGGATCTGGCCCCAGCAACGGCGCTCGACGAAGCGAAGGGGTATTTCGACCAATGGCTGGAGAGCGCCGCAGACTTCGAGGATCAGGCTACCTACGCGGTTTCGAAAGGTAGGCTCAAAAACGCAGCCTTCCAAATGCATCAGGCGGCGGAGCATTTCTACAACTGCGTTCTGCTGGTTCTAACCCTCTACACACCAAAGTCCCACAATCTAGTGCGCCTTCGAAATCTGGCCGAGCCACTTGACCCTCGCCTGATCGCCGTCTGGGCCTTCGACACAAAGTTTGAAAAGCGCTGCTTCGAGTTGTTGCGCGCGGCGTACATCAAGGCGCGCTACTCGCGGCACTTCAAAGTCACGGCGGACGAGTTGGAGTGGCTCGGTCAGCGGGTGGCAGCGTTAAAGACAGCGGTCACAGCCGTTTGTGAGGAGCGGTTAGAAGCGTTGGAAACGCAGATCGCTGCCGAATAGGTCGCTTGTGCGCCAGCAGCCGACATTGGCGCGCCTCCGGAAACCGGACGTTCAGATTGCGGGCACGCGACGTTTTTGTAACAGGCTGAGTGAGGGGGGCCCGCTGCGGCCTAGGCCATCACCCGCCGTTCGCGCCGCCTCTCTCCCGCTCGGCCTTTCCCACAATCCGGCGAAAACGAAAGTCCAGGCACCGCGGACTTTTTCCTCAGGGCTCGTAAGGTTCCAGATCCTTCGCCTTTGGCTTGGAAGTGCCAGGATAGGACTGCCGCAGCCGCCGAGCGAGATCGCCCAGCCCGTCCTTACGTGTCAGCGCCGTCTCGACCAGTAGGGCTGCGGCGCGTCGTGGGGTCCCGCCCGCCTTCAGACCCTTGCGAAGATTGGGTTCGAGCTTGGCGAGGTCGAGCTCTGCGAGCGTAGCGTCGAATGTCTCGGGCGCGATGGTCCGAACAAGCCTCACTACCGATACGAAATGAGGCTCATCCTTTGCGGGCCCCTCAGTCAGGGCCTTGACGAGGTTCTTCTTCGCGCAGGCATAGGCCGGCCCGAAAAGTTCGCGCCGGTCCTGGGCGACATAGCCAAGCACACCGAACGTGAAGCTCCAGTGGTGGCCAAACTCAATTGCTCTGCCGGCCTCCAGATGCTGTAACGCGACCTTGGGAGCAATCACCGCGAGCCGCGCGGGCATGACATTGATCTCGTCGGCCCGCTCCCCGATCACAGCCCTGATGGCGGCCAATGGCCGCTTGCCGCGACAGCAGATCCCCAGCAAGTGCTCGGCCTCGCGGAAGAGATGCGACCAATCCTCGCCGATGGTGTTTCCCAGTTGCTTCCAGTCCAACGCCAGGACGGTCGCCTCATAGATTTTCGGCGCAGCCTTGCTCAGGAAGAGCAGCAGGTAACCGGCTTGCTGGAAATTACGGGTCTCGGTAGCCGACAGCTGCCCCGCCAGAACCGCCGGCTCGAAGCCCTCGCACAGCCGGGCGGCCAACGCCTTATGACGGGCGCGAGGCGCATACTTTCCGGTATAGGCGCCGAGGATGTCGAGAATCCTCAAGGTCTGGTGGGCGATGTCGTCGAGCTGGTGAAAGGTGTCGACTGGGCTAGCCTTCAGGAGCGTCACAGCCATAGGCGTCACGGCCTCGACCATGTCGAGCCCCAGATCCTCGTCAAACCATCCGGTCGACTTGGTGAGATTGGAATAGGCGCCGATCCAGACGTCCTGCGGCCACTCACGCCCCAATCGCTTCAGCGCTTCTCGGTCCACGGCGGCGCTGAACCTGGCTTTCCAGGCCTCTGGCCATGCGTTGCCCGTGAAGCTGATGTATTCGCCAAGGTGGTATGCACTCTGAGGTGCGGCGGCCGACACGCTCGCGGCCGCCTTCTCCGGATCGGCGGCCTCGAAAAGGGCTTCCACGATGGCAGAGCTGTCACGCATGGCATTGATCAGCCGGCGAACCCCGTAGCCCATTGGCTCCAACGGCGCCTCGATCCAGCGCGGTAGAAGTTCAAGGCCGTCGGCCAAGAGGATCTCGAACGGTGTCTGGTTTAGGTAGTGAAGTTCGACCAGGATCAGGCTGGCGAAGGTTCGCTCTTCAGGATCCTTAGCGGCCCAGCATCGCGCCACGAGCCGCTTCTCGACCTCCGGATCCATCTCGTAGAGCCATTGATTGTCCCAACGGACCTGACGCATCTCGTCCAGGAACAGCCGAAGGCCGGCGAGCGGATGGACCGGATCGCCGAGCGTCGCATCGAGGAGGCGACTAAAGGCTTGCCGCTCCTCGCCCTCCTGCAAAGCCATGATCCGCCGGATGGCCACCGACGCGAACCGCTGGTGAGGTGTGCGCAGGTCCGAAGGGCCCAGGAGCAGCCGTTCATCAACCAGCCAGTCAATCGCGTTGTCGATGGTTCCCGTCTGCAGCCCTGCGACCGCGAGCAAGACCTCGAACTCGGCCCGTTCGGGCCTAGCGTCGCGAGAGGCCAGTTGGCACATGGCCGCGGCGGCCAGCACGAGGTCCGCGCCCTTGGCTCGTGCGGCCCGCGCCGCATCCGAGGCTCTCGCCTCCCCGCCGCCGAGAATGAAGCAAAACTGCCAGGGGAGCTCGGCATGGGTCTCGGCAAAGTCTAGGCGGCGGTCTAGGGACTCTTCGAACGGCTTGTCCCCTATCCGGCTATCGGCGCTCCGGACCGCCGCTAGGGTCGCGGCCCGGTCGCGCCGCAGCTCGGCGGCGATCACCTGGACCGCGCGCTTGGGGTCCATGACGATCGCGCCGCGGCCGGCCCCGCCGTGGCCCAAGGCGTTGTGGGTCGACAGCAGCAGTCGGTCCTGACGAGTCTCGCTCTCGGCCAAAGCCAAGAGATGCGGGGCAGTTAGGTGAGCGTCGTCGATGAGGCAGAGTACCTTGCCGGCGGCGGGCGGCCAGTCGATGACCGGAGCCCGAGGATCGGTCATCTGGAACACCTTCCAACCGTCGTCGGCGAAGGCCTTGGCTGCTTGCCAGGCGCAGACCGACTTGCCCGCGCCTGGCTGGCCTTCCAAGCGAGAAGAGTACGCGCGGCGAAGATCGGCGACCGCTGCGTTAGCCTCGGGCAAGGTTGGACAGGCCAAGACGTCTGACGGGCCGAGCCCTCGCCCCATCAGCGCCGGGCCAAGATCTCGCGACTGCGCGAAGGTCACTCGTCGCCAGTAGGCATGGGTTGGCGCGGGGGACGGCGCCTGGGCCAGGTGCTTGATGTCCTCCCGCAGGCCCCTGATCTCGTCGGCAGAGACCGCCTTGAGTGCGGGCGCGAGGGCCGAGAGATCAAGGCCAAGCTCGCCATAGAACTGGTCGAGCACCTGGGGGTGGGCGACGAGAAGGCCGCAGATATCCTCCCAGCCGAGAATACGGACCGGAAAGGCGCCCCCGGCGACGCGCGCTGCCGAAATCTCGCGTAAGGCTTCCTGCAGCTTGGCGTCGGCAGGCGCGGTGGTGGCGAAGGTCCAGTGGCTGAGCTCCGGGGCGAAAGTTTCGGCCTTGGCCAGTTCGCGTCTGACCTCGGCGATCGTGGCCCTGGTGCCGTAGGTTCCGTCCTTGCCCTTGCACTGGACGCCGAAGAAAGTCTCGTCACGCCCGGCGGGAGCCCCCCAGACGTCGACACCGGCCTGGGCCTGGCCGCCGCGACCGTTCTTCTGCGCCAGCTTGTCGGACCAGACTGCCCGGAACAGCGCCAAGCACAAATCCTCGAAGGCCTGCCAGTGCTTTGGTGGCGGGATCTGCTTTTCCCGGGCGTCCATGGTCTAGGCGTCTCCTCCCGCGGCGACTCAGCCTGCGGTGCCCGGCATCTTGGCAAGCTCAGAGGTTTTCGTCCCAAACGGCCGGCGCGGCGCTTCAACGGCTAGACCCTTTCAGACGCTGAAGCAGTGAACCCAACCGGACCCAAGCCAACGGGAACTAGAACTGGATGCGGCCGTGGCCGGCGACGCCATTGAGCTGTGTCATGAGGAAGCTCAAATCCCCGTCCAAGCCACGAACAAGGACGCCTTCGAATTGAGGTTCATAATGCGCCGCTGGCCCAATGGTGTGGCCAGGAAATTCGCTCTCTCGGCGGAAGGTCGCGAAGTCCTCGGCGTTGAGGGCAAAGCGATGCGGTGTGTCATGCTCACACCCTCCACATCTATGGCGATCCGTTGGCGTGCAGCAATGTCGGCTCTGGCTCAATCAACGGCGTCTAGATCAGGTTTCGAGACGCGCCTTGCACCGGTTTTCGCTCAGCTTTAGCGTTGGGCGGGATGCTACGCGGCAGCGTGGGCCGCTCGCGGGCAACGACTAGATCGCGACCGCCCGCCGACCTCGTAATCAAAAGGATCGCCGTGCGGATCGTCAGGGTCGAAATCCAGAACTACCGCGGCATTGGGACGCTCGACTGGCAGCCCTCGCCTGGCATGAACTGCCTGATTGGGCCTGGCGATTCCACCAAGACCACAATCCTCGATGCGATCGAGCTGGCCCTCAATCCCCGGTCAAACTATCTGGGCGATGACACCGACTTCCACGATCTCAACTTCGATCTCCCCGTCAGGGTGACGGTGACTCTGGTCGGCATTCCGGCCGAGTTCTGCATCGATACGCGCTACGGGCTGCATCTGCGCGGCTGGGACGAGACGGCCGCGAAGCTCGTTGACGAACCGGGCGATGGGCTGATGGAGGCGTTGTCGGTTCGGGTCGAGATTGATCCATCGACCCTCGAAGGGCGCTGGGCGATCTATAATGATCGCTTGGCCGAGGACGGCGATCCGCCGTCCTTGCGCTACAAGGATGCGCAGCAGCTGGCGACGACGCGGCTGGGTCCGTACGCCGAGCGGCATCTGGGCTGGGGCCGACAATCGATCCTCAATCGCATCGGCGAAGGCGGGCGGATGAGCGAGCAGCTGGCCAGCGCCAGCCGCGCCGCCCGCGCGGCGTTCAAGACCAGCAATAAGGACGTGTTCGCCATCCCCACAGCTCGTGCCGAGAAGTTGGGCAAGCACTTCTCGGTCCGGGTTCGGCAGGCCTTTACCGCCGAACTCGATGTCCAAGGCTCGGCGATCACCTCCGGCGGCGTCGTTCTCCATGACGGCGACCTGCCGCTCCGCACCTTGGGCACCGGGTCTTCGCGGTTGATCGTCTCGGCCCTGCAGCACAATGCCGGCGGGTCTCATATCGCCCTGGTCGATGAGATCGAACATGGCCTTGAGCCACACCGCATCGCCCGGCTGCTGAAATATCTCCGCAACCCGCCGGCGCTGGAGGATGAGGCCGCCAAGGCTGGCACCGCCGCGCCGCAGACCTTCCTGACCACCCATTCCAACGTCGTGATCCGCGAACTCGACGCAGGCGACATCCACGCCGTTCGCTCCCATGAGGGCCGAACCCAGGTGCGGTCAGTTGAACAGGCCGCCGCGACCCCGGACATCGCCCAGCGCCAGCTGCGCGCGTCGCCCGAAGCCTTCCTGGCGAGGCGCATCCTGGTCGGCGAGGGCCGGACGGAATGTGGCCTGTTGCGCGGTCTGGACGCTTGCTGGATCGCGGACGGCAGAGACTCCTTCGCGCTCCGCGGCGTGGTGGCGATCGACGGCGGCGGCGTCCCTAACGCCGTGACCCTGACCCAGTCCCTGCTCGATTTGGGATACGAGTGCTTGGCCCTGCTCGACTCCGACAAACCGCCGTCTCAAGAATCCGTGGCCAAGGTCGAAGCGGTTGGCGGCGTGGTCTTGGAATGGGGAGACGACTGCTCGACCGAAGAGCGCCTCTTCCGTGATGTCCCGTGGGCGACGGTGGACGCTTTGGTGGGGCTGGCAATCCAGTGCAACACCGAAGACAGCGTGCTGGCGACCCTTCGGGCGACCTGCAAGTCCATGAAGCTCGCCGAACCGGTGGATCTGAGCCTTCCGGTCAGCCTCGATACACCTCAAGTCCGCGCCGCGCTTGGTCTCACCGCGCGCGAGAAGTCCTGGTTCAAGACCATTCCGCGCGGCGAACGGCTCGCGGCGCTGGTGTATCCGTGCCTGAAGCACATCCCGGCCACACCCTTGGCCAAGCATCTGTCTCATCTGCGCGCGTGGGTCGATGGCTGATCCGCACGTTGACGACCTGGCCGCCAGGATCTGCAGGGTACAGGCCGGGTCGATCGTGGCGGCGGCCGGCTGCGGCAAGACGGAGCAGATCGTCAACGCCACCGTCCTGAGCCAGGGACGGCGGCTCATCCTCACCCACACCCACGCCGGGGTCGACGCCCTGCGCAAGCGTATGCGGGAGAAAGGGGTGTCGACCAGCCAGTACGCCATCGACACCATCGCGGGCTGGTGCCTGCGCTACGCGGCCGCCTATCCGCGCCGGTCCGGGCTGAAAGTGGCCACGCCCAAGGGTGATCAAGACTGGACAGCGGTCTATGCTGGGGCGATCGCGTTGCTGGAGAGCGGTGCTGTCACCCAGGTTTTGAAGGTCTCCTACTGCGGTGTGTTCGTCGACGAGTACCAGGACTGCGGCGGCGCTCAGCATCAGGTCTTCGCGGCTCTGTCGAAAGTGCTGCCCGTCTGCGTGTTCGGTGATCCCCTGCAGGCGATCTTTGATTTTGGGCAGACGCCCGTCGATTGGCGCGGCGAGGTGTTTGCGCGGTTTCCCCAGCTTTCGACCCTGACCAAACCCTGGCGATGGCATCGGCATGGAAACGCCGAGATGGCCAATTGGCTAGAAACGGTGCGCCCCGTCCTCGAGGCTGGACGCCCGCTGGATCTTGCGGCCCGACCCGCTTGCGTGACCTGGGAATGGTTGCCTGACCAGGACGGGCCACGCCAATCAAAAATTGTCTCCACCTGCCTCAAGGCGATGAAAGGCGAGGGAAACCTGGTGGTGATCGCCGATCCGGCCAACCTCAATGGACGGGCGTTGATCGCCAAGAAGCTCGGCCGACAGGGCTTTTCCAACATCGAGCCCATCGAGTGCAAGACGGTGTATGCCGCGGCCAAGAGGCTGGCGGCGACCTCGGGGCCAAGGCGCCTGGTCGCGCTCCTGGCGTTCCTCGAGCAATGCATGTCCGGCGTCGCGAAGGGTGAGTTTCTCAAGGCCGTCGCGTCGCGCAAGGCTGGCGGCAAGCTCGGTAGCGCCAAGTTCGGGGACCTTGTCGAGCTTGGCGTGGCCTTCGACCATGGTGCGGATGATGAGGTCTGTCTGGCCTTGGTCGATGGGTTCGCCGCCCAGGCGATGACGGTCGTCTTCCGCCGTGAAATGCTATATTCAATGCGTTCGGCGCTGAGGATGAAGGTGGCGGGCGATGCCGCAGATCTGTCGGAAGCCTTGTGGCACGTGCAGACGAAGATCCGACACGCGGGTCGGCAGATCCCCTACTATAGCGTCGGCAGCACGCTCCTGGTGAAGGGGTTGGAGTTTGCCAACGTCGTGGTCATCCACTCGACGAACATGAACAACAAGGACTGGTACGTCGCCTTGACGCGGGCGACCCACCGGCTGACGATCCTGTCGCCGAAAGCGGTGATCGCTCCAGGGTTCGCGTGAGCACTTGGCCCATGCGCCTCGAGACCGTGAGCGCCTAGATCTTGGACGACGCCTTCCAGGCGGCGACGAAACTGGGCGTCAGCTCGGCGAGACGGTCTAGGAGAACCTCCAAGGTCATCGGTGGATTCTTTAGCCGGGCGACCTGCGCGGTCAGAGCGACCGCCAGGGCTTGAGGCGTCTTTTCCAGCAACAGGCAGAGAAAGTCGTCCGGGCTAATGGCGGTCACGCCGGGCGGCAGCTTGGCGAAGTCCTTAAGGTTGCTGGTGACGATCAGGCTGGCCCCGCCCTGGACCGCGCACGCCGCGACGTGGCGGTCCTTGACGTGGTTGGGCATGGTGAGGATCAGGGGCTCGTGGCCCTCGACGAAGGCGTCCTCGAACTGAAGATCAAGGGTCGCGCGAAGACGTTTGGCCTTGGGGGCGGTCAGGCGGCCGTCCGCCACCAGGTTGCGGGTAGCTTCCTCGACGATGAACACGCTCCAGCGCGGCTGAAAACAGCCGGCCGCCGCCGCCGACAGAAGGGTGTCGCGCAGGGGCAACGGATAAAGGACATCGGCGTCGAGGACAGCGACGATCACTGGGGTTTGGCCTTTCGGATCAGCGGCCGACGGCCACCAGGCTTCAGGGCCGTTTCGGAGGGCTTGGACAGGAGCTCTTCGGCGGTCGCGGCGGACTTGGGCCCGGTCTTGGCCTTCTGCGGGTTGGCGAGCATCTGGGCGAGCTTGGACTTCGGCGCGGGCTTGGCCGTCTTGGGCTCGCGCGAGGCCCGTAGGCTGGCGGCCACGTCGGTGGCACCCAGCTCCTGCGCGCGTTCCACGAAGGCATTGTAGGTCGCCGCCTGCAGGCCGGCGGCCTTTAGTTTCAAGGCCGGGTCGCCGCTCGGATCAGTCTTGGCCTGGTAGAGCGAGACGATGACCGCGTGCGGGTTGGGCAGGAAGGCCAGGCCCATGGCGTGCGCCCCGCTGGGCGCGACCTCGACGAAGCCGAGATCGACCAGGCGACGCAGGCGATCCTGGAAGGTTCGGGGCCCGCGCTGTCCGGCGAACCCAGCCGCGAAGGCCAGGTCCGGCATGCGGCCCAGGCGCACGAAGGCGTTGTCCCAGGTCGCGCACCACAAGGCGACATAGGTGTCCGACAACGGCTGGCCCTTGGACAGCTCGTCCAGGATCCGGCAGATATAGGGCATGGTCTTGGGCATGGTGGTGAAGCCATGGAAGCGGTTGCGATCCCACATCCGCGCCTCGGCGTCAGGGAACAGACTGTCGCGCAGCTCGACGTCGCGATCGCGGATGGCCTTGCCTTTCACGCTCGGCATGGGAGGGCTCCTTTGAGGCGGACATAAATTCCGCTGATTGGTAGGCTTATAGAATGAAACATCAATAGAGTCAGCGACGTAGATATGCACTCAGCCCATTTAACCTGGCGCATTGATGTCAGAAGTGATTGCGAGCTTGTCACATCAAGGGCAACTCGAATGGTGGCCTGGCTTGTTTGTGCCTATCGGGTCGCGTAAGCTACTGATCTAGCACGGGTAATAGTCTATCCCGATGTGCTGGCGGTGATCGGGTGCTCGGCTGTGCTGACCATGTGCTCCCGGTGCTGACTGGGGGATCGGCCAAGGGGGAGCCTTGGTTGCGTTTGTAGCGTTTATACCGCACCTGACGATGATGACCCGCACGACTGCCTCCAGAAAGATCGACAAGCTGGCTCGCCACGCGGTGCCGGCGGTGCTGTCGTTCGACGATCGCCAGATGGCTGCGCAGCTGTCGGACCTGTTGTTGGGCGCGGCTGGCGGGCCTGGCCGGCTGTGCCTAGCGCGCGGCGATGGCTATTCAATCGCACTGTCTCCCGCCTTGGTGAGTGTCCTAGAAACGGTCGCGGAAATGGTGACGGGCGGCGCCAGTGTCACCGTCCTGCCCAGCCACACCGAGCTGACGACCCAAGAGGCGGCCGACACGCTCAATGTGTCGCGCCAGTACCTCGTGCGCCTGATCGATCGCGGCGACCTGCCCTCCCACAAGGTTGGCGCTCACCGCCGGGTGCGCGCCGAGGACCTTGCCGCCTATCGTCACCGCCGCGACCAGGCGCGCCGCGAGGCCTTGGATGTTCTGGCCGCCGACGCGCAGGACGCGGGCGGCTATGACGCGCCGATGAATTTTGGGCCGCGTCGGCGCTGAACGGTGGGTTGCAGTTTCAGGCCCGCTCGGAGAACCAATCGAAGGCGGTGATCCGGCGGGGAGAGAGACCGTATCGTAGCCGTAGATCTCTTGGGCAAGGCGGGCCAGTTCGGTTTCGCAGTCGGCCTCGGCGAGGTCGATGAACCAGGCCTTGGGGCGTGCGGCCTTGTGCCGCTCCAGCGATAGCCGCGCGCCCTGAGGCGGTCATTCATCCCGAACGGCGAACCCTCGGCGACGACGCGTCAGGTTGGGCTAAGCGCCGCGTTCAACATGCGGGCCAGAGCGGTGCGGCCACTGGGCAGGAGGCTGGTCTGGATCAAGGCTAGGCAATCGTTTTGCGCCCGGCGCCGTCGAAGAAGCACCCGCACTGACTGGCGAGATATCGCCATTGCCGGGAAGCGGACGTTCCCAAGGTCAGCGATGAGCCCTCAGCGGAAGTTGCGTACCTCAGCGGCAGCTAGATGGCTGAAGCTGTTGGATACTCCGTCGCAACGTCGGAAACGTAGCGCGGAAATCGCGTGGAATGGGCGCTGATGTGGGATCAGGACGCTTTCAATCGGCCCCCCTAGGGAGAACGAAAGCGAAAGAGAACCGGAACATGAATGCGCTAGATTTGCACCCCAACCCCGACAATTAGTTGATATTACTCAACAATCTCACCAGTCCATCATGGGGGCAATGGACAAGCGATGGGGGGAAAACGGCACGGGCATTGGGTCTCAGGCGGCGAACGAGGGGAGCCGCGCGGGGGCGGCTCCCGCCCGCCTTACCAGATACGGACCCGATCCGCAGGCGCCAGATAGAGCTTCTGGCCCGGCTTGACGTCGAAGGCCGTATACCAGGCGTCGAAGTTGCGCACCTCATAGGCCCGGAACTGGCCCGGCGCATGGGGGTCGGTGGCGATGATCTGGCGCAGGAAGGGCTCGCGCATCAGGTTGCGGTAGCTCTGGGCGAAGGACATGAAGAACCGCTGGTCCCCGGTCAGCCCGCCGATCACCGGGGCGGGCTTGCCGCCGAGGCTGGCGTGGTAGGCGTCCAGAGCCGCGGCCACGCCACCCAGGTCCCCGACGTTCTCGCCAAGAGTAAGCTTGCCGTTGAGCTTCAGGTCCGGCAGGGCCTGATAGGCGTCATACTGCGCGGCCAGCTTGCCGGTGGAGGCCTCGAAGGCCTTGAGGTCCGCCGGCGTCCACCAGGTGATCAGCCGCCCCTGTTCGTCGAGCTTGGAGCCCTGATCGTCGAAGCTGTGGCTGATTTCGTGGCCGATCACCGAGCCGATGGCGCCGTAGTTCACCGCCGGGTCGGCGGCCGGATCGAACCAGGGCGGCGACAGGAAGCCGGCCGGGAAGGCCAGCTTGTTCAGCGGCCCGGCATTGAAGGCGTTGACCGTCTGGGGCGTCAGGGTCAGCCACCACTGGGCGCGGTCCACGGGCTTTTCCATTTCCGCAAGATTGCGGGCGTATTCGAACGCCGCCGCCCGCTGGCTGTTGCCGAAGGGGTCGCCCCGCACCACCGTCAGGGTCGAATAGTCCCGCCACTTTTCGGGATACCCCACCTCGACACGCAGATTGGCGAGCTTGAGCTTGGCGCGGACCTTGGTCTCCGGCGCCATCCAGTCCAGGCGGTCGATGCGGCGGGCGAAGGCGGCCTTCACCTCTCCCACCAGGTCCTCGATCTTGGCCTTGGCTTCCGGGGGGAAATACTGGGCCGCATAGGCCTTGCCCACCGCGTCGCCCATGGCGAGGTTCACCGCGCCGACGCCGCGCTTCCAGCGGGCGTTGAGCTCCGGCGTGCCGGTGAGCGCCTTGCCGTGGAAAGCGAAGTCGGCCTCGACGAAGGCCTTGGGCAGGACCGGCGCGGCGTCATTGATCAGGCGCGAAGCCAGGTAGTCGCGCCAGGTCTCCAGGTCAGTCTCGCCGGCCAGCTTCGCGAAGCCGGTGATGGCCGAGGTCTGGTTGAGGATCAGCACCGGCCGGGCGCCAAATCCCACCCCCTCGAGATAGGTTTTCCAGTCGAAGCCCGGCGCGGCGGCCGCCAGTTGGGCCGGGGTCATGGGATTGTAGACCTTGTCGGCGTCGCGGGAATCCACACGGTTCCAGTGAACCTTGGCCAGGGCCGTCTCGAAGGCGAGGATCCGATCGGCGCGCGCCGCGCCGTCCGCAAACCCGGCCAGGGTGAAGATCTGGGTGAGGTAGGTCTTGTAGGCCGCCCGGGCCGCGGCGAACTTCGGATCGTCGGTCAGGTAGTAGTCGCGATCCGGCAGGCCCAGGCCACCCTGCACCAGTTCCGAAGAGCCCTTCGTGGGGTCCCTGGCGTCTATGCCCACGGCCGGATAGACCGGGAAGCTGGGCTGGGGAGACCCGTAGCCGAAGGGGCGCTGCTTGCGCTCCAGGGCCGCCATGGTTCTCGCTAGGTCCTGGGGAGTCTTCACCGCGGCGATCATCGCCAGGTCGGCCTTCAGCGGGGTGATCCCGGCCGCCTCGATGGCCGCCTCGTCCATGAAGCTGGCGTAGAATTCACCGAACTTCTTCGCATCGGCTGAGCCCGGAGATTTGGCGCCGTCCTCGACGATGCCACGCACCCTGGCCAGACTCTGCTCGCGCAGGCGCGCCACGTCGCTGTAGTTGGAGCGGTCGGCGGGGATGGTCGTGCTCTTCAGCCACCCACCGTTCACGTAGGCGAAGAAATCGTCCCCAGGCGCGACGGATTTGTCCATGCTCGCGAGGTCGAGACCGACCTCGCCGAATTCCGGTTTGACCGCCGCGCCGGCGGTTCCGGCGACCAGCAGAACGGCCACAGCCGCCGCACACATGAATTGACTGCGCATCCACGCCCCCTTGGAAATTTGTCGGTGCAGAATGGCGGGCGACCGCCAAGCTGTCCTCACCAAACGATCGGCGGAAGATGAACTTTCATCCACGTCACTCGCCGCGGTGCGGCGCGCGCTCCCCCATCCAACGCGACCTTGCAGGCCAGATACCGGGGCCGCGCCCTCACTGACCGCCTCGGCTCAACCGGCGGTCTGCATCTCCGACAGGGCCGGGTAGTCGGTGTAGCCCTCGGCGCCGGGCGTATAGAAGGTGGCCGGAACCCACCGGTTCAGCGGCGCGCCGGTGCGCAGCCGTTCCACCAGGTCGGGGGTGGCCAGGAAGTCCTTGCCGAAGGCCACGGCGTCGGCCCAGCCGGCGTCGAGAGCGGCCTGGGCGGTGGCGCCCGTGAACTTCTCGTTGGCGATATAGACGCCGCCAAAGGCCTTCTTCAGCTGCGGCCCCAGGCTGTCGGGCCCCTCCGCCTCGCGGGCGCAGAGGAAGGCCAGCTTTCGCTTTCCCAGTTCGGTGGCGACGTGGGTGAAGGTGGCCGCGAGGTCACTGTCGCCAACACTGTGGGCGTCGCCGCGAGGCGCCAGGTGCATGCCCACCCGATCTGATCCCCAGACCGAGACGGCGGCGTCGGCGCATTCCAGCATCAGCCGGGCGCGGTTGGCGATGGAGCCGCCGTACTCGTCGGTGCGCTGGTTGGAGCTGTCCTGCAGGAACTGGTCGAGCAGGTAGCCATTGGCGCCGTGCAGCTCGACCCCGTCGAAGCCGGCCTTCTGGGCGTTCTGGGCGCCCAGGCGGAAGGCCTCCACCACGTCCTGGACCTCGCCGGTCTCCAGGGCGCGTGGGGTCGGATAGGGCCGCTCAGGGCGCAGCAGGCTGACGTGACCCTTGGCGGCGATGGCGCTGGGACCGACCGGCGCACGGCCGTCCAGGAAGGTCGGATCGGAAATGCGGCCCACGTGCCATATCTGCATGAAGATGCGTCCGCCCGCGGCGTGCACCGCCGAGGTGACCTGCCGCCAAGCCTGAGTCTGCTCGGCGGACCAGACGCCGGGGACGCCGGCATAACCCACACCCATCGGATCGACCGGCACGCCCTCGGAGATCAACAGGCCCGCCGAGGCCCGCTGCTCATAATATTTGGCCATCAGGGCGTTGGGGATGCGGCTGTCGCCCGCGCGGCTGCGGGTCAGCGGCGCCATGATCACCCGGTTGGGCAGGGTCAGGTCACCGACGACCAGCGGATCGAAGAGCGAAGGCATGGGTGGTCCTTGAGGCTTCAGGCTCCGGTCCAGCGCCGGGCGACATTCCACATAGGCGCCCAATCCCCACTTGCCCAGAGGAGCTTGGCCTTTAACCGCCGCCGATCCGTGAGGCCAGGTCGGCGACCAGATCCTCCAGTTGATCCAGGCCGGAGTTGGTCCCCTCTTCGAAGCCACCGCCGATGTGCATCTTCGCCATCTCGTCGGAGGCGAACACCGTGTGCATGGTGAGCTTCGTCTTGCCGTCCACCTCATCGAAGGTGACGGTGACCACCATCATCTTCTCGAAGTTGAAGCCGTTGTCGTAGACGATCTTCCTGTCCGGAACGATCTCCAGATAGGTCCCGCCGAACGGGTCGTTCTGCACCCCGCTAGGCCCCGTCATGGCGAACTTGAACTGGCCACCGACCCGGAAGTCGATCTCCGCCAGGGTCACCGGCCAGCCGACCGGGCCGAACCACTTCATGATGTGCTCAGCCCGGGAATAGGCCTCGAACAGCAGGGCGGCCGGGGCGTCGATGACGCGGGTGATGGTGATCTCGCGATCGGCGACGGGTTCGCTCATCAGGCCTCTCCGATACGGGCGGCGATCATCGGCTCCAGCCAGGCGCCGCGGGTCAGGATGTTCATGTGAGTGGTGTCAGGCAGGACGGCGAGCTGCGCGCCGGGGATCAGCCGGGCCATCTCGGCGGCATGGTCGATGCGCACGAAGTCGTTGTCGCCGATGGCCAGCAGGGTCGGGGTCTTGACCGCCCTCAGCTGGTCGGGCGTCCAGCCGGTCCAGGCGCTGAGCATGGCGTTGGTCTTGGCCAGCACGCGCTCGAAGGCGGTGGGATCGGGCGCGGTGCGCCTGTAGCTGGCCTGCCATGAGGCGAAGTCCGCCTCCGTCGGCAGGATCGCCACGAGTTCGGGCGACGGCTGGTGGGTCGGATCGCGCTGCAGTTTCACGAGTTCGGGCTGATAGCCATCCAGGGTGTAGCTGATGCTGACGACGCTGACCGTCCGCGCCAGGTTTGGGCGACGGACGGCCATGTTCATGGCCACCATGCCCCCCAGGCTGTGGCCGACGAGGTGCGCCGACTTCACCCCCAGGTGGGCCAGGACACCCGCCGTGTCGGCGGTCATCTGGTCCAGGCTCGGGGCTGTGTCACGGTCGGCGGTATGGCCGTGCCCTTGCTGCTCGACGGCGATCAGCGGACGATCCCTCGCCAGACGCGCCAGGAAGCCGTCGGGGAAAGCCGTCTCAATGGTCATCATGCCGCCGTGCAGCAGCACGAAGGGCCTCCGCCCGGCCAGCGGCCCGCCATGGACTTCGTAATAGACCTTCAGGCCGTCGACGCCGGCGTAGCCGGTGGCCGCGGTTTCCATGGCAAATCCCTTCGTCGCCAATCCGGCCCCCAGCAAGGCCCCCGCCCCAAGAACCCGCCGCCGGTCCACGCGGTTCACGACGCGTCGCCCCTGGCCTGCAGGTCCTTCACATAGGCTTCCAGCTGGTCGAGGCTCTCGTCCCAGAACCGGCGGTAATCGCCGATCCAGCGGGCGGCCTCGGCCAGGGGCTCGGCGTTCAGCCGCACCGGCCGGAACTGCGCGTTCCGCCCTCGCGAAACCAGCCCAGCCCCTTCCAGGACCTTCAGGTGCTTGGAGATCGTCGGCTGGCTGAGGTCGAAGGGCGCCACCAGCTCGTTCACCGTCGCCTCCCCGTCCGCCAACCGCGCCAGGATCGCCCGCCGCGTCGGATCGGCCAGGGCGCCGAACACGAGATCCATCTGTTGCGTCGCCGCCTGCATATATCGTCATCCAGCTATATTGCCAGATGACGATATATAATCCCGCCAACTCGTCAATGCAGATTGGACGGAGGTTCACGCGTTTTCACGCGCGTCAGGCTGATGTCCTACGACTCCACTGCGCCGCGCAGCCCCCTGAAGGTCTTCACCCTATGAACGCGGGCAAGCATCCGGGTGAGGAGCTTGGACTCCTCCTGCGGTTCCCCGTTCTCCCCAGCGATCGCCTCGTCGTCACGCCAGGCGTCTGGATTGGCTTTGATCGACGCACAGATTCGCACCTTCGCGACTTCCAGCGACATTGGCGGCCGCTCCGCGAGTTCGTGTTCGAGCGCATAGTTGCTCTGCTGGAATACGAACCTGACGATGCGGCCCAGGAAGGATCCAACAATCCCGAGATTCCTGACGCCGACGACCTCCCAGCTTCGCCCCGTCGCGTCGACCAGGATCATGCCGCGTCGAGCATCGTGCTTGATGTCCCACTGCGTGCCCGTCGAGAAATCTTCGTCCGATCCAAACCACGCAAGCCGCTCGCGTCCCGCGATCGCGTGGCCGCCAACGTCCTTGCCGAACGCCAACAAGGGGTACTTGAAAGGAAGGCCCGTCACTTCGAGCGCCTGCCTTGCTCTGCGGCCCCCATGGCCGGATGACCGACGGCCGAGCCCGTCGCCCACTTCGACCAAGCCGGCGTTCCGTACCAGTAGCGTTGCGCCGGCTTGAACTGCGGCTGACCGCCGTATCGACCGTGGATACGCCCGTGGACCTGCGGGCTTGGCATCGGCTTGATGTTCCAGGGCTGGTTCTTGATGAAATCCGGAACAGCCTTACCCCAGCCCTCGTTTTGTGGGATCGCCCAATGGTGGCCGTGCTGGCCAGGCTTCAGAAACTTCTGCTCGCCCATCCAGGTTCGGACATTCCCTTTCCACCCGTAAGGAGCCGCCCGCCTAGTCGCCTTGTTTGCGATGAAGACCCCGCCCTTCACCAGTCCTTTGCCAAGCGAGCCTGCGACAGCCAGATCGGACACCGCCAGCGCTCCATTCAGGCCGGCTCCGATATAGTCGCCGTCTTCGAAATCCGCCAACGCCTCACGGCCAGATCCCCACACTGGGATAAGGGACTCCAGTTCGCCGGGATGGCCAATCCGGCCACCGCTTCCCGACTTCATTTCAGGCTCACCCGCCGCCCGCGCATTGTTCGCGGCCTGACGGCGGATCATCTCGTCATAGTCTTCGTCATTAATGTCGGGGACGGAACGCGGCTCCCCGTTCGGCATACGCGCCATGCAAACTCACCTTTTCTGACCAGAAAAACGCAAATCCCCATAAGACCGGCGCGCCCGGCGACGATCTCTTCCGCACGCTCAAGCTACACTCCAAGTCTCATCGTGGGCACTTATGCACTTGAGATACCACGTCGGCGGCCCTAGACTGATTCGGACAGGCCGGCGCTCGCTAGATTTTTCGGTAGGGAAACCTTTACCGACTCATTACCTTTTGGAGTTGCGTGCGACGCGGTGAATCTCCAGGCCGTAGCCCTGTCCTTAGAGCTTTAACGTTGGGCTCTTCTGAGATGGGTGAGCTTTGTGGGGGACAACGATATGGAGTCCCCACCACGCACTAGGGGGCGGCTTCGGCCGCCCCTCACTTCTTCAAGTCTCGCAAGACCGGAAAGCGGCGCATCTTGCTCCGCACCTGCGGCCACTCCGTCTTGTGGAACGTGACCACGAACAGCAAGCGCCTTTCGTTGCAGCGCTTGACCGTCACGCGAAACCACTTGTTCCAGACGTACTCATCAAAGTGCAGGAAGACGAGATGTTGGTCGCCGTCGCGCACGACAGCTCCCTGATCAATCGTTTCGTCCAGCATCGGAAAATGGTTCGGAAGAAGTTGGTGCTCCTGAACGCACTTCACCGCGTACGAGTGTTCTATCCGCACGACATTGGAAGCCGCGCCTAGGTGCTCGGTTAGGTTGGGAGACAGCTGCGCTAGCTGGATAGTTCTGCCTCGACCCCTGCGTATGAAGCTATCCCAGTCCCGAACATTCATGGGCTATGGCATAACTGAACTTTCACGGTGCGGAAGGGGCTAGCGTGACGGACAGCCAAGACGACATCTCGGAAGAGGAAGCCGCTCGCCGTCGCGACGAAGTCGTGAAGCGGATGCTGGCAACGCCGCCGCAACCGCGAGATCCAAAGAAGGGGCGCGAGCCGAAGCCCGCGCCGAAAATGAAATGAGACACCTAAGGCTCCGTCTTGCGCTTTGGATTGCGCGCCGTCTGGGCGTCAGCGTGTTCCCCGATCAAGCCCACTTCGTGAAGGGCATCATCTTGAAGAGGTCCTGATCGGTGATTGCGCCGATAGCCCGAGCGCTCTTGAAGAGCGGCATACCCAGCAGGGCGAGGTCGGTACTGACGTCGATCTCACCACTGATGATGGCGGCGACTTCATCGATATTCTGCTGAGCTTGGAAGAGGATGAACGACGTAGGCTCGACCCACCACGGCATGGTGGCGATGCTGCCAACGGCGCCTGTTAGGCCGTCATAGCGGGCGGTGTGATTGCCGACTTGGGCAATCCTGAAGGTCAACCAGTAGAGGTTTGACATAAAGGCATCCTTGTTTGGGTGCCTGCGTGGGTTGACCGTCTAGGGTGACTCAGAGAGTATCCCTTTGCCTTCGGCCCGCCCCACACAGGCGGTTTCGGAACGCCCGGTCGACGTTGGCGCGTCGCCGGGCACTACCCGTCTAGGGTGATTCACGATCCGTTCCGAGTCCCAAGGTGCCGCTTCGCCTGAAGCTTCCGCGCCTTCTGCTTCCGGCTACGCGGCTTTACGAGGCTGTCGGTAGGTCAGGCGCTTGCCGACCACGCCGCGCACGGCCTCGTCGGCTCGCATGCTGTCGGTGATCCCGAGGCCCGAGCGGTTCGAGTAGCGGAAATCGAACTCCACTAGATAACGCGAGAGGTGCGCTTCCGAGACGTGGTGGAACGTGCCGGTGATCCCGCGCTTGAGGATCGAGAAGTAGTTCTCGACCGTGTTGGAGTGATGCAGGCCGTGGCGGACATACTCGCCAGCGGCGTGATCGACGGCGCTGTGAGCGGCGAACTCCTTGCCAACCGCTGGGTACATGCGGGCGCCGTCCGTCATCAGGTGAGAGGCCCGGTCGGCGGTCTTGACGATGATCGGGCGCAGGGTCTTCGCCGTGACGTTGGCGACGTGGAAAGAACGGGCGCGACCGCCGCGCTCAACGAGGGTGATCACGGCTTCCTTGCGGCCGAACATGTCGCGCGAGTTGCGCTTGTTCTTGTGCTTGTTGGCCTCTTTGCCGCCCACGTAGGTCTCATCGACCTCAACGAACTTGCCTTCGCCGCCCAGCGGGGACGGTTCGGCGGGCAGGTTCATCGCCTCGCGGATGCGGTGCGCCATGAACCAGGCCGTCTTGTAGGAGCCGAAGCCGAGCATCCGGAACAGTTGGTGAGCGCTGATCCCCTTCTTTGACGAGCACATCAGGTGCGTCGCCAGCAGCCACTTATGCAGCGGGATATGCGAGCGCTCGTAAACCGTGCCCATCGTGGCGGTGAACGGCTTGCGGCATTCCTTTTCCTTGCACTTGAACAGACCCGGACGGGTTGTGCGGCCCTTCATCTCCGTGGCGTTATCGACCACGCCGCAATGCGGGCAGACCGGACCATGCGGCCAGCGCAGCGCTTGGAAGTGAGCGCGGGCGGCGTCTTCATCGTGGAAAATCGGGGCGGTCAGGTCGGTAGACATCGGGTTTCTCGCTTGTTGAGAAAACCCTATCAAATCAATCGTGGTATCTCAAGTGCATAAGTGCCTCATCGTGTCCAGAACATAACAAGAACTTCTGACGGCGCCTGGACGCCGCAGCGCTCAACAAATGAACAGGCGGCCGCCATCGTGGTCCCGAACGCCCACCGTCATTGCCACCGGTCCCCACACGCCTAAGCTCCAAGGGCCAACCCTGGGGACTTCCACATGACCGCCCGCACCGAACTCACCGACGAGGCCCTCTCCGACCTCACCAGCCGCGGCTACTCCCGTCGCAGCATCGGCAAGGTGCTCAGCCTGTTCGCCGCCGCCCCAGCCCTGGGCACGGCGCTCGCCGGCCCCGCCGTGGCGCAGGAGGCCAAGAGCATGGTGCTGATCGGGGCCAACGAGTGCTGGACCGGCCCTCTCGCGCCCGGCGCCAAGGCTGCGGCGGACGCCATCGCCACCGGTAACCGCTACACCGGCTCCCAGCGCGAGGCCTTCGCCCAGGCGCTGTCCTCGGTGGAAGGCGTGCCCACCAGCCACATCATGACCTGGCCGGGGTCCAGCGATCCGCTGTCGCGCATCATCGTCACCTATTGCTCGCCGACCCGCGGCCTGGTCACCGCCGACCCCACCTTTGAACTGGCCGGGAGCGTCGCCCAGTACCTGGGGGTGAAGGTGTCCAAGGTTCCGCTGAAGGCCGACTACGCCCACGATGTGAAGGCCATGCTGGCCGCCGATCCCAACGCCGGGGTCTACTACATCTGCACCCCCAACAATCCGAGCGCGACCCTGACCGGCCTGCCCGATGTGGAGTGGTTGCTGGCCAACAAGCCCGCCGGCTCCATCGTCCTGCTGGACGAGGCCTATATCCATTTTTCGGAGGCCAAGCCCGGCGCCTACCTGGCCGCGCAGAACAAGGACATCATCGTCCTGCGCACCTTCTCCAAGCTGTTCGGCATGGCCGGCATGCGTCTGGGCGCGACGATCGCCCGGCCTGACCTGATGACCAAGACCATGCGCTATGACGGCGGCATGGCCAGCTTCGCCCTGCCCAATCCGTCCCTGGTCTGCGGCACGGCCAGCCTGACCGCCGCCGGGCTGATCAAGGCCCGGCGCGACGAGATGATCGCGGTGCGCTCCAAGAGCCTGGCGCTCCTCGACAAGCGCGGCATTGAGCATGTCCCCTCGGACGCCAACTTCTTCATGGTGGACTGGAAGAAGCCGGCCAAGGAGGTCCAGGCCGCCTTCGCCAAGGAGAACGTCGCCATCGGCCGCTCCTGGCCGATCTGGCCGACCCGCAGCCGCGTGACGGTCGGCTCCGCCGCCGAGATGGCGGCCTTCGACGCCGCCGTGGTGAAGCTGAACCTCTAGGCGGCCCTGGCCAGGCGGGTCTGGCGCGCGAGTTGGCGGAAGGAGATCAGCTGCTCGCTGGCCTCGTCCCATAGCGAGAGCGGCACCGCACGGATGCTCTGGGGCACGGACAGGCGGGCGGCTTCACGCAGTTCCGGATGGTCCTTGAGCACGGCGGGCAGCCGATAGAAGGGGATGCGGCTGGAGATGTGGTGCACGTGGTGCACGCCGATATTGGCGGTCATCCACCGCAGGGGCTGCGGCAGGTGATAGTGCGACGCCCCCTTCAGCGCCGCCTCCGTCAGGTCCCAGTCGTCCCGGCGCGCCCAGTAGGTGCCCTCGAACTGGTGCTGGACGTAGAACAGCCAGACCCCGATGGAGGCGGCGATCACCAGGGTCGGCAGGTTGACCAGCAGCAGGGCGGGCCAGCCGGCCAGCAGGGCGACGATCAGCAGGAAGGCGGCGATGGCCAGGTTGGTGCCCATGGCGCTCAACCAGGGCCGCCAGCCGCCCTTCATCAGCCCGCTGGGCAGGCGCTGCTCCAGCAGGAAGACATAGGCCGGGCCGATGCCGAACAGCACCACCGGATGGCGATAGAGCCGGTAGCCGATCCGCCGCCACAGCGGGAGGGCGCGGTACTCGTCTACGGTGAGGGTCAGGATGTCGCCCAGGCCTCGGCGGTCGAGGTCGCCGGAGGTGGCGTGGTGGATGGCGTGGGTCTGGCGCCAGCAGTCGTAGGGCGTCAGGGTCAGCACCCCGATCACCCGGCCGATCCAGTCATTGGCGGCGGGCGTGCGAAAAAAGGACCGGTGACTACAATCGTGCTGCACCATGAACAGGCGCACCAGAAACAACGCCGCCGGAACCGCCAGCAACAGGGCCAGCCACCACAGCCCGAAGTGGGAGGCCACCCAGGCCCCAACCCAGATCGCCGCCAGGGGTGCGGCGGTGATCACGATCTCCAGGATCGAGCGTCCGGCGTGCGGCTGCTGATAGGCGGCCAGGCGCTGGCGCCACGGGCGGGTGTCGGGACTCGGCAAGGCATGCGTCTCGCTAAAGTGGTTCGCCCGACATACCACCGCGATTGAGTCGGTTTGACGTCACCCGTCAGGTGGACTGGGTGTTGTCCGGCAGGTTCAGGATCCGCTTGGAGATGATGTTGTTCTGGATCTCGACCGAGCCGCCATAGATCGACATCGCCTTGCCCGACAGCCAGCCGCGCACGGTCTCGATCTCTTCCTGGTTGAAGTCCGAACCCTGCCAGCCCAGGCCCTGGTGCCCCATGATCTCCAGGGTCAGCTCGGCGCGGCCCTGGGACACCACCGTGGCGGAGTTCTTCAGCACCGAGGCGCCGTTGGTGGCCCCCGAAGCTTCCTTGGATTCCGCCATCACCCGGACCAGGGTCAGGCCGTGGATGCGGGCGTCCATCAAGTGCCGGGTCAGGCGGGTGCGCAGGTCCAGGTCGGCGATGCGGCCGTCCTCATCAACCTCCACATAGCGCTTGGCGATCTCGTTCAGCGGCACGGTGCGGCCACCGCCGCCGGTTCCCGTCTGGCTGGCGCGCTCGTGCTGCAGCAGACGCTTGCCCACCGTCCAGCCGCCGTTCAAGGGGCCCAGAAGGCCGTTCTTCTCGGCCCGCGCGTCGGTGAAGAAGGTTTCGCAGAACGGCGAGGCGCCGGCGATCAGGGCGATGGGCCGCGGATCGATGGCCTTCTGGTGCATGTCGATCAGCATGAAGCTGATGCCCTCATGCTTCTTGGCCGAGAAGTCGGTGCGCACCAGAGCGCCGCACCAGTCGGAATACTGGGCGCCGCTGGTCCACGTCTTTTGGCCGTTGATCACATAGTGGTCGCCGGCGTCCTCGCACTTCATCTGCAGGGAGGCCAGGTCCGACCCGGCGCCGGGCTCGGAATAGCCCACGCACCACTGGACCTCGCCACGCACGATGGGCGGGATGTGCTGCTTCTTCTGCTCTTCGGTGCCGTAGTCCAGGATCGTCGGCCCGATCATCGTCACGCCCATCCCGAACATCAGGGGGTTGAAGGCGCCGATCTTGCCCATCTCCTGGGTCAGCACCCGGGCATGTTGGGGTGACATGCCGCCGCCGCCATATTCCGCTGGCCAGGTAGGGGTGGCCCAGCCCTTGAGGCCGATGGCCTTGCGCCAGGCGTTGAGCTCGGCGTTGGTGGTCGTCACCTCGGTCGCGGCAAGGAAGCCCTTGCCCTTCAGCGAAGCTGGGAAGTTGGCCTCCAGCCAGGCGCGCGCCTGCGTCCGGAATTCCTCGAGTTCGAGATCGCCTCCGAAATCGGCCATGTCGGTTCCTCCACGTCTTGGTTCGTTGACCCTAGTCTAGGCCTCCCGGCGATCAGGCCAAGTGTGACGTGGCGGCAGGCGCACAAACGAAAACCGCCGACGCTGGGGGGACCAGCGCCGGCGGCTTCAACACCTTACGGAGTAAGGTGTCCTACATCGAGGCGACTTGGCTCGAACCCTCGAGGCGGGCCAGCTGGCGCAGTTGCAGCTGAGCCGAGCGCACGGCGCCGGTCACGCAGGCGCGGTAGTCGGGGGCGTAGTCGTTGGTCGCCTTGCAGACGGTGTTGGCGGCGGCGGCGATATCGGCCTGGATCTGGTCGTTCGAACGACCCACCAGGGCGACGCGAACCGAAGCGACGGTGGCGCGACCGTCCTCAAGCTTGGCGGCGCGAACCGGAGCCGGCGCGGCGGGCTGACGAGCGCGGCTGATGGCGCTGAAGTCGGCGTTCGCCTTGCGCACCGCGTTCGCCCAGCAGTCGCCGGTCAGGGCGCCGCAGACCGTCGAGGCGGCGTCGCGGATCTCGGTGCGAACCTGGGCGTCGGACTTGCCGGCCAGGGCGATGCGCACGCTGTCGACGCTCACCACGCCATCGGCGGCGAAGGAGGGGACGGCGAAGGCGGAGACGGCGGCGGCAACGGCGAAAGCGGCGAAGATCTTCATGAATGTTTTCCCGACTGTGTTTTGCGTTTTGGTTATTGATTGAACTTGTCGAAGACGCTTTTCGGGCATTCCGTTTAAACTGTGGTTTATCTTCACGGTGAATAAGGACTTAATCAAATCTGTATTTTGCGTTACTTAAGTTATACACAAAATCGAGGCGAACCAGCAGGCACGCGACGGCTCATGGCGCGGCCAAATTCGCGCAAAGAGCTTCTCAGTAAGGGATCAGGCGTCCTGGCGAGGATCGGGCCGCGCCGGATCTACTCTTCGCAGTGGTTGCCGACCGAAACATTGAGGTCTTTCAACAGGCCGTTTTCCAGCGAGTAGACGAGGCCATGGACGCAGAGGTTCTGCCCCCTGGCCCAGGCGTCCTGCACGAAGACGTCGGTGGCCACGTTCTTCACTTGGCGGATCACGTTCAACTCGCACAGGCGGTCCAGCCGAGCGGCGTCGTCGGCCAGGGCGGCCAGTTCGCAGCTGTGCTCCTCATGGACTTCGCGAATGGGGTGCAGCCAGTGATCCACCAAGCCCCGACGCTGTCCATCCACCGCCGCGGCCACGCCGCCGCAGCCGTAGTGACCCACCACCATGATGTGCTTCACCTTCAGGACGTCGACGGCGAACTGCAGCACCGAAAGGTAATTGGCGTCCTGCGGCGGGGCGAGGTTTGCGACGTTGCGGTGCACGAACAGCTCGCCGGGATCGAGATCGACGATCTCATTGGCCGGAACGCGGCTGTCGGAGCAGCCGATCCACAGATAGTCCGGCGCCTGCTGCCCCTTCAGTCGCTTGAAGAAGCCGGGGTCAGCCGCGATCTTGCGCGCGGCCCAAGCCTTGTTGTTCGCCTTCAGGTGATCGAGCATGGCCGCGCCATACGCCCGCGCGACGAAGGCTGCAACCCCGCCTCAAGCCCCCCTTGGTCCCGGCCAGACCTCTCGAGCCCCATCGACCTCCACCGACATGCCCATCCCCTCGCTGGCGCACACCGGAAATCTGGAGGGATCAAACCCGTCCAGGCAGAAGGCATTGACCTCATACATGTCGGGCGCCGCGCGCTTGCGGTGGAAGACATAGATTCCGCAGGTCCGGCAGAAGTGGTGCCGCGCCCGGTGGGTGTTCCACACATAGGCGCCCAGTTGATCCTCGCCCGACAAGATCACCAAGGCGTCCTCGCGTACCCGCACCATCCGCGCGTTCTTCTTCACGCAGAGAGAGCAGTCGCAGGCGGTGAGGTGGTCAATCTCCGCCTCGATGGCGAAGGTCACCGCCCCACAATGGCAGGAGCCGAGATGGCGGGTCATGCAAACCTCCTGTCACGCCTCCCCGGTCGGGAGGCGCCCAGAAAACGCTCTAGGCCAGGCCCACCAAGGCGGCAAACACCATCACCGTGCCCACAAGACCGACGGCCCAGGCGATCGGCCGCACCATGGGAACGCCGAAGATGTAGAGGACCGCGTGGGCGACCCGCGAATAGAAGAAAAGTTGCGCCCCCAGGACCGTTGTCCCGCTGGTCACCCCGGCGACCGCCGCCGCCAGCACCAGGGGCGCGAAGATCACCAGCCCCTCCCGATGGTTGTCCACCACCCGCTTCATCCGCGCGTGGAAACCGCTCGGCGGCGGCAGGTCGTCGCGGGAGTTGGCGAGGGGCACCGCGCCCTGAGCACGGATGCCGGCGAGAGCCTGGATGAAGACCAGCACGAAAAGCAGGCCGACCGAATAGGTCAGCATCGTCAGTTCAACGCTCATGATTGCCGCCCCGAATGCGCTTCCTGTTGAAGCTTCACCTTGCCAGCTTCCGTCCGCGTGAGGGATCCGTCAACCTGCTGGGTCCCGCTCAGCCATCATCACAAGACCGCGACCGGCAGCTTCTCTGTCGATGATTCCTTCCGGTTCGGCATAGCGACGCCGTCATGCCGAACGCGCCCGTGTTAGGCTGAACCCGAAGCCGAGCCGCGCATTGTCCAAGGGTCGGGGATCAGGGAGCCGCCCATGCGTTCGGTGATATTGGCCACCACCCTTGCGGCGCTGGGCCTGACCGCCTGCGGCAAGGGCGCCTCCGACCCCTTCGTGGGCTTCGGCCCCAAGCCCGCCCTGCCCGAGCCAACTCAGAGCGCACTGCCGACGGTGAACGTCGCCAAGTTCGTCGGCTGGCCCAAGGACGCCGCTCCCCAGGCGCCGCCCGGCTTCGTCGTCACCCGGTTCGCAGATGGCCTGGATCATCCAAGGTGGCTGCTGGTCCTGCCCAATGGCGATGTGCTCGCCGCGGAGTCATCGTCGGAGGCCGGCAAGCCCGAGACCTTCAAGGACTGGATCGCCCAGGTCATTCAGAAGCGGGCGGGCGCCCTGCAAGTCAGCCCGAACAAGATAATGCTGCTGCGCGACTCCGACGGAGACGGCGTGGCCGACACCAAGGCGATCTTCGCCCAAGGGCTGAAGCGCCCCTTCGGCATGGCCCTGGTGGGCGACACCCTCTACGTGGCCAATGACGACTCCATCGTCGCCTTCCCCTATTCCGAAGGCCAGACCCAGGTAAAGGGAACCGGGACCAAGGTCTTCGACCTGCCCGGCGGGCCGATCAATCACCACTGGACCAAGAACATCATCGCCAGTCCGGACGGGCAGAAGCTGTACGCCACCGTCGGCTCCAATTCCAACATCGGGGAGAACGGCCTGCCGGCCGAGGCGGGCCGCGCCCAGATCGTCGAATTCACCCTGCCCGAGGGCCCGAGCCGCCCCTACGCCACCGGCCTGCGCAATCCCAACGGCATGGATTGGGAGCCGGTCACCGGCAAGCTCTGGACCGCGGTCAACGAGCGAGACGAACTGGGCGACGATCTGGTCCCCGACTACATGACCAGCGTCACATCGGGCGGCTTCTATGGCTGGCCCTACAGCTATTACGGCCAGCACGTGGACACCCGCGTCAGCCCCCAGCAGCCGGACCTAGTGGCCAAGGCCCTGGTTCCCGACTACGCGCTCGGCCCCCACACCGCCTCCCTGGGCCTGGCATTCTACCGGGCCGACGCCTTCCCGGTGGCCTACAAGGGCGGGGTGTTCATCGGCCAGCACGGCTCCTGGAACCGCAAGCCGCTGAACGGCTATCGGGTGGTCTTCATCCCCTTCGTGAAGGGCGAGCCCTCCGGCCCGCCGCAGGCCTTCCTCACCGGCTTCCTGAACGCCAAGGACGAGGCGCAGGGCCGGCCAGCCGGGGTGGCGGTGGACAACACCGGCGCCCTGCTGGTCGCCGACGACAGCGGCGACATTGTCTGGCGCGTGGCCAGCGCCAACCCGCCGACGGCCCAGGCCCCCACCGCCCCCTAGAAGCTCTTGCGGATCCGCAGGTTCCACATCCGACCCCAGCGGAGGTCGCGCACGTCGGTGTAGAGCAGAGCGCTGCGGTCGCGCGGCCCCGCATAGACCTCGCGGGTGCGCTGGGCGCTGCGTTCGGTGAGGTTCATCAGCTCCAGCCGCACACTGAGGTCTGGCTTGGGCTTGTACTCCCCGAACAGGGTGACCCAGGGGTCGAGCTTCCGGGTTTCTATCTCCGACAGTCGGAACGCGCGATCGCGCCAGCCATAGGCGTCGTTGGCGTTGGAGCCGCCCTTGTTGACGTCGATCCCCCAGTTGGATTTCCAGCGGGGCAGGTCCTGGCTGAAGTGCAGGTCCCACTCCATGTGGCGCAGGCCCGAGATCTGGCGCGGCTGGAGCGTCAGCGGGTCGGTCACTTCCGATCGCCGCCACACCGCCTGGGCCTTCAGTTGGCCGGCGGGAATGCGGAAGCGGTCGAGCGGCAGGCTGAGGCTGGCCTGCAGTTCGTCCTTGGTCCCCTCGCCGATATTGCCCGGCGCATCGGCCACGCTGCCGCCGGGCCCAAAGATCGGCGCCCGGTCGATGACGTCGGTGAGCTCGTAGTGCCGTAGGGTCAGGATCGCCGCGCCGTTGTTCCAGAACCGCTGCTCGATGGCGGCCTCCACCACCCAGGCCTGCTGCGGCGACAGATCGGGATTGCCCGCGATCACCGTACCCGTATTGGCCACGGACGACGGGGCCACGAAGTCGTCGAAGTTGAGCTGCCCGACCTCACGCTCGACCCGCACACGCAGCTGGGTCGTCGGCGTCGCCGACCAGGTCACCGCGATCCGCGGCTTGGTGAACTGCAACTGCTTCTCCAGCAGGACGTCGCCCTCCGACACGATCGTGGACCGCTCCTGGCGCAGGCCGGCCTCCGCCGAGATCGCCTCGCTGGGACGCCAGGTCGCGGTGGCGAATAGTTCTCCGCGCTTCTCGGTCACCAGCACGCTGGCGGCCGGCAAGCGGACTTTCACCGCGTTCTGGAACAGGGTCGTGGTGTTATCGAGCTTGTTGTAAGCGCCCTCGCCGCCGAACTCCCAGGTCAAGGCCGGTGACTGGGCGAAGCGCACGTGTCCGCGTCCAACGCTCTCGGTAGTCTTCCGGTCGCCCTCGAACTGCCGGACCAGGTTGACGCCCTCAAACCGCGACTTGGTGTTGTTGTTATTCCACTGCTGGAAGGCCACGGCCTCCACGTCCAGGCGTGGCGTCAGGTGGCGGGTGAAACGCCCACCCACTTCGGCCTGCAGCCGGTCCATGGTGTCGTACTGGTATTCCTTGCCGCCCGGAAAGCGGAACCGGTCGGTGATCTCGGCCGAATAGGGGGTCAACATGTAGGCCGCGTTCAGCCGCAGCTTGCCCCCGGCCAGCGGGGTCTCATAGGCGCCGGTGGTCCACTGCTTCAGGCCCTTACCGTCGGCGTCCACGTCGGAGAGGATCAAGGTCGAACCGTTCGCCGCGGTGCGGATACGCTGGCCGTCCCCCAACTGGTCGTCGGGTCCATAGCCCAGGATGATCGAGGCCTCCGCCGACCTTCCACCGGCCCAGCGCCACTGCCCCTCGGCCCGGAAGCTCCCCAGGATCCGGCCGTCATAGACCGCATAGGCGCCTGTCGTCGTCGCGCCGCGGAAGCCGGCGGTCGACTTGCGCACCACGTTGACCACGACGGTGCGGCCCTGCATGTCGATGCCCGGCGCGCCGCCACGGATCAGGTCGACGTGGGCCACGGCCCCGGCCGGAATGCGTCTGAGTATCTCGTCGAGGGCGTCGTTCTTGGCCACCGCCGGCTCGCCGTCGATGAGGACGTTGCCGCCGGAGCCGGCCAGGCCACGCACCACCGTCCCCTTCTCGAAGGAGAAGCCTGGCACCCGGATCACCATGTCGTAGGCCGTCGAGGGCGAGGCCTCCGCGAAGAAGCTGGCGGGATAGGCGATGACGCCGGTTTCGGAGGTGGCGGCCTTCGCGGGGGTCACTGCGACGGGAGGCTCGCCCGCAGCCAGAGCGGCCACCGCCGCCGCGATCATCAGCATACCCATCACGCGCCCCTCCCCCGGAACAGGGCACGGTTCTGTCTTACTTCGTAAGCCCTCGCCACCCGTCCTCGCCTCGATGGGACGATTCGCCCCTCCGTGCGGCTTTGGCGTAACAAGTTTGGCGGTTCAGACCCGGCCGGTGACCGGGATCAGGGCGCCGGTGACCGCGCTGGCGGCGGGCGAGGCCAGGAACAGGATCACTGCGGCCAGCTCCTCGGGGGTAACCCAGCTGGCGAAATCGGCGTCGGGCATGTCGGCGCGGTTGGTGGGCGTGTCGATGATCGAGGGCAGCACGGCGTTGACCGTGACCTGGCCCTTCAGTTCCTCAGCCAAGCTCTCGGTCAGGCGATGAACCCCGGCCTTGGAGGCGGCATAGGCGCCCATGCCCGCAGCGGATTTCACTGCGCCATTCGCGCCGATGTTGATGATCCGGCCGGCGACGCTCGCCTTCAGGTGCGGAATGGCGGCGCGGACCGCATTGGCCGTGGTGCGCACGTTCATGGCGTAGAGATTGTCCCAGACCGCCGGGTCGCCATCGGCATGGGTCTGCCAGGCGAAGCCGCCCGCAACATTGATCAGGACATCCAGCCCGCCGAACTTCGCGGCGGCTTCATCGACGGCGGCCTTGGCCGCGTCGGGATCGGTTAGGTCCACGCCCGGCAGCGCCCGCGCGTCTGGCCCGCAGGCCTCCAACAGCCCGGCGGGCGGAGTCCTTGAAAAATCGATGAGGGCGACCTTGGCCCCCTGCCCGACCGCGGCGCGGGCCACGGCGGCGCCGAGAATTCCGTACGCGCCGGTGACGGCGACAATGCGTGGCTGGCTCAACTCAAGTCCCCGATGCAGCGAGGCTTCCTTCTCCCGCACGGGGAGAAGGAAGCCAAGCCGGCTAGAGGCGTTCGACGATGGTCACATTGGCCATGCCGCCGCCTTCGCACATGGTCTGCAGACCGTACTTGCCGCCCCTGGATTCCAGGGCGTTCAGCAGGGTGGCCATCAGCTTGGTGCCCGAGGCGCCCAGGGGGTGACCCAGCGCGATGGCGCCGCCGTTGACGTTGATCTTGTCCCGCGAGACCCCCAGCGAGTTCATGAAGGCCACGGGCACGGAGGCGAAGGCTTCGTTGACCTCAAACAGGTCGATGTCGTCGACAGTCATGCCAGCGCGCTTCAGGGCGCGTTCGGTGGCCGGCAGCGGGGCTTCCAGCATGATGACGGGATCGTGGCCCAGCAGGCTCATGTGGTGGATTCGGGCCAGCGGCTTCACACCCAGTTCCTTCAGGCCCTTTTCAGAGACGATCATCACGCCCGAGGCGCCGTCGCAGATCTGGCTGGAGGACGCCGCCGTCAGGCTGCCGTCTTCGCGCAGGAGCTTCACGCCCTTGATGCCCTCGAGGCTGGCCTCGAAGCGGATCCCCTCATCGACGGTGTGAAGGGTCTTGACGCCCTCCGCGTCGGTCACCTCGATGGCGACGATCTCGTTCTTGAAGGCGCCGGCCTGGGTGGCGGCGATGGCGCGCTGGTGGGACTGGAAGCTGTACTCGTCCAGCTGGTCGCGGTTCAGGCCGTACTTCTTGGCGACCATCTCGGCGCCGATGAACTGGCTGAACTGAATATTCGGATACTGCTCCTGGATGCCCGGGCTCATATAGTTGCCAAAGCCGTTCTGGGCCGGCAGCGCTGCCGACAGGCCCATGGGCACGCGGGTCATGCTCTCGACGCCGGCGGCGATGACGATGTCCATCGTGCCGCTCATCACGGCCTGGGCCGCGAACTGCAGAGCCTGCTGCGAGGAGCCGCACTGACGGTCGACGCTGGTGCCGGGCACACTCTCGGGCAGACGCGAGGCCAGCACGGCGTTGCGGCCGACATTGATCCCCTGTTCGCCCACCTGGCCGACGCAGCCCATGATCACGTCCTCGATGAGGGCCGGATCGGCCTTGGTGCGGTCGACGAGGTCGTTGAGGACATTGGCGGCCAGGTCGACCGGATGCCAATCCTTCAGTTTGCCGCCCTTGCGGCCGCCGGCCGTGCGTGAGGCCGCGACGATATAGGCTTCGCCCATGGTTCCGCTCCCTTTGGAAATGCGCGTCTCTTGCGCGTCGAAATCCAGTCTAGGCGGGCGCCGTCACGGAAGCCAACGGGGCGTCATCTTCCGGGCCGGCTAGACCGGCAGCAGGCTTCCCAGCCGCTCGCCGTCCAGCTTGAAACTGGTGGGAAGGACGCGGGGATTGGGCTTCTGCAGCTTCAGCGCCTTGGCGCCACGCGCCACGGCCAGCTTGCCCAGCGCGCCCGGCGTGAAGCCGTCCTGAATGCGGGGTCGCCGAGCCCCCAGCCGGCGGCGCAGGACGCCGTTGGCGTAGATCACATTGGCGCGCAGCAGCGCCTGGGGGGTCATGAATTCGATGGAGAGTGAGACGTTCAGCATCGGGCCGTTTTCGATCCGGTGCGGAGCGTTCTGGGCCCAGGTCACCATCTTGCCCGGCGTCAGGTCGTGAACCTCCGCCCCCTTGTCCCAGGCGGGATTGAAGGCGAACTGTTCGGCGGTTTCCCGCAGTACGATCTTCTCCAGCGCTTCGTCGCCCACATAGGGGTCGGCCACCGGATAGACCCAGACCCGCTTCTGTCCCCGCAACTGCCACAACGACACCAATGGCACATCCAGATGGTAGAAGACCTGGGCGTTGGCCGAGGAAATCAGCATCCCGAGGTCCCGCTTGAAGGTGCGCAGACCCGGCGCATGGGCGGCCTTCTCGGCGAAGATTTCGTCTCCCAGGGCAGCGTAGTCGGCCAGGTGCAGGTTGGTCTCGCGCAGGTTCAGCCAGATGCGGCCCGACTGGGCGGCCTCCAACAGCTTGGAACCCGACAGCGTCCCGGCCGAACCCCGTCGCCAGGTGGTCCAGGCCACCGGGTCCTCGCCCATGGTGAAGACGCCCAGCTTCTCGCGCGGATAGCGGTCCAGCAATTGCTCCAGACCCTCGTCATTGAACATCGGCCGCTCGTGCAGTCCGTGCTCGAAGGCGAGGTTCTGTCTTGTGAAGGCGGCGCCCTTCTCAGGCGTCCAATCGGTGATGATGCTCATGTCGGAGCCCTCAGGCCGTAGAAGTGGATCTTGAAAGGGCCGCCCCACAGGGTCTTGCCCAAGCCGCGGACGGCGCGGTCCAGGGTGAAGGCGAAGCGCGGGCTGCGGATCAGCCATTGCAGGCCCGCCAGCAGGCCGAACACGCCGGCCTGGCCAACCCCGATCACCATCCAGCGCGCGACGCCCAGGCGGTCGGGTGGCGTGCGGGCGGCGCAGTGGCTGGTGGGGCCCTGGCCATAGGAGAAAGCTCGCGGGATCGTGTATCCGAGGGTCAGGCGGTTGGGGACCGGGTCTTCCCAGACCCAGGCGTCCGGCGCCCAGGCGAACCTGGCGCCCTTGGTGTGCATGCCGCCGAACAACAGGTCGTCCTCGCCGCCGATTTGGTTGCGGATCGCCGAGAACGGGGCCTTGGGATCGGGAAGGCTGGCGCGACGTAGCAGGCTGTCACCGCAGCCGTAATAGTGGTCGATCAGCCCCTCTCGCGCGCCGTCGCCGACGCGGGAGAAGAACCATTCCAGATAGGCGCGGTGCCTGACCACGCCGGCGGGCGCCCGGCCCCGAACCGGACCGAACACCACGTCGGCGTCGTACCTGGCCTGGACCGCCAGGAGGGCGGCCAGCCAGCCGGTCGGCGCTTCCTCGTCATCGTCCAGGAAGGCGATGTAGTCGCCCCGCGCCTGGGCCATGGCCGCATTTCGGGCGTTGGCGACGCCGGGGTCGGCCTCATGCACGTAGATCACCGGGAACGGCGCCTCAGCCGCCAGGGTCTCCGCCAGGGCGTGGGCCGAAGGAACCTGGTCGTTGTCCACCACCACCAGTTCCAGGGTCGTGGGATCAACCCCGGCCTGGCGGAAGGTCGAGCGCGCCGCCGTGGCCAGTCCATCCAGGCGTCGCTGGGTGGGAATGATCAGACTGACACGCGGCGAGGGCATGGGGTCAGACGGACTCCAGCTCGGCAGGCTGGCGGCGCACGCGAGAGCCTATGGCCTGGGCCACGCCGCGCGCGCGGCCGGCGAAGGAGAGTTCGCTGCTGGCGATGATATCCAGGCGACGGCGCAGCTTGCCCACCGGTCCCACGCCATGGGCGCCGGCCAGGCTCCAGGCCTGCTCCGAGATCTGGGCCGCCCGACCGCCGAGGTTGGCGGCCGTGGCCACGCCCTCACCGATCATCCGCGTCGTCAGCGCATAGGGGCGCTTATAGTGTTCGTGACCCGGGCCGAGGTCATAGGTGGTCAGGTCCATCTCCGGCATGGCCGCGATGGCGCGGCCCAGAAACACCTGGCCCGGCGACCAGGCGCCGAGTTCAGGGTCTGTCGACGCGATCCAGGGGTGGTAGACGCCCCCCTGACGAACGCCGAAATGTCCCGCCACCAGCCGATCGCCGGCATAGAGGTTGACCATCAGCCCCTGGAAATCGCCGTCCTGGCGCTCGAACAGCGCCTGCAACAGCCCTTGCGTCCAGTCGGCGTCCAGGAAGCCGTGCGCCCCGGTCCGGGCCAGTTGTTCACGCTTCCAGCGCAGCAGGGTGTTGAAGGCCGAAGTGTCGCGATCCGCGCCCCGGATCGACAACTCGCCGACCTCGCGGTCCAGCTTGTGATCCAGCCGGCGATAGTTCTTGAACCGCTTGGGGCTGGCGGCGCGCAGGGCCTCCAGATAGGCCTCAGCGGTGGTCGTAAGGTCGATCACGAAGCTCTCGCGCGCCACGGCTCCGAAGCCCTTGAAGGCCAGGTTCGGGTCGGTCAGGCCGGTGAAGCGATAGACCGACAGGCCGGCGGCGGCCATCGCCTCGTCGGCGTCCAGACCCTGCTCGGCCACCAGGCCGTGATAGTCCGACAGCGGCGCGCCGATGGGCCGGGCATAGCATCCCGGACGGCGGTGATAGGCCAGGAACCCTGCGGTGCGACCCGGCCAGCGCCAGACGGTGACCCGGGCATCGGCGCGAACCCGGCCCACCGCCTGGGCGAAATCAGGGCCCATCAGCGGATTGGCGAATTCCGGCCGGCTGGCGCACAGCATCCGCCAGGTGGCGATGTCGGCCTGCGAAAGGTCGCTCGGGTGGAAGGTTTCGGCACTCAGCATCGTCTTAAGCCCTAGCTTGTCCCGGTTAGGGAAAGGTGGACTTCCGCGCTGCAATTCACATGCCCTGGAAGGTGTGCTCTTTCGCGCCAGAGGCGACCGGAACCAGCGGTCGCAAGGCGGGTCTTCGACGGGGGCTATCTTATTGTTTTATATGAAATTAACCGGCCGTCAGCCTTACCTGAATCCTAACGATCCGCGGCGAACGACGCCTTGAGGATTTTCTCCAACCAGGCGGCGTCCACCGCGTCGAACGCCGCGGGTTCGGTGGCGTCGACATCGAAGACAGCGATCAGCTTTCCGGCGTGATCGAAGACCGGCACCACCACCTCGCTAGCCGACCGCCCGTCACAGGCGATATGGCCCGGGAAGGCGTGGACGTCGGGCACCAGTTGGGTCTCGCCCGTCGCGGCCGCCGCGCCGCAGACCCCGCGCCCGTAGGCGATGCGCAGGCAGCCGAGCGTCCCTTGATAGGGTCCCACCACCAGTTCCCGTTCCTTGTCGGGGTCGACCACATAGAAGCCGGTCCAGAAATAGTGCTCGAAGCTGGCGGCCAGCATGGAGGCGATGGTGGCCATCCGCGCGGTGCGATTGGGTTCGCCGTCCAGAACGGACGCGATCTCCTCGGCCACCGCTGCATAGCGGGTGGCCTTGTCGTCGGGCAGGGTCAGGTCGTTGAAAGCTTCGGCCATGGGCGACCTATATAGGCCTCTAGCCCACCGCCACCAGACGCCGCGCGCTCTTGCGGGAGACCACCGCCTCCAGGTTGCGGGCGATGCGGTCAGCCTCGACAGGCTCAATCTCGTTCTGACTCAGCAGATTGCGGATGGCGTCGAAGTGGATCTCGATCACCGCCGGGTCGCAGGCGTCCGGACCGCCCATGGCGTCCACATAGGCGATCATCGACTGGGAGGCGCGCTCCACGGACTTGTCGCGCACCTGCCGGGCGCGGAAGGTCGTGTGCTGCATGACGCGGTAGATCATCTGCAGGGTGGCGCGGTCCACGCCGCCGCGCGCCGCGATCAGGCGGCGCATGGCCTCCAGCTCGACACTGATGGTCTCGCGGGCGATCTCGCGTTCCACCTCGTCGGCCACCTCTTCGGGGTCACAGGTGCGGCGCAGCGGCCCCGAATAGTTCAACTCCACCTTCCGGCGCCGGTCGGGGCCGACATAGGCCTCGCTGATGATGAAGGGCCTGGGCTTCCTCAGCACCAGCTGAATGCGCGACAGCAGGGCCGCCGGCGTGAAGGGCTTGATCACAAATTCATTGACCCCGGCCAGGCGGGCGACCTGCACGTCGCGCTCACTCCGTTGGCCGGTGACCATCACCACCGGCACCTCGGCGTTGGGCACCAGGGGATCGGGATGGATCGCGGCGCGCCGGATCGAGCGCACCAGCTCCAGCCCGTCCATCACCGGCATCGACCAGTCGGTGAAGATTATGTGCGGACAGCGGTGGCGCAGCAGTTCGCGCGCGCGATGGCCGTCCGGGGCGGTATAGACATCCCCTACGCCACCGGCCCGCAGCACGTCGGTGATCAGACGCAGGGTGTTGGCGTGGTCATCCACCACGAGGATCTTGAGACCCGACAGATCGTCGGGCGTCAGGTTCGCACTTGGCAAACGTCGTTGCGAACTCATCGGCCCCAAAAATCCCCAAACCTTGGCGAACATGCTCGGTGAGCATTGAGATCGGGTTTATGGCGCCGGGAAATGTCGGGTCGCTGACCCTGGCTAACGGAGAACGTGGGCGGCCAAGGCTTCGTAGTGCGGCCGGGCCTGGTCGGCGATGCGGCGCAGATCGCCGGAGAGTTGGACCTCGCGGCTCTCCTTGGGCCGCTCGAACCCGGTGGACCGCTCCACCGCGTCATACCAGGCCGGCGCCCAGACCCCGTCGGTATCGCGCCGGCCCGCGGGCCAGTTCAACATCTCGGCGCGGAATGGAATGCCAAGGGCTTCGCACAAGGCGCGCAGCATACGCGCCGGATCGGCCAGCACGTCGCGGCCTTCCACCACGGGAGGCGCCGCGCCCAGGCGATCGGCCTCGCGATCAAACAGCTCCCTCTGACGGGCGACACCAATGTCGGCCAGTGTCACCTCGGCCCGCTTGACGGTGTAGGAGGCCAGGACGGCGACTGGATCCCGGATCAGAAACGCGCTGCGGCAGGCGTCCATCCAGGCCAGGCCGACCCCGTCGAACATGTGGTGGGTCATGTGCTTCTGGTAGAAGACAGCCGCCCCGCCCGGCGCCGGTCCGGCCATCGCGGCGGCCACCTCGCGCCAGTCCTGCGGCTGCGAGGCCAGGACCTCGTCCCGCATCGGGTGGTTCAGGCCGGTCCTGGCCAGATAGGCCGCGTAGAACGGTTCATCCACCACAGCGGTATCGGGGCGGTTCTCGAAGCTGCGCATCATGGCCGTGGAGATGTTGCGCGGCCCCGACCACATGGCGATCCGCACGGTCTCCGTCATGACGCCTGCGCGTCCTTCAGGTCCTCATAGGCTGCCCGCAGCCCGGCGGTCACCGGCCCCGGCAGGGCGTTTGGCAGGAGGTGGCCGTCGATCTCCCGCACGGGGGTCAAGCCGCCGAAAGTGCCGGTCACGAAGGCCTCGTCGGCGTCGTAGACATCGTCCAGGCTGAAGTCGCCCAGCGTGATCGGAATACCCTTGGCGCGGCAGAGCGCGATGACATTGCCCCGCGTCACCCCGTTGAAACAGAAGTCGCCGGTGGAGGTCATCACCCGGCCCTCGCGGACAAAGAAGAAGTTGGTGGCGTTGCAGCTCGAGACAAAGCCGCTGGGATCGAGCATCAGCGCCTCGTCGCAGCCGGCCTCGATGGCCTGCAGCAGGGCGGTGATCAGGTTGAGGCGTGAGTGGGAATTCAGCCGCATGTCGAACATCTGGACCGGGGTGCAGAGGATGCTGGAGGTGAACAGCGACAGGCCTCGAGTGACGATCTCCGGGCTCGGCGACTTGTACTCCGCGGTGATGACGATGGTGGGCGTGCCTAGCCAGTTGCGCGGGTCCTGGTTGGCGGCGGCCTTCTCGCCCCGGGTGATCATCAGGCGCAGGTGGGCGCCGTCGGTCATGCCGTTGCCGTCCAGCAGCTTCCAGATCTCGGCCGTGAGTTGCTCGCGCGTCAGGCCGATGTCCAGAGCGATGGCCTTCAGCCCCGCATAGAGCCTGTCGAGATGGGTCTCCAGGAACAGCAGTCTGCCCTTGTGCAGGCGCAGGCCTTCCCAGACACCGTCCCCCAGCACGAACCCGGCGTCGAACACCGACACCTTGGCGTCCTCGCGCCTGACGAGATCGCCGTTGAGATAGAGCCGGGCCGCCGCGTTGCGCGGATCGACGGCGAAATCCTGACTGCCTGCCATGGCGTGACGTTGTAGGGGTGGAGGCGGCGTAGAGCTAGACCAGGAGCATCGGATGACCCACGGCATCGGCGGATCGACGGCGGAAGACCAGCTGGCCGACCTCGCGCCCTGGCCCAAGGCGCCGGCCATCGGGCCTGCGGAACGCGCCGCCCGCCTCGCCCGCGCCCGCGAACTGATGGGTCAGATCGGCGCCGAGGCCCTGATCATCGGGGCCGGGCCGTCCCTGCGCTATTTCACCGGCGTCGCCTGGAACCCCACAGAGCGACTTGTGGCGATGATCCTGCCGATCACCGGCCCGCTGAAGATGATCTGCCCCCGGTTCGAGCTGGGCTCGCTGCAGGCCGCCCTGCTGGTGGAGGCCGAACTCCTGCTCTGGGAGGAGCATGAAAGCCCCTACGTCCTCACCGCCCGGGCCCTGGCCGACCTGGGCGCCACGTCCCTGGCCATAGACCCCGCCCTGCCCTTCTTCGTCTTCAACGGTCTGCGCCTGGCCGCCCCCGAGCTCGCCCTATTGGACGGCGCTCCGGCTGTGGACGGCTGCCGATCCATCAAGTCGCCCGCCGAACTGGCCCTGATGTCCCAGGCCAAGGCCATGACCCTGGAGGTCCACCGCCGCGCCGCCCGTATCCTGGCGCCGGGGATCACCACGGGTGAGGTCCGTCGGTTCATCGACCAGGCCCACCGCGCGCTCGGGGCCGACGATGGTTCGTCCTTCTGCGCGGTGCAGTTCGGGGTGGCCAGCGCCTATCCCCACGGCCTGCCGGGGGAGCAGGCCCTGGTCAAGAACGACCTCGTGCTCATCGACACCGGCTGCAAGGTTGAGGGCTACAACTCCGACATCACCCGCACCTACGTCTTCGGCCACGCGACCCCGGACCAGGCCCGTGTCTGGGAGATCGAGAAACGCGCCCAGGCCGCCGCCTTCGCCGCCGTGAAGCCCGGCGTTCTCTGCGAGGAGATCGACGCCGTCGCCCGCCGCGTGCTCGCCGCCGGAGGCTTCAGCCCAGACTACGATCTGCCCGGCCTGCCCCACCGCACCGGCCACGGCATCGGCCTGTCGATCCACGAGGCGCCCTATCTGGTGCGCGGGGACAAGACGCCGCTGGCGGTCGGCATGTGCTTCTCCAACGAACCCATGATCGTCATCCCCGAGACCTTCGGCGTCCGGCTGGAAGACCACTTCCATGTCACGCAGGACGGGGCCGCCTGGTTCACGCAGCCCCAGGACAGCCTCGAGGCGCCGTTCGGCCGCTAGGGGTCGAACGCCGCGCAAGGAGAATAGGCCCAGGCCCGGGCTTGCGGCGAAACACCGCCCATGACTTTAGGAATTCATGCCGCTCTATCCCGCCACCGCCGCCGACCTGCCCGTCATCGTCGACCTCGTGAACGCCGCCTATCGCGGCGAGACGTCCCGCCAGGGCTGGACCACCGAAGCTGACTTTCTCGAGGGCCAGCGCACGGATCTCGTGACCCTGACCCGCGATCTCGCTGAGACACCAGGCGCGGGGCTTTTCATGTGGCGAGACGATCCCGACACCCCCCTGCTGGGGACGGTCTGGCTGGAGCCGGCGGAAGCCGGTGTCTGGCACCTGGGCATGCTGACTGTTCGCCCTGACCGCCAGGCGCGGCGCCTGGGCCGAACCTTGCTGCACGCCGCCGAAGCCATCGCCGAGCGCAAGGGCGCGCGCCGCATCCGCATGACCGTGGTCAACATCCGCGACACCCTGATCGCCTGGTACGCCCGCCGCGGCTACGACCCCACCGGCGAGACCCGGCCGTTTCCCTATGGCGACAAACGTTTCGGCGACCCCCTGCGGGACGACCTGGCCTTCGTCGTTCTGGAGAAGACCCTCTAGGCCCTGCCCGGCTTCGCCAACCCATCCAGCCGCGCCGACAGTCGCTCGAACAGGGCCACCGGCTCCACGCCCACCGAGCGCGCGACCTTATAGAATTTCAGGGTGTCGATCCGCCGCTGGCCGGTCTCGATCATGCAGACGTGGCTGGCGGTCTTGCCGATACGCCAAGGTCGGGTGGCGTGGCCGGGCGCTGACCCCGACCCGCGCGGCAGCGCTACGCGATCTCGAAGGTGACGGTGGAGCGCCCAAAGTCCAGAGCCACCGAGGTGAACTCCGCCATCAGATCCATTCCCAGCACCAGGGCGGGCTTCGTCCCAAGGCCCCACAGGCCGAAGACCGACAGGTCGGCGAACACCACCGGCACATTGCCCAACTGCAAGCCGCCGACCCGTAGGAACGGCAGATAGAGCAAGTCCCCCACGAAGGTCTCACCGGTCACCGAGACCATGGTCACCTTCTCCAGCTTCCGCTCGATCCTCGGGTCGAGCATCCTGCGCAAGGTCGGATTGCCGATGGAGAGCTGGGCCCCGGAGTCGATCATGCAGCTGATCGGCCTGGCGCCCATGTCGGCGTCGACGATGGTCAGTTGCCCCGCATGCCGCCGCGCCGGCACCACCACGCTCTTCACCGTGCTCACATCACGCCGTGAGCTGGTGATGGCGACATGCTTCTGCGCCATGTTCAGCACCAGCCGCTGGCCGCGCAGCCAGTCCACCGCCAGCAGGCCCTCGATATCGGTGCCCACGAAGGGCAGGACGGGGACCTTCACGCGACGCTGGGCGCGGCTGCCAACCTGCAGACGGTCAACCAGCACGCTCTGACGGGTGCGCCGGCCGATGATTGTGTTCACCACCACCTTGCCTGCGGACGGCAGGGCGAGCCTTGCAGCCAGGGTCGTGGAGATACACGAGCGATTGGCCCCGGTATCCACCATGAAGTCGAAGGGACCCTGGCCGTCGATCGTCACCGGCACGGTGATGCGGGAGAAGGCGTCTTTGCCGCTGTCGACCTGGGTGGGCTCGAGCGTCGCCTCATCGTCCGGCGTTATCTGCGGGGCCATGGCGGGCGGGGTCTGGGCATAACCCAGCCCGCCGCCCAGCAGCATCGTGCCGCCGATCGCGCCCGCAGCGGCGCGCCGGGTCAGCCCGCCGCTCACAGCTAGGTGAGGCCTTTGCTCGGGTTGATCAGGTACTTCTCGCCCGTGGCGCGGCGGTTGTACCCGGCCATGATCTCGGGGTTCAGGGTCTCGGCCAGCGAGATCTCGTGCGAATAGTGGCTGGCGAAGGTGGTCTTCAGCTCGTCCAGCACCCGCTGGCGCAGCTTGCCGCCGGCCTCGGCGCCGATCTTCATCAGGAATGGCGTCAGGAGCCAGCCTCCCAGGCCCCAGGACATGCCAAAGGCGCGGTTCAGTTCGGTGGGACCCGTGTTCAGGCCGCCATAGATGTAGACCTGCTTGTAGGTGGTGGAGCCGTAGCGGCTGTAGGTCTTGGCCGTCATGTTGGCGGCGACCTCCATCCCGCTGAGGATCTGGCCGGCCAGCTTGCCGCCGCCGATGGCGTCGAAGGCGAGCGTCGCGCCGGTGGCGACCAGCGCCTTGATCAGCTCTTCCATGAAGTCAGGCGCGGTGGAGTCCACCACATGCTTGGCGCCGATGTCCTTGAGGATCTTGGCCTGCTCGGCGCTGCGGACGATGTTCACCAGGTCGACGCCGTCCTTGAGGCAGACCTTGTTCAGCATCTGGCCGAGGTTGGAGGCTGCGGCGGTGTGAACCAACGCCTTGTGGCCCTCCATCCGCATCGTCTCCACCATGCCCAGAGCGGTCAGCGGATTGACGAAGCACGAGGCGCCATCGGCGGCGGTGGCGCCGGCCGGCAACGCCAGGACGTCGGCGGCCTTCAGCAGGCGGTACTGGGCGTACATCGCGCCCCCCAGCATGGCGACGGTCTTGCCCAGCAGGGCCTGGACGTTGGCGCCGGCCTTGATGACCTCGCCGGCGCCCTCATTGCCGACGGGCATGGATTCATCGGCCCGGGCGGCCATGGCGCGCATGAAGTTGGGCTGAATGGGGGCGGTCGTCACCGGGCGATCAGCCGTCCCCGAGGTCTTGGCCTGGGCCACGTCGATGGGGCCCAGCAGCAGCCCGAGGTCAGACGGGTTGATCGGCGAGGCCTGGACGCGGACCAGGATTTCGTCGGGACCGGGCTCAGGGTGCGAAACAGTGGCCAGGGACAATTCCAGCTCGCCGCTCGACTTCACCAGGGAGCGCAGCTCCAGCCCTTGAGTTTCGTTGCTCATCTGCGTTTCCAATCCCGTGTTGTGGTCTTATCCGCGCCCGAGGCGCGTCTCGTCTTCACTTAGGGGGCGCGGGGCGCGGTTGCGAGCCCGACCTGAAAATTCTCAGGCTTGACGCCGGGCGTCCTCGACCATCATCCGCGCGGCCTTCTCGGCGATCATCATGGTGGGGGAGTTGGTGTTGCCCGAGGTGATGGTGGGCATCACCGAAGCGTCGGCGACCCGCAAGGCGCCGACGCCATGCACCCGCAGCCGCGCATCCACCACCGCGCCGAGGTCGCTCTCCAGGCCCATCCTGGCGGTCCCAACCGGATGGAAGATCGTCGTGCCCAGGGTGCGGGCCGCAGCCAGCAACTCGTCGTCGCTCTGGGCCTGCGCGCCCGGTCGCTGCTCCACCGGCGCGAACTGCGCCAGGGGCGGTTGGGCGACGATGGCGCGAACCAGGCGCATGGCGTCCACCGCCACCCGCTCATCCTCGCGGGTCGAGAGGTAGTTGGGCTGGATCAGGGGAGCCTCGCGCGGATCAGCGCTGGCGGCATGGATGGAGCCCCGGCTGGCGGGGCGCAGGTTGCAGACGCTGACCGTGATGGCCGGCGCCAGGTGCAGCGCCTCTCCGAACCTGTCGAGGGACAAGGGCTGGACATGGAACTGCAGGTTCGGCGTCGCCTGCTCGGGCGAAGACCTGGCGAAAGCCCCCAGCTGCGACGGCGCCATCGACATCGGCCCTCTGCGGAACAGGGCGTACTCCGCCGCCATCAGCGGCCGGCGCCACCAGGAGGCGTAGAGCTCGTTCATGGTCGGCACGCCGGTGACCCCGTAATAGGGCCGGATCTGCAGGTGGTCCTGCAGGTTCTCACCCACGCCGGGCAGATGTCGCACGGTCTCGACCCCCAGGGCCCGCAGCCGGCGGCCGTCGCCGATCCCCGACAATTCCAGGATCTGCGGCGTCCCCACCGCCCCGGCCGCCAGCACGACCTCGCCGTCGGCTCGGGCCTCGAAGGCCTCGCTCCCATGGGTCCAGGCCACCCCGATGGCGCGGCCCTCCTGGATCAACACCCGGCTCACCTGGGCGCCGGTCACAAGTTTCAGGTTCGGCCGGGTCAGCACCGGTTTGAGGAACCCCCGCGCCGCGCTCCAACGCCGCCCCGCCTTCTGGTTCACCTGGAAATAGCCGACGCCGGCATTGTCGCCGCCGTTGAAATCTCCAACCGCCGGGATGCCGGCCATCTCGGCGGCCTGCGCGAAGGAGTCCAGCACCTCCCAGCGCATGCGCGGATGTTCCACCCGCCATTCGCCGCCGCTGCGGTGATGGTCGCCCTCCGGCGCGATGTGGTCCTCCTGGGACAGGAACAGCGGCAGGACATCATCCCAGCCCCAGCCGGCCAGCCCCGTCTGCCGCCAGGCGTCATAGTCGGCGGCCTGGCCGCGCATATAGATCATGGCGTTGATGGCCGATGAGCCACCGATCACCTTGCCCCGCGGATAGGCGAGCTTGCGGTCCGCGAGCCCCGGGATGGCCTGAGTCTCGAACATCCAGTCGGCGCGGGGGTTGCCGATGGAGAAGAGATAGCCAACCGGGATGTGGAACCAGATCCAGTCGTCCTTGCCGCCCGCCTCCAGAACCAGCACGCGCTTGGCCGGGTCGGCCGACAGCCGGTTGGCCAGCACGCAGCCGGCCGAGCCGCCGCCGACGATGATGTAGTCGAAGTGTTCGGCCATGGCGGCCCTAGTCGTAATTCATGAAGGCGCGGGCCTGCCGGTCGGCGATCCGCGCGGCGCGGAAGGTCAGCTCCGGCAGGGTCGCCTGGATCAGCCGGAAGCAGGGCTCCACAGCGTGTTCTGTTGTGCAGACCAGCTTGGTGCCGCCGCCCATCAGCGGACCAGATCGGGGGATCACCGCCACCGGATAGAGGTTCGGCGCCTGCCTCAGGCTGTCGATAATCCCCTCGGTCACGTCAGGGAACCAGTCATGCAGGTAGTCGTCGATCACCACGATCGCGCCCTCCACCAGGTAGCTGGCCGCCAACTGGATGTCGTTGAACACCGCCTCATAGGCATGGTCACCGTCGATGTGGACGAAGCGCGCCGGCGCCCCCAGAAGGTCGGCCCATCCCGCCGGATCGATGGTACGGGAATCGGCCTTGGCGAACCGTACATTGGCCACAGCCTCCGGGCTGACCACACGGGTCAGGTGCCCCACCAGCACCTCGGCGATGTCGCCCTCGAACACGTCGACACCCAGCAACCTGTCCTCACCGGCCGCAAGGGCCATGCCCACGAAGGTCTTGCCATGGTAGGTGCCGATCTCGGCCAGGGGCCCCCGCAAGCCGGCCTGGGTCTGCCAGGACAGCAGGGTCGAGAAGACGCGGGCCGATCGCGGCGAGATGAAACCCGCCACGCTCTCCATGCCGCCGCCGGCTGCGAACCACGCCTCGTGATCAGCCATGCCCAACTCCCCGAGTCGCCATGACCCGCGCCTTGAGCGATACGGTTTGGCGTCGGTGGTGACAATGCGCGACAGGGAGCGGCCATGAGAGACACGAAATCCGACCCCGCCATCGCGCCGGGCGCGCGACGTCCCGGCATGTCATGGATTCCCGGCGGGGCGTTCCGCATGGGATCCGAGCGTCACTATCCCGAGGAGGCCCCGGCCCGCGACGCATGGGTGGACGGGTTCTGGATCGACACCGCACCCGTCACCAACCGCCAGTTCGCCCGTTTCGTGCGGGAGACCGGCTGGATCACCTTCGCCGAAATCCCGCCCGATCCCGCCGATTATCCCGGCGCGACGCCGGAAACCCTGGTGGCCGGCTCCCTGGTCTTCACCCCGCCCGCGGGCCCCGTCGCCTTGGACAATCCTGGGGCTTGGTGGCGCTATGAGCCCGGCGCCGTCTGGCGTCATCCGCTTGGCCCCAACAGCGGCTTGGCGGGCCTCTGGGAACATCCTGTCGTCCATGTCGCCTGGATCGACGCCGAGGCCTACGCCGCCTGGGCCGGCGCCGATCTGCCCACCGAGGCGGAATGGGAGTTCGCCGCCCGCGGCGGTCTCGCCGACACGGAATTCGCGTGGGGCGACGAACTGTCGCCGAAGGGCAAGCCGATGGCCAATACCTGGCAAGGGCAATTTCCGCACCAGAGCCTCAAGCCGAACGGCCGCTTCCGCACCTCAAAGGTCGGCAGCTTCCCAGCCAACGGCTACGGACTTTCCGACATGATCGGCAATGTCTGGGAATGGACCGCGGACAGCTGGTCCACCGCGGACACGCGTCGGACGGTATCGGCCTGCTGCGCCGCGCCGGCGGAGACCTTCGATCCCGACGCCCCCACCATCGCCCGCAAGGTCCTGAAGGGCGGTTCGCACCTCTGCGCGCCCTCCTACTGCCGCCGCTATCGGCCGGCCGCGCGCCATGCGCAGAGCCTCGACAGTTCCACCTCCCACGTCGGCTTCCGCTGCGTGGTTCGCCCCTGATCACGTCTCGCCGAGCCGGCTGCCCCGTAGTCGCTCAGGGTCTTGGCGCCGTTCCGGCTGAGCACCTCCGCCACATGAGGGGCGAACCAGATGGAGGCGACGCCGTAGTTGGGGTTCTGGTGCAGCACCTGCTGCTGCCTGCGGTATTCTTCCGAAATCACGGGGGCGAGCGTGTCGGTCATGCCGGCAGTATTTCACAGCCGGCGTTGGCTCGCCAGTTTCACGGCCGCCGAAGTTCGGCCGGCGAGCGCCGCGCCTCCCGCCGGATCAACCGCCGCAGGGTGGAAGGCTCGGCATAGCCGACCCGACGCGCGACCTCGTCCACCGACAGGCGCGTGGTCTCCAGCAGGCGTTCGGCAGCTTCCATGCGGATCCGCTGGGCGAACTTCACCGGCGACAGGCCGCAGACAGAGGCGAGCCGCCGCGCGAAGGTGCGGGGCGACAGGCCGGCCGCGGCCGCCAGCTCGTCCATGCTGAAGTCGCGAGCGATGTGTTCCCGCGCCCAGGCCTCCGCCCGGGAGATCTGGGCGTCCTGTCCCGCCAGGAAGGTCACCGCCATATAGGGCGCCTGCGAGCGGCGCTGGTCCAGCAACAGGTAGCGGGCGCAGGCCTCGGAAAGGCCCGGGCTGGCGAACTTGGCGACCACCGCCAGCATCAGATCCATCTGCGCCATGGCCGCGCCGGCGGTGGCGATCGGCCAGTCGGCCACGACGATCTGCTCGGTGACGAGCGCCACCTCGGGGTGCAGACGCCGAAATACCGGCGCCAACCACCAGGTTGTGGTCGCCCGCCGGCCCGACAGCAGGCCGGCCTGGGCCAGGATGAAGGTGCTGGCGCAGGAGGCCGCAACGCAGGCGCCCGCCATATGGGCCTGCGCCGCGAAACGGGCGGCGCGGCGCACCGCCGGGGTAGCCAGTCCCTCAATCAGCTCCGCCTCCGAACGGACCCCCAGGCCCGGCATGATGAGCAGGTCCCCGCGCCCCAGCTCCGGCATGCCCCCCCGCTCGGCCCGGACAGCGATGACCTCGAACGGGGCCTTTCGCCCACCGCGCAGACTAACGTCGTTGGCCGTCTCCAGAGCGTCCAGGGTGATGGCGAGGCTGGAGGCCAGCCCGCCGGGCAGGGCAAGAACCGCGACCCGTGTCATTGGCAAGTTATCCCCGAAAGGTGTCGATTTCGACCCTATCAACAGCGGCCGCCTATCGCAAACATGGGTGGAACGTCGCCCTCCGGAAGTCGCCATGCCAACCCTCATCGCCAAGGTCCGTCTGGGTGCGTTCGACTTGGCCAAGGCCGGCGGCCTCAAGCCTCCGCCGCACCTTCCCCCCGCCCGATCGGAGCCCATCCATGCGCCAACAGACCCTGACCCAGGACGACGCCCTGGACGACTTCAAGGCCCGAGAATTCACCCTTGAAGGCGCCACCAAGCGAGTCCATCTCGCCGGGACCGGTCCGGCGGTGATCGTCATGACCGAGATGCCCGGGATCAGCCCCCATGTGGCCCGCTTCGCCCGCTGGGTCCGTGACGCGGGCTTCACCGTCTACATGCCCTCGCTGTTTGGCCGGGATGGGGCGATCCCGGATGCCGACGAGGGGGCGGCGGTCTTCCGGCGCGCCTGCGTCAGCGCGGAGTTCCGGGCCTTCGGCGCGGGCGCCTCGGCGCCTGTGACCGTCTGGCTCAGGGCCCTGGCGCGCCAGGCGCACGCCGATTGCGGCGGTCCTGGCGTCGGCGCCATCGGCATGTGCTTCACCGGAAACTTCGCCCTGTCCCTGATGCTGGAGAGCGCCGTGCTGGCCCCCGTACTCTCCCAGCCATCCCTGCCCCTCGACGATCCCGGCGGCCTGGACATCGCACCGGAGGACCTCGCCGCCGTCCGCGACCGCCTGGACCGGGAGGACCTCACCGTGCTGGGCTACCGCTTCGAGGGCGACCAGGTCTGCCGCGCCGAGCGGTTCGTGGCCCTCGCCCAGGCGCTGGGCGACCGGTTCGTCAGCAGAACCTTGCCCGACAGCGCCGCTCATGACGCGCCGCCGCCCTTCTTCCAGCGCCATGTCGCCTTCCCCCACAGCGTCGTGACCGCCCACCTGATCGACGAGGCTGGTCAGCCGACCCTGGCCGCGCGCGACGAGATTCTCGCCTTCTTCCGCCGGAGACTGCATGCCTGACGCTGGCCCCTACGTCCTGATCCTGCACGAGGTCGAGGACTATGCCGCCTGGAAGGTCGTGTTCGACGACGCGGCGGCCATCCGCAAGGCGGCCGGCGAGTTGAGCTTCCAGGTCCTTCGCCACGACGATGACGCCAACCGCATCGTCCACTTCTCACGCTGGGCCAGCCTGGAAGGCGCCCGAACCTTCTTCGAGTCCCCGGCCCTGGTGGAGATCCGCCGGCGGGCCGGTGTCCGCGCGCCGCAGTTCCTCTACCTCAGCCAGCTCGAACAGGGCGATCTCTAGGCGCAGGCCCCCTTGATGGGGCTGCGGGCGACCACTGGCGGAGGCGGCGAGCTGCTGTGCTAAGGGTGGCCCGCCCTGCTCACGGAGACCGCCATGGAAGGCCCGACATCCCACTTCTACTTCTCGCAGCGGCTGCGCCTGCACTATGTCGACTGGGGCAACGAAGGGGCGCCGCCCCTGGTCCTGGTCCATGGCGGCCGCGACCATTGCCGCAACTGGGACTGGGTCGCCGAACGGCTCCGTGACCGCTACCACGTGATCGCGCCGGATCTTCGCGGACATGGCGACAGCGCCTGGGCGGTGGGCGGCGGCTACGACAACGCCGCCTACCTCTACGACCTCGCCCAGATCATCCATCAGAAGGACATGGCGCCGGTCACCATCATCTCCCATTCCCTGGGCGCGGGGATCGCGCTGAACTACTGCGGCGCCTTCCCCGACAGCGTGAAGAAGATCGTCGCCATCGAGGGCCTCGGCCCCTCCCCCGCCGTGATGGCCGAGCAAGCCAAGCGCACGGTGGAGGAACGGCTGCGCGGTTGGGTCGCCGACCGCCGCAAGAACTCCGGCCGCACCCCGCGCCGCTACGCCAGCATCGACGAGGCCGTCGCCCGCATGGCGCAGCAGAACCCCCACCTTTCCGCCGAACAGGCGCGACACCTGACCATCTACGGGGTCAATCAGAACGAGGACGGGACCTATTCCTGGAAGTTCGACAACCACACCGGCGGCGGGGTCGGCGGCCTCAGCCATGCCGACCAGCACCGACTGTGGGGCCAGATCACTGCACCGGTCCTACTGGTGCGCGGCGCGGAGTCCTGGGCCTCCGATCCGGTCATCGACGGCCGAATCCAGCACTTCAGAAACGCCCGGCTGGTGAACTTCGAGGGCGCCGGGCACTGGGTCCACCATGACCGGCTCGACGGCTTCATGGCCGAGGTGGAGACCTTCCTCGCCGAATAGTCAGGCCTCCACGAAGGCCACGACCCGTGCGGGGGCCGCGCTGCATCCGGCCAGCCGCAGGGGGAAGAAGCCCACCTTGAAGCCGCTCGCCGGCAGACTCCTCAGGTTGTCCAACTGCTGGACGATGAAAACCTCCCGGTCGCGGCCGGCGAAGTGCCCGTCCCATATCTCCCCGGCGTTCCCGGTCGCCAGGAAGGCCTTGCGCATCACCGGGAACGGGCGATCCCAGCCCATGGCGTCGGTGCCCAGGATCTTCGCCCCCTGGTCGGCCAGGAACAGGGTCCCATCGCGGGTCATGCCCGGATAGGAGAACATCCCCTCGTCGGCGACCGTATAGGCTTCCTGCCCCGTGCGGATCATCAGCGCGCCGCCCTCCGGCGGCTTGGCGCCCGTCGCCGCGATCGCCGCCTTCAGGGCCTCGACCGTGATTCCCTCGCCCTGGGTGGAACCCCTCAGGTCCAGGACCATGCCGTCGACATAGAGTTCCTCCAGGGCGATGTCGGATATGGTCCGCGCGGGTTTGCCCTCGCAGGTCGAACCATAGTGCAGCGGCGCATCGACATGGGTGCCCAGGTGGGTGGTGATGCGCAGCCGTTCGTCGCCCCAGCCCTCGCCCCCGGGCAGGTCGTGCTTCTGACAGCCGAACAGCGAACACATGACGGTCGCGCCCTCGCCCCAGGGGGTGATCGGTTCGATATTCGGGACCAGGTTGTTCCCCCAGCCCTTGTATCTCTCGGGCAGCCGATCGCGGTCGGCGGCGTCCAGCAGCCGGGTCAGGTCGATAAGCTTCATAGCCGGAACACCACCTTGCCCGAGGTCTCCCCACGCTCCATCGCGGCCTGGACCTTGGCGATGTCCTCGATGGGGTGGATCACCGGGGCGGTCAGGGGCTCGGTCTTCAGCCAGTCCTTCACATAGGCCTGCGCCCGCGCCATTTCCGGCGAGCCGGCATAGGGGATGATCGAGAACGGCAGGATGGCGATCGAGTCGTAGGAGTACTCGAAGGGGTTCACCGCCTCCGTCCCGCCCGGCGTGCCGTACAGGACCCAGCGGCCCAGGCGGCGGATCACCCGGCGGTCAGTCTTCAGCGTCGCCCCCCCGACGCCGTTCAGAGCCACGTGCACGCCGGCCGGAGGGGCCCCCGGCGCGAATCCCGCCGGCTTGACGCCAGCAATCTTGCCGACCTCGGCCACATAGTCGTGCGTCTTGTAATTGATGGCGTGATCGGCGCCGTTGGCCAGCACCTGGGCGACCTTCTCGTCGGACCCGGCCAAGCCGATAACGGTGACATTCTGGAACTTCCTTTTCAGGATCTGCACCACCAGCATGCCCACGCCACCGGCCGCAGCGTGGACCAGAACCGTCTCGCCCTCCTGGACCTTGGCCCACTCGTAAACCAGCATGTAGGCGGTGGGCAGGTTGACCCGGGTGACCAGCATGGTCTCCAGCGGCACGTGGTCTGGCACCCGCCCCACCGCGGCCACCGGCGCCCGCAGGAACGCCGCATAGGCGCCCCCCTGCGGCTGGGCCACGACGCGGTCACCGACCGTCAAGTGGCTGACGCCCTCCCCCAGTTCGGCCACGACGCCCACCGCCTCCATGCCGGGCACGAAGGCGCCGGTCTGGGTGCGCACCGGGATGCCCTTGCGGCCCATGATGTCACCCCACCGCAAACCGGCGAACGCGACCTCGATCAACACCTCGCCGGCGCGAGGGCTGGGCTTGGGCAGATCGACGATCTGGAAGTTCTCCGCCGGACCGTATTCGCTGAGTTGCGCCGCCTTCATGTGTCTCGCCTCCTGTTGAGTTCAGGAGGACTAGCGGGCGGATGGGGCTCGATATACTGAATTCCAAGCATGAGTGATATTGGATTTCAGAATATCCGGAAACTGGACGGCGGCCTGCTGCTGGTGTTCCGCGAGTTGATGCGCCAAGGCCGCGCCACCGCTGCGGCTGAACGGCTGGGCCTGTCGCAATCGGGAGTCAGCCACGCCCTGGCCCGCCTGCGCGAGGTGTTCGGCGACCCCCTGTTCATCCGCCGTCCGCATGGGCTGGAGCCGACCCGGCGAGCCCTCGAGCTGGCGCCGCGCATCGAGGCCCTGATCGATGCGGCTCAGGACCTGGTGGGCGGCGCGCCCGCCTTCGAGCCGGCCCACTCCGAGCGGCAGTTCCATATCGGCGCGGCGGACTTCGTGGCGGCCTTGCTGGCCGCCCCGCTGCTGGCCGCGGTCCAGGCCGAGGCGCCGCGCGCCGCCATATCCTTCCGCTTCGCAGTGGGGGACGCAGCCCTGGACGCGCTTCGGCGCGGCGAGGTCGACCTGGCGCTGGGACGCTTCGCGAAGCTCCCTGAGCCGCTGAAACGGGAGCGTATCCTGCGGGGCTGCTACGCCGTGGCCGGCCGCGCGGGCCACCCGGCCTTCGAGGGCGGCCTGACCCTGCAAAAGTTCGCCGAGCTGGGGCATATCATGGTTGGCGCCGGCGCGACTCCCGCCGCGCCCCTGGCCGACGCGGTCCTCACCGAGCTAGGGGTCAAGCGACGGGTGGTGGCGCATACGACCCAGTTCATGACCGCCTTCACCATCGCCGCCGCCACCGACGCCGTGGTCACCGCGCCAGCGCCCTTGGCCGAACGGTATGCGCGGGCCTTTGGACTGGAGGTGGTGACGACCCCCTTCCCCTCGCCTGTGCTGGAGGTCTTCGCCGTCCATCGCATCGGCGCGAGCCCAGACCCGGCCCTGCCGTGGCTGTTGGCTCAGGTCCGAAGGGCCGCCGCCTGAGCTGAGGGCCTTCGTCAGCACGCCGGATGCCGGCCGCGCCGCGCGCCTCGGCGTGCCCTGGCGTTTACTTGGCCGAACCGTCCGTTCCGCATGACGGAACTTCATTCCGCTTATTGGAATCGACACACGCCTTGTGTCACCATGTCTCCGCCGTCGCGCACGGCGGCGTCGGGCGGTTCAAGACCTGAAGGCGCCCGAAACCCGCAATCCCAGGCCCCGGAGCCGCCATGACCGCCGACCGCCCCGAACCTTCGCCCGCCGCCACCCGCAGCGCGGAGTCCAAACTGTTTCCCATCGTCGAGACCGCCGAGGGCAAGGTGCGGGGCCTGAGGTCGGGCCGGATCTCCATCTTCAAGGGCCTGCGCTACGGCGCCGACAGTTCCGGCGCGAACCGATTCCTGCCGCCGCAGCCGGTGGCGCCGTGGGCGGGCGTCCGGGACGCCCTGGACTATGGCAATATCGCCCCGCAGATTCCTGGGGACCGACGGCACGCCTATGCTGATCTGATCCTGAACGATGTGCAGCCGGGCGGCATGGGCGAGGACTGCCTGGTGCTGAACCTCTGGACGCCCGATCCCAGCCCGAGCGCCAAGCGGCCGGTGATCGTGCGGTTCCATGGCGGCGGCTTCTACGGCGGCTCCAGCAACAATCCCGGCGGCGACGGCGAGATGCTGGCGCGGTTCGGCGACTGTGTCGTGGTGACCGTGAACCACCGCCTCAGCGCCCTGGGCTATCTCTACCTGGGCGACGACGGCCCGCTCGCCGACTCCGGGGCCGCCGGCATGCAGGACCTGGTGGCGTCGCTGCAATGGGTGGCGCGCAATGTGGCGGCCTTCGGCGGCGATCCCTCCCGTGTCCTCATCGTCGGTCAGTCCGGCGGGGGCGCAAAGGTGAGCCACCTGCTGGCGATGCCGAACGCCAAGGGCCTGTTCTCCAGCGCCGGGGTGATGAGCGGCTCGCGGCTGACCGCCATGACCCGCGAACAGGGCGCCAAGGCCGCCGACCTGTTGCTGCGCCAGCTTGGCCTGAGGGCCGACCAGATCAAGGAATTGCGGGCCGTGCCCTTCGCCACGCTCCTGGCCGCCCAGGCCGAGGTCGAGGCGGAAGACCGGGCGCGCGGTGAGGCGCCCAGGTCCTTCGCGCCGGTCATCGGCGACGCGATCCCCCGCCATCCCTTCACCCCGGGCGCGCCGCCGGAGTCCCTGGACATCCCTCTGGTGATCTCCACCGCCCTGGACGAACGCACCTATCGCGAGACCCGGTTCGACATGGGCTGGGACGAGGTCCGCAAGAACCTCGAGCGCCGGGTCGGCGCCGACGCCGACATGCTGCTCTCCGCCTATCGCGATGAGGATCCAAACACGACCGCCTTCATCATCAACGCCCGGATCAACTCCGACACCACCTTCCGGCTGGGCGCCGAGACGATGCTGGAGCGTCGGCTCGCGGGCGGGGGCGCCCCGACCTGGTCCTACCTTTGGTCCAGCCCCAGTCCCGCATTCGGTGGCCGCTATGGCGCCGTGCACGGGATCGATGTCGCCTATTCCATGCACGACATCCGCTTCCCGCTCGCCGGGCCAACCGACGACAATCTGCGGCTGGCCGACGAGATCGCCTCGGCCTGGGTCGCCCTCGCGGCCACCGGCGCGCCAACCAATCCCAAGACCCCGGCCTGGCCGGCCTATGACCTCACCGACCGCAACACCCTGGTCTTCGGCCAACCGACCCAGACCCAGAGCGATCCTCGCAAATTCTTCCGAGAATACTGGGGCAAGGCTTCAGCGGCCAAGCGCGCCTGACGCCGCACCCTTGAGAGTATCATCGCCATCAGGCCGCCGCCTCGGTTAGTTCAAGGCTTGCCCTGCCAACTCGGGACCGCGTCGTGGATCAGAAGACAGCCCTTGGCCCGAACGCCGAGCAGAGTTTCGAGTTTAGCGCCTCGGCGGCGTTGGCTGTCTCGGGCCGGAGGAACACCAGCCGGCACCTAGAGGAACAAGGCAGACATCACCACCCTGCCCGCATCGCATGATTTCTCACGCGTGCGGGCAGCGTGGGGCGCTTTAGAGGAACATCCCCAGTTCGCTTAGCCGCCACGTCTCGCGCGCGCATTGTGAGGATGGTTCGCCGCTAAGGTGATCATGACTCACGCATGCATCGAGAGGGGTTGGGGGGAGTTAGGTGTGACGGGCGAACACCCGATATTTGCCGCCAGGGAGTATGAGCAGGGTATTGTAGGGCTCTCGCTTCCCATCGCGACGCTCCATGCCAGGAGAGCCGTCAGGCATGCCCGGGACCGAGATTCCGATCGCTTTGGGGCGCTCCAGAAGCATGCGATTGAGGTCGACAATCGGCACATGGCCCACAGTCACGTAGTCGTCCACAACGCCCATGTGGCAGGACGAGAGTTCATCCGGCACGCCGCGTTTGCGCCATTCGACGCTCAGGTCTTCCACCGCCATCACTTGCGGCCGAAATCCGGCGCGCCTTACATGTGTGATCCATCCCTCGCAGCAGGCGCACCCTGCGGCCTTGTAGATCGCGATCGCCCGTCCGGGCGCCGCTTCGGCGCGCACCGCCCACGCGCCAGCCGCTAGGCCGGCCACAAAACAGCGACGGCGCATGTCTTAGTGCTTGTGCTCAGGCTCGACCTGCGGGGTCTCCGTCGGCTTCGGAGCGGCGGCCTCGTCCTTCATCCTGTCACAGCACTCCATCTTCTCGCCGTCCTTGCAACAGGCGCACTTCTCGGCGGCCATCGCGGCCCCGGTTCCGAGCACAGTCATGGCGATGGCGATGGCTGCAGTTTTGGCTAGAGTCTTCATAGTCGCACCCTCCAAATAGCCTAAGAGCGTTGCGCTCAGGATGATCGTAACCCGCTCACCAGGCGCGCGAAAGCTACTCTGATGCTCCAAGCCGACTGGGCATCCGTCGCAGATTTTGCCCCTGGCCGACGCCCTTGCTTGGGCGCGCCTCGGCTTCTGCACCATGGCCCGCTAGCCGACCGAAACCTCGTGCCGGTCGCACTCTCCGTTCGTCTGCGGCGGCACTTGATCCGCCACCTAGGCCTGCATTGACGACAGATAAGGGATTGTCCGTCCTGTTGCGTATGTTCGACAGAGACCGATCTCAGCCAATGGGAATTTGACGATGCGCCGACACCTCACCTTCGCAGGCCTTGCCGCCAGCGCCGCGCTGCTTCTCGCGGGCCAGGCCGCAGCTCATGCCCACCTCGTGACATCGACCCCGGACGCCAACGCGACGGTCGCGTCGCCGACGGTCATCAGCCTGACCTTCAATGAGAAGCTGACCCCCGCGTTCTCCAAATTCGAGCTCAGCATGCCCGCGATGAACGGCATGAAGGTCAAGATGAAAACCACCGTGTCCAAGGACCACCTGACCATCGTGGGCAAGCCCCAGGGCAAGCTGATGCCGGGCGCCTATGTGATCACCTGGCACGCGGCGACGGGTGACGGCCACAAGATGGACGGCGTCGTCCCCTTCACGGTGAAGTAGCGCGTGCTCGAGCCTGCGGTCATCGTCCTCAGGCTTTTGGAGTTCGCGGGCGCGATGATCCTCTTCGGATCATCGCTCTTCCTGATCTACGCCCTGCCCCATGACGGCGCGGGATCAGGTGCGGAGTTGGGCTGGCCGCGAAAGGTTCTGTCCTGGGCGGCCGGTGTCGTGCTGGCGGCCAGTGTGGTGGGCCTCTTGGCCCACACCTCGATCCTCGCCGGATCGGTTCGTGAGGGCATGACCGCGTCGTCCCTGTCGGCCGTGATGACCACCATGTCGATGGGGCCTTCGACGCTGATCCGGGCTGGCGCCGCGGCGCTGGCGCTCGTGGTCCTGGCGCGGCGGGTCAGCCGCGCAACCTGGCAGCTCTGCGCCGGCCTGGGCGCCGTCATCAGCGCGAGCTTCGCCTGGATGGGTCATGGCGCCGCCACCGAGGGAGCGCCGGGCCTGCTGCACCTGAGCGCCGATATCCTTCACACCCTGGCTGCGAGCGCCTGGATCGGCGCGCTTGTGGGGTTCTTCCTTCTTCTTCGACCCCGGCCGCCTTCGGTCATTCTGGACCGGGTGCTGCACAAGGCCCTCCATGGCTTCTCCGGCGTCGGTACGGGCCTAGTCGCCGTGATTGTCGCTACCGGTCTGGTCAACAGCTGGTTCCTGGTCGGACCCGCCCGCATTTCCGGCCTCTGGACCACACCATATGGCCAGCTGCTCTCATTGAAACTCGTGCTGTTCGTCAGCATGCTGGCGCTTGCGGCCGCCAATCGCTTCCGCCTGACGCCAGCGCTCGGCGCGGCCGTCGATGGCGGCCAGGCAAGCGGTCAGGCGCTCGACGCGCTGCGCCGCAGCCTGATCCTCGAGACAGCTCTCTCCATTCTGGTGTTGGGCCTGGTGGCCTGGCTCGGCACGCTGGCCCCGGTCTCCGCCGGGTAGTCGGGGCCTCGGTCGTCCAAGGACGCGCTAGAAGAAGCTCCTCACGCCGAATACGACGCTCTTGTCCTCGACGCCCTCACCCAGGGCGCGGGCATAGTCGGCGGTCCGGCCGACTTTCCGCTCCCAGGAGACGCCGATATAGGGCGCGAACTCGCGCCGGATCTCGTAACGAAGGCGGAGGCCGACTTCGGCGTTTGACAGGCCTGACCCTGTACCCGTGGCGCGGTCGTCCTGGGCGGCGAAGTTCAGCTCGGCGCGGGGCTGGAGGATCCAGCGGTTGGTCAGCCGCAGGTCGTAGCTGCCCTCCAGCCGCCCTAGCAGATCGCCCTTGGTCGAGAGGAACGCCGCGCCCTCGACCTCGAACCAATAGGGCAGCAGGGTCTCAAAGCCTACGGTGGCATAGGTGCGGCCGCGCGGCTTGAAGTCCTGTCGGACTCCAAGCTGGACGTCGGTGTAGACGCCGACCGCGCGCGAATAGAGCGCCTGCAGCTCGGCGCTTTCGACACCTTCCCCCGAGGTCCCCTCGCCTTCGGTCTTGACGACGAAGCGGTGGATGTCGCTGCCGAACCAGGCCTCACCTTCCCAGCGGTAGCCGTCAACGCCCTTACGCGCCTGGTGCTCGGCGAGGCTGACCATCACCTTGGAGACCGGCATCGCCCCGTGCTCTCGCCGCAGTTGGGTCCGCGCCGCCGCCATGGCTCCTGGAGAAAAGTAACGATCAGCAGCGTGATCTGACGGCGCTGGAGGCGGCGGCGTCTTCGGGACAACGATCTCACTCAGCAATTGCTGGCGGTCGACGGCTCCGGGCGGCGGCGGCGCCCGCGTCACGGCATGATCCGTGGGCGGAGCTCCAGGCGCCATTGTGTGCCCGGCGTGTGGGTCGGGCGCGGCGGGCATCGTGTGGCCAGCGTGAGGATCGGGTGCGGTCGGCATGGTGTGCCCCGCGTGGGGATCTGGCGTAGCGGGCATCGTGTGGCCAGCGTGGGGATCGGCCACCGGGGGTTTGGCGTGCCCGGCGTGCGGGGCCGCCGCGGCCGCTGGCTTTGACGCCGGTTTCCTGGTCTTGGCCGTTTTGGCCGGAGGCTTATTCGCGGTCGCCGTCGTAGGCGCCGGCATGCTCATGCCGTGCATCTTCGAGTGATCCATCGGCTGGGCCAGGGCTGGCGCGGCCAGGACGAGCGGCACGAGCGCGATCAGAGCGAGACGGTTCATGCCGCACCTCCAGCGAGGGGCCGAACGCTGAACACCTGAAACATGCCGCCATGCATGTGGTAGAGCATGTGGCAGTGGAACGCCCAGTCACCGGCTTCCGCCGTGAAGTCCCAGGACACCTTTCCCCCCGGCAGCACGGCCACCGTGTGCTTCATCGGTCC
>NZ_JBBKVV010000105.1:0-2899 GCF_037968635.1 Phenylobacterium sp.
CAGATGCACATCGCCGAGACCAAGGACAAGGCCATCGAACAGGTGCGCTTCGGCCTGGAGAAGTGGATCTATTACTTCCGCGAGATCGCCAACCTGCCGATGGTGCCCGACGATTTCGCGGGTGATCCCGTCGAGGCCTATCTGGCCCTGGGCTCGGCCGTGGTGGGCACGCCCGACGAAGCCATCGCGCGCATCGAGCAACTGAAGGAAGAGAGCGGCGGCTTCGGCTGCTACCTGATGATGGCCCACAACTGGGCCAACTGGGCAGACACCCAGCGCTCCTACGAGATGATCGCCCGCTACGTGGTCCCGCACTTCCAGCAGCTCAACGTGAACCGCAAGGCCTCGATGGACTGGGTGCGCGACAACAAGACCGAGTTCACCAGCCAGACCCGCGCCGCAGTCGGCGCCCGGATCGTCTCCCATATGATGGAGAAGGGCACGGAGAACATCAGTCCGCAGATCGTCGCCCTGATCTCCGGCGCCGCCGCGGCTCAAGAGCCCAAGAAAGACTGACCTGACGCTGGAACCTGTCTGAGCGTTAGGGCCGCGCCTCTAGAGCTCCACCGCAGGCGTGGCGGTGCGGGTGTCGCCGGTGTTCGGTGTGCCTGCCGGATCGATCAGCAGCAGACGGACCTGGCCACGACGCGCGGCGGGACGATGTTCGACGCCCCGTGGCACAAGCAGCAGCTCGCCGGGACGCACGACCACGGTCCCGTCGCGGAAGTCCATTTCGAACTCGCCGTCCAGGATCAGGAACAGCTCGTCGGTCTCATCGTGCCGATGCCACACCCACTCGCCTTCCGCCTTCACCAGGCGAACCTCGTTGTCGTTGTATCGGGCGACGATCTTTGGCGCCCAGGTGTCGTCGAATTGGGACAGCTTGTGGTCGAGCATGACCTTCAAGGGACGGGCGGCTTGGGACATGGGACCTCCTGAGCGGACGCCAGAATGCCCAGCCACACCGGACCCTCGCCAGGGGCGAATACGACAATGATCAGGGTGTTCTCGCCAGGGCGCGGACTCGCCGAAACGCGTTAGATCACCCGATAGACCCCGATCCGCACCGCCTTGCCGCCGTCCGCGACGCCGATCGTGCCGACGAAGATCGACTTGTTCAGCCAATCGTGCGGCCCCTGGGGCGCGTCGAAGGTGGGGTTGGTGCGCACATAACGCCCGCCGTCCTCGGTGGGCGACACCAGGCCCAGATTGCGCACGGCGATCACCGCCCCGTCGGAGGTCTTCAGCGCGTAGATCGCCTCGATCACGGTGACACCGTCGGCCCGCACGGTCTGCCAGTCGGCGCCGCCCGCGATCACCTCACCCTCGATGCGCGGCCCCTTGAAGGTCCCGCCCGTGATGCCGATGAACCGCCGCTTGCCCAGCGCGGTGTCGCCCATCTTCGTGGCCGCACCGATGGAGACGAGGGCCTGGAAGGCGAATTCGGTGGTCAGAGTGTCCATGGCTTTCGTCCTAGCTAAGGTGGCGGAGCGACACCAGCCGTCCTAGCTTGACCAATGGAAGGAGCGCCCATGGACCTCGACGCCTATCTGGCCCGCATCGGCTACACCGGGACCCCGCGCGCGGACCTGGAGACCCTGACGGCCATCCACCGCGCCCACCTGCTGGCCATTCCCTATGAGAACCTCGACGTGCAATTGCAGCGGCCCGGCGACGTGACCGTGCAGCACGCCTTCGACAAGCTGGTGACACGGCGGCGCGGGGGCTGGTGCTATGAGATGAACGGCCTTCTGGGCTGGGCGCTCGGTGAAATCGGCTTCAAGGTCACCCGGATGGCCGGCGCAGTTGGCCGCACCGAACGAGGCGACATCAGCCTGGGCAATCACCTGGTGCTGCGGGTCGACCTGGACCGGCCCTATATCGCCGACGTCGGGTTCGGGGATGGGGTGCTGGAGCCCATTCCCCTGGCGGCCGGGGACCACAGGGTGGCGGGCTACGACTTCAGCCTGGAGCAGGTAGACGCCGACTGGTGGCGGTTCCACAACCACGCGCTGGGGGGCGCCCCCTATTTTGACTTCACCCTGGAGACGGCCAGCGACCTGGAGCTGAACACCACCTGCCAGTGGCTGCGCACCTCGCCGGAGTCGATCTTCACGATGTTTCCCATCGTCCAGCGCCACACCCCGGACGGTCTGGTGATCATCCTGGGCCGCACCTTGCGGCGCATTCGGCCCGGTGAACGAACCCAGACGCTGATCGAGACCGCCGACGACTTCGTCGACATCCTGACCCGCGAGTTCGGCGTCGACCTGCCGGAAATGCAGGCCCTCTGGCCCGCCATCTGCGCCAAGCACGAGGAACTGTTCGGCGAGAAGACCGACTAGAGCCGGATGGCTTCTCTCGAAGCCTGAATCCGGCTCTAAACTTTTGAAATTAGAGCACGATTCAGCGCTCAGACGATTCCGTCTGATCGCATCGTGCTCTAGCGCCGCAGCGAGAACCCCACCCGGAAGGTCTGGGGCGCAGCGAAGCTCTCGGTCCCGTCCCCAGTCTCCCCGACCTCGGTCCGCGCATCGGTGAGATTCTCAACCGCCAGATAGACCTCGCTGTCGGGCGTCAGCCGCCACGCGGCGCGGGCGTCGATCCCGAGCGAGGCCGCCAGTTTGCGACTGTTGAGGTCATCCTCGAACCGCGCGCTTTCGAAGCGCGCATTCGCCGACAGGGTCAGGCGATCACCGGCCTTCCAGTCGGCGCCGGCCGTCACCGTGTATTCCGGCGTCTGGGCCGGACGGTTGCCGGTGAGCTGCGGAGCAGCTCTGCCGCCGTTCACCTCGGCCTTGGTGGCCGAGACCGCGCCCGTCAGGGTCAGGTCGCCGAAGGTCCGCGCGATGTCGGCCTCCAGGCCCCAGGCCTCGATCTGGCCGGCGTTGCGCCGCTG
>NZ_JBBKVV010000106.1:0-41811 GCF_037968635.1 Phenylobacterium sp.
GCCTTCTACCAGGCGCTCGGCGGCCGGGTCGCCGGACGCTATGTCGATCCAGGACCGCTCTGGCGTTCGGAAAACCTGATCTTTGTCTGGGACGAAGTTTCCGACCTGATCTGAGCCGCTTCCCGCTGACTTTCGCAGGACATTCGACGACTTGTCGCGGCCGCTTGCATTATCGGACGCTAGACCGTAGGCCGCGCGACATGTCATGAAGCTGTGGCAAGGGGGGGCGATTACGGTTGTTCCGTCCTGTGCGCGCGCCGATCCGAGGAAGCCTCGCCATCTATGTCTGACGCCGCCGTTCTGTCCGTGCGGAACGCCTCGAAGAGCTTCGGTTCCAGGCGCGCCCTCGATTCCGTTTCATTGAATGTGAGCAAGGGCGAGATGATCGCTCTGATCGGGCCGTCCGGTTCGGGCAAGTCGACGCTGCTGCGCTCGATCAGCGGCCTGCAGACCATCGACAAGGGCGACGGCCGGATCGAGGCGTTCGGCGGTGTGGTGCAGTCCGAGGGCAAGATCAGCGGCAAGGTGCGCGACGCGCGCATCCGCATCGGCTTCATCTTCCAGCAGTTCAACCTGGTCGGCCGTCTGAGCCTGTTCTCGAACGTGGCGCTCGGCTCGCTCGGCCGGATCAACAAGGCGCGCGGCCTGTTTGGCCTCTGGCCGGCCGAGACCAAGACCGCGATCATGGCGGCCCTGGCCCGCGTTGGGGTGGCCGAGTATGCGGCTCAGCGCGCCAATACGCTGTCCGGCGGCCAGCAGCAGCGCGGCGCCATCGCCCGCGCCCTGGTCCAGAAGGCCAAGATCATCCTGGCCGACGAACCGGTCGCTTCGCTCGATCCGGTCTCGGCGCGCCGGGTCATGGAAATCCTGCGGAACCTGAACAAGGATGACGGCCTGACGGTCGTGGTCACCCTGCACCAGGTCGACTACGCCCTGCGCTATTGCGACCGGGTGGTGGCCTTGAAGGCCGGCAAGGTCGTCTATGACGGCCCAGCCGACGGCCTGGACCGCAAACAGCTCATCGATATCTACGGCCCGGAATTCGAAGACGTCTTCTGGGAAGGAGCCCCGAAATGATCCGTCGACACCTGCTGACCGCCTTTGGCGCCGCCCTGGCGCTGGCGCTCGGCGCCTGCAGCGGCGAGCCTGAGCAAAAGGCCGCCGGCGCCCCCAAGGAAATCACCTTCTCGATCCTGTCGGCCGAGAGCCAGCAATCGATGGCGCCGCTCTGGCAGCCGTTGCTGGACGACATGTCGGAATATACCGGCGTGAAGGTGAAGCCCTATTTCGCGACGAACTACACCTCGCTGATCGAGGCCATGCGTTTCAACCAGGTGCAGGTGGGCTGGTTCTCGGCCCTGCCGGCGCTGGAGGCGACGCGCCGCGCCGAGGGCCAGGTGCTGGGGCGAGTGGTCGATTCCGGGGGCATCGCCTCCTATGAATCGGTGCTGATCGTCCGCAAGGGCAGCGGCATCACGCTCGACGACGTGCTGAAGTGCGGCAAGCGCTACACGTTCGGCCTGGGCGACGCCAAGTCGACCTCGGGCACCTTGGCCCCGATGGCCTATCTGTTCACGCCCAAGGATATCGAGCCGGCCAAGTGCTTCAAGGCCGTGCGCTCGGCCAGCCACCAGGCCAACGTCTTCTCCGTGGCCAACGGCGTGCTGGACATCGCCACCAACAACACGGTCGGCCTGGTCTTCGCCGGCCGCGAGAACCCGCAGATCGCCGAGAAGATCGAGGTCATCTGGCGCTCGCCGCCGCTGCCCGAGTCCTCGATCGTCGCCCGCAAGGATCTCGATCCGGCGATCCGTGAGAAGATGCGCCAATTCTTCCTCACCTACGGCACCGGCACGGGACCGCGCGCCGACAAGCAGCGCGAAGTGCTCAAGGGCCTGGCCTATGGGGGCTTCCGTCCGGCCGACGACAGCTATCTCGACCCGATCCGCGAGATGGAGGCTTCCGAGGTGCTGGCCGACGCCAAGCGTGGCGGCGACGCCGCCAAGATCGCCAAGGCCCAGGCCGCGTTCGACGACATCCGCACCAAGGCCGCCCAGCGCCGCGCCGTCAATCCGGACGTCTGATGACCCTTACAGATTCCAAGATCGCGGGCGTTCCCCGGCCGCCGAGCCGCACCCTGGCGCAGCGGGCGCCAGACATCCTGGTCTGGGGTGGGGTGATCGCATTCCTGGCCATCAGCTTCGGCCCGGTGGAGATCAGTCGCCTGCCAATGCTGTTCTCCAATTCCGAGAACATGCAGCAGTTCGGCCGCGAACTGCTGCGCCCCGACTTCACCAACTGGAAGCTCTATGTCGCCCAGATGTGGCTGACGGTGCAGATCGCGCTCTGGGGCACGTGCCTGGCGGTGTTCCTGGCCATTCCCTTCGGCCTGGTCTGCGCACGCAACATCTCGCCGGTCTGGCTGCAGCAGCCGATGCGTCTGGCGATGAATCTGCTGCGCTCGATTCCTGACCTGGTGCTGGGCCTGTTGTTCATCGTGGCCGTGGGTCTCGGGCCCTTCGCCGGCGTCATGGCGCTGGCGCTGAACACTGGCGGCGTCCTGGCCAAACTCTTTTCCGAGGCCGTGGAGTCCATCGACCGTGGACCGGTCGAGGGCGTGCGCGCCACCGGCGCCACGCCGCTGCAGGAAGTGGTCTGGGGCGTTATCCCCCAGGTCGCGCCGTTGTGGAGCTCATATGCGCTCTACCGGTTTGAATCCAACTCCCGCTCGGCCACCGTTCTGGGCCTGATCGGGGCGGGCGGGATCGGCCAGACCCTGTTCGAATCCCTGAATGGATTCAACTATTCTCAGGTCGCCGCGATCGCCATCGTCATCGTCGTGGCGGTCACCTTGATCGACATGCTCAGCCAGACGATTCGCGCCCGCCTGCTGTAGAGCGCTCCGTCTACGGAGCGTGCGTCATAAAACTTGAGCCTGGCCGTCATCGTTTCGGCGTCAGACCGTCACGCAAGTTTGGCCGGAGCGTCACAGGACCTCGTTAAGCCGCCCCTAGCCTGAAGAGGCACGGGGATAAGCTCCACAAGGATCCGAAGATATGACGTTCAAGACCTCGCTCTGCGCCGGGGCGGCGCTCAGCGTCGCCATGTTGGCGGCCGGCGCCGCCAGCGCCCAAGACACCTCGACCGCCTGGAAGGGCGCGCCGCAGTGGACCAACGACACCCTGACCTTCAAGGTCCGCGGCCGCGTCTATGAAGACTTCGTGTCGCAATCGGTCGACCGCCAGACCGGCGCCGACTTCGACGCCAACGTGACCCGCCTGCGCACCGCCCGCCTGGGCGTTGAAGGCACCTGGAACGCCAACTGGGCCTACAAGGCCGAGGCCGCGATCTCCTCAGGCGGTGGTTCGACCCAATGGGAGGACCTGATCCTCGAGTACAAGCCCACCGACAACATCTCGATCCTGGCGGGTAACTTCAAGACCGTCGCCCTCGAGAACATCTCGTCGTCACGCTACATCACCTTCATGGAACGCGGCCCCTTCAACGACGTCCTCGACGTCGGGCGCGTGATGAATGTCCAGGTCAAGGCCAACGGCCAGAACTGGACTGCGGCGGTCGCCGTCTCGGGCGACTCCCTCAATGCCGCTGATCCCACCGCCACCGCCACCGGCGGCTCCGAGACCCTGGGTGTCAATGGCCGAGCGACCTTCACGCCCATCAATGAGGACACCCAAAAGCTGCACCTCGGCGCTTGGGCCCGCTACCGCGACCGCCAGGACCAGGCCAACTTCAACTACCAGGCCCGCAACAACACCAACTACGGAGCCCGCTATATCTCGACGGGCGCGGTGGGCGTTTCAGACCGCATGGTCGGCGTCGAAGGCCTCTACATCCACGGGCCGTTCTCGATCCAGGCCGAGTACGCCAGGGCCGATGTCGACCGCCTGGCCGGGCTCTCCAGCGACTTCCGCACCTACTATGTCGCAGGTTCGTTCTTCGTCACCGGCGACATGCGCAACCTGGACGTCAAGAAGGGTGAATTGGGCCGCACCAAAATCCTGAACCCCGTCACCAGCGGCGGATACGGGGCCCTGGAACTGGCTGTTCGTTACGACAATGTCGACCTGACCAACTTCAAGATTCCCGCCACGGCGGGCGAGTACACCGCCTGGACCGTGGGGGCCAACTGGTATCCCCACCCCTACGTCCGCTTCATGGCCAACTACAGCAAGTCCAAGAACGACAACGTCGCTGTCGGCGCCGACGTCGATGTGGACACCCTGCAGTTCCGCGCGCAGTTCGACTTCTAAGGCAACCCCTCGCGGGGCGGCCTCAGGGTCGCCCCGCATCCCTTTCGGAGATATCTCCCGTGAAGATCACCATGGCTAAGAAAGCCCTCCTGGCCTGCGCTGCGGCCTCCGCGACGCTGGCCTTCGGCGCCCCGGCCTTCGCCGCGCGCGACTACGTCTGGGCGGCAGGCTCCTCCACCGTCTTCCCCTTCTCCACCCGGGTGGCGGAGAACTACGCCAAGAAGACCGGCAAGAAGTCGCCGAAGATCGAGAGCCTGGGCACCGGCGGCGGCATCAAGCTGTTCTGCGGTGGGGTCGGCGACGCCTTCCCCGACATCGCCAACGCCTCGCGCCCGATGAAGAAGTCCGAGTTCGACGCCTGCGCCGCCAAGGGCGTGAAGGACATCATCCAGATCAAGATCGGCTTCGACGGCATCGTCGTGGCCACCGACAAGGATGGCGCCGACTACGCCTTCAAGACCGAGCACCTCTATCTCGGCCTGTCGGCCAATGTGCTGCGCCAGGGCAAGTTCGTGGCCAACCCCTACACGACCTGGGACGAGATCGGCGCCGGCCTGCCCGGCAACCGTATCCAGGTCTTTGGTCCGCCACCCACCTCCGGCACTCGTGACGCCTTCGTCGAGCTGGCCATCGAGGCTGGGGCCCGCAAGTACCCCACGGCCGAAGAACTGCGGTCGAACAATGAGAAGAAGTTCAAGGAAGTGGTCGACCCGCTCCGCAAGGATGGCTGGGTTGACGCCGGTGAGAACGATAACGCCATCGTCGGCACCCTGACGAAGACGCCGGGTTCGCTGGGCGTCTTTGGCTGGTCCTACCTCGAAGAGAACATGGACAAGATCAAGGGCGCCAGCGTCAACGGTGTGAAGCCTTCGGCCGGCTCCATCTCCGACGGCTCGTATCCTCTGGCCCGCTCGCTCTACATCTATGTGAAGAAGTCCCACATCGGCGTGACGCAAGGCCTCCAGGACTACGTCAACGAGTTCGTCTCCGACGCCGCCACCGGCCGCGGCGGCTATCTGCAAAGCCGCGGCTTGATCCCGCTGCCCGCTGGTCAGCACGCCGGCCAGCAGTCGGCCGCCGCCAAGCTTACCCCCATGGCGCGTCCGGCCTCCTGAGCCCCCTCAAACCGGCACGCCAAGAGCGCCGCGGTCCTTCGGGATCGCGGCGTTTTCTTTGTGTGGATCAGGCGGCTTCGGGGCGTCGACGCCGGACCCGCGCCAGTCGGCGCAGGCGGCGCCAGAAGCGGGTCTTCTCGGGCTCAGGATAGGGCTGCAGATTGCGCACGAAGTCCTCGGCGCAGGCGCGCCAGGAGAAGCCCTCGGCGAAGGCCCGCACGACCTTGCGGTCCAGCTTCAGGGCTTCGAGGCAGGCTTCACGCAGGCCCTCCGTGGCGCTGCCAGCCAGGACCCCGGCGTTGCTGCCCGGAATGATGTCGATGGGACCGGGCGCCGGATAGGCCGCCACCGGCGTGCCCGCGCCCATGGCTTCCAGGATCACCAGACCGAAGGTGTCGGTCAGCGAGGGGAAGACGAAGGCGTCGGCGCAGGCGAAGTGAGCGGCCAACTCCTCGCCCATCCTGAAGCCGCGGAACACCACCTCCGGGTACTTGGCCTTCAACTCCTCGGTCTGAGGGCCGTCGCCCACCACCACCTTGGTGCCGGGCAGGTCGAGGCAAAGGAAGGCCTCGATATTCTTCTCCACCGCCACCCGGCCAACCGACAGGAAGACGGGTCGGGCCAGGCCCTCATAGACGTCGGGGTCGCCCTCGCCGCGGGGATGGAAGGCCTCGGTGTCGACGCCCCGCGACCAGGCGGTGATGTTGCGGAAGCCGTGATGCTCCAACTCGTCGCGCATGGTGGGGGTGGCCACCATCAGCCGGCCCGACGGCTTGTGGAACCACTTCATGTAGGCGTAGCCGGCGGCCAGCGGGAGCGGCAGGCGGGCCGAGACATATTCCGGGAACCGCGTGTGGTAGCTTGTGGTGAAGGGCAGCTTCCATTCCACGCAGATGCGCCGCGCCGCCAGGCCCAGGGGGCCCTCGGTGGCGATGTGGATGGCTTCCGGTTCAAAGGCCTTGAAACGCTCCTGCACCGGCTCGTAGGTGCCCACAGCCACCTTGATCTCGGCATAGGTCGGCAGAGGGAAGGTCTTGAACTGGTCGGGGCTGATCACCTCGACCGAGTGACCCATCTCGCGCATCTCCTTGATGACCCGGGTCAGGGTCCGGACCACACCGTTGACCTGAGGCTCCCAGGCGTCGGTCACCACCATGATGCGCATGGGCTTGAGGCTGTCGCGCGGGGCGGTGATGGCGTCGCGGACCCGGGCGCGGGAGGGCCGGGGCGGGGTGAGCGCCTGGGTCTGCAGCCAGGCCCAGAAGGCACCCATCAGGGCTTCGCGGGTGGGGAAGTGGCGGTAGACGGTGCGCTCGCCGACCTTCGCCTCGGCGGCGATCTCGGCGAAGCTCAGCTCCTCCAACCCGCCGGACTCCAGTCGGGTGGCTACTGCGCGCAGGATCTGATCGTGAGTCTCGGCCTTCTGGCGATCGCGCAGATTGGAGACGTAGCGAGTTGGGGGCAGCGTCATGACAGCGGCACTGTCGTCAGTTCGGAGGGGCTGTCAAGAAAACGCCGTTACGCCGCGATGGCCGGCGTAGGGCGCAGGTCCGGCATCGTCCGGTCGATGGCCGACCAGGAACGGATCTTGGCCCACTCCAGGATTTCAAGCCGACCGTCGCTGTGCTCGACAAGCGCCGTGCAACTCTCCACCCAATCGCCGTCGTTGATATAGGCGATCCCGTCGATATCGCGCATCTCGGCCTTGTGGATGTGGCCACAGATCACGCCGTCGACCCCACGGCGCCGGGCTTCGTCCGCCACGGCGGCTTCGAAGTTCTCGACAAACTGCAGCGCGTTCTTCACTCGGGTCTTCAGGAAGGCCGAGAGGCTCCAATAGCCGAAGCCCAGCCGCCGGCGCACGCGGTTGAACATCGTATTGACCGCGATCAGAGCCCGGTAGGCGTAGTCGCCGACGAAGGCCAGCCAACGGGCATGCTGCACCACCCCGTCGAACTCATCGCCATGCAGCACCAGGAAGCGCTTGCCGTCGGCGGTCTCGTGGATGACATCGCGGGCCACCACCACGCCGCCGAAGTGCACCCCGATGAACTCTCTCGCGCCCTCGTCATGGTTGCCGGGGACATAGGTGACATTCACCCCCTTGCGGGCCATCCGCAGGACCTTCTGCACCACGTCGTTGTGGCTCTGCGGCCAGTGCCAGCCCGAGCGCAGTTTCCAGCCGTCAATGATGTCACCGACAAGGAAGAGATTGTCGCACTCGATGTGGCGGATGAAATCGAGCAGCAACTCCGCCTGACACCCCTTTGTCCCGAGGTGGACGTCGGAAATGAACACGGTGCGATAACGTCGGATTCCGAACTCGGACATCAAGGGCCTCTTGGCGAGCAACCAACGCCCGCCGGTTAGGCTGATTGCATGTCATTCTCATGAAACCGATCGTGCCTCTTTCGAAGCAGGGCCTTTGGGGGTAAGGGATTCCTCAGGCCGACCCTCCCCAGGTCACCCCAAATCAGGTCCCGATGGACGCCCGTACCTATCCTGCGAAGGAGACGCCGAAGTCCCGGCGGACCCGAGCACGCATCCTCGACGCCGCCATGCGGCTGTTCGCCGACGTCGGCTATCACGCCGCCACCAACGCCATGATCGCGGATGCCGCGAACCTGACGCGGGGCGCGATGCTCTACCATTTCGCGAGCCGCGAAGAATTGGTGGAGGCTGCGGTCACCTATATCGAGGTCGAGCGCGCCAGGCTGTTTGAACAGGCCGCCTCGGCGCCTGCCGCCCCCGGCGTGGACGCCTCGGAACATGCTATCGACGCTTACTGGGCGTTGCTGCACGAGGTTCCGTTCGTGGCCTTCGCGGAGCTGGAAACCGCCGCCCGCACCGAGCCCATGCTGCGGGTTCGCCTGGCCGCCGCTCAGAGCGCCTTCGATCGGGCCCAGGTCGGAGACCGGTTCCTGGCCCTGGCCCAGGCCGGCGAAGACCCCCGTTTCCAGACCAGCCGCGATCTGGGTCGTTTCCTGCTGGAAGGCTTGGCCAAGGGCGCAATGACCTATGACGAACAGGCACGCAAGGAGCGCCTGCTGACGGTGGTCAAGCGCGCCGTGCGGGTGTTGAACCGCAAGGGCGATGTGCAGGAACTTTGGCCCGACTAGGTTTGGGGCTAAAGGGTCGCGAGCAGGCCCACGAGGGCGATGGCCTTGATCGCCAAATACCAGAAGGCGACGTTCAGACCCAGGAAGCCCGCGATCAGGGCCACCCTGTAGAGGCGCGGTCGCCGCTGCACGGGGCCAAGAGAAGCTCCGGCCATACTCATTTCCTCCGCTGCTGCCTTTGGTTCGGGGGGAGACAGCTAAGCTTGAGTGTTGCGCCGATTCATCGTCGATGAAGCGGTGACGAAGTGTCGCCCCTCAAACGCCAGTCCAAAACAAAAAGTTTCATGGCGCGCGGGCTGTTTTCGCCCAGAGGCTGACGCGGGTTTCCAGCAGATCCAGGGGCAGCGGACCGGCCAACAGGACGGCGTCGTGGAAATGGCGGATATCAAACGTCTCGCCGAGTTCGGCCTGGGCCTTGGTCCGCAGCTGGACGATCTTCATCTCTCCGACCTTGTAGGCCACGGCCTGGCCCGGCCAGGAGACATAACGGGCCAGTTCCACCTCGATATTCAACGGCGATAAGGCGGAGTTGTCGGTGAAGCAGGACCGCGCCTGGTCCAGGCTCCAGCCCTTCCAGTGGATCCCCGTGTCAGCCACCAGCCGACAGGCGCGCCACATCTCGTAGGAGAGCCGCCCGAACCGCTCATAGGGATCCTGGTAGATGCCCATCTCTCCGCCCAGCTTCTCGGCGTAGAGCCCCCAGCCCTCCGTGAAGGCGGTGACCCCGGCGTTGCGGCGGAAGGTCGGAACGTCTCGCAATTCCTGAGCGAGGGCGATCTGCAGGTGGTGGCCCGGGACGGCCTCATGCAGAGTCAGGGCCGGCAGTTCGTAGAGCGGCCGTTGGTCCAGTTTGGCGGTATTGACCATGTAGCCGCCGGCCACGCCCTGCGCGGGGCTGCCGGAGAAATAGCGCCCGGTGGTGTAGTTGGCCTCGATGTCGGCGGGCACCGGGCGCACGCCATAGGTCAGACGTGGCAGGGTGGAGAACCAGCCCGGCAGCTTGTCGTCGATCCGCTTGGCGATACGCGAGGCCTTCTCCAGCAGATCCTCCCGCGAGGTCGCGTAGAACCGGGGATCGGTCCGCAGCATGGCCAGGAAGGCCTTGAAGTCGCCCGTGAACCCGGTGTCGACGATCACCCCGTCCATCTCCGCCCGGATACGGGCCACCTCAGCCAGGCCCGCGGCGTGAATCTCGTCGGGCGTCATTTTCGTCGTGGTGTGGTCGGCCACCAGCCAGCGGTAGTAGCGCTCGCCGTCCGGCAGGCTGCGGGCGGCCAGAGCCTTGCGGCTGGTGGGCAGGTATTCCGACTCAAGGAAGGTCACGAAGTCGCGTTGGGCGGGTCGCACCTTGTCGCGGACGATCGCCGTGGCCTGGGCCCTAAGCGTCGTCTGTTCCGCCGCCGGGATCGCGCTGGGCAAGATCTGGAACGGCGTCAGCAGAACGTCGCTCTCCACCGGCACGGCGACCATCTCCTTGGCGCGGGCCAGGACCTGGTCGTTGGTGCCGCGCGGCTGGGTGAAGCCGGCCTTTACGCCCCGGCGGGCGTTGGCGATGTTGGCGGCGTAGTAGGCCGGGATGGCGTTCAGCCGGTCGAGCCAGGCCCGGGCGTCGGCGCTCGACCGGATCGGGGTGGTGGCGGCCAAGTAGCCAAGGGTCTGGTGGAACCCACCGTCGGAATTGAACGGCATGCGGGCCTCGTCGAAGGCCAGGCTGTGGAGTTGACGATCCAGCGTCCAGGCCAGGAAGGCGCGGTTCAGGGTCGCCTCCTCTGACAGGCCGGTGGTGTCGATGCCGGAAAGCCGCATCTGGAAGGCCCTCAGCGCCTTGGTTCGCGCGGCGTCGGCGGCGGGCGTCACGTCAGGCAGACGCGACAGAGCCGCGCGGTCGCCCTCACCTCCCGCGGTGATCGGATCATCGGCGAGGGCATAGGCCTCGTACTCGGCCACCAGGGCGTTCAGGGGCACGTCGTCGGCCACGGCGGGGCCGGCGACCAGCAGCAGGGCCAGGGCGAACAGCAGGCGGCGCATGGGGATCATCCTTCCGACAGGCGGTCAGGCTGGCGCCGGGCGCGGCCCCTGCCAAGCCCTTGCGGCCGCTGGGCCGGCGATGAACTTCCTCGCCGTTCGGAGCGCCGTCGGCGGAGAGGGCGTCGCCCACCGCCGCGTCAGGAGTCGGCTACTCGGCGGGATCGTCGAAGCCCTGCGGCCGGTCGGCAAGCTGGCGCAGGTATTGGCCGTACTCGCTCTTGGCCAGCCGGTCGGCGAGCTTGAGCAGTTGGGCCCTGTCGATCCAGCCCTGATGGAACGCGATTTCCTCCAAGCACCCGATCCGCAGGCCCTGCCTCTGCTCGAAGGTTCGGATCAGTTCACCGGCCTGGATAAGACTGTCGTGGGTGCCGGCGTCTTCCCAGGCGAAGCCCCGCCCGAGCAGCTCGACGTGCAATTCTCCGGCCTCGAGGTAGATCTGGTTCAGGGCGGTGATCTCCAACTCGCCGCGCGCCGAGCGGGCGAGGGTCTTGGCGAAGGTCGAGGCGCGGCCGTCGTAGAAGTAGAGGCCGGTCACCGCATAGTTGGACTTCGGATGGGTGGGTTTCTCCTCGATGCCCAGGGCCCGGCCATCGGCGCCCAGCTCCACGACGCCATAGCGTTCGGGATCCTGCACCGTGTAGCCGAACACCGTGGCGCCCTGGGTGCGCGCGTCGGCCGAGCGCAGCATCTGGCTGAAGTTCTGGCCGAAGAAGATGTTGTCGCCGAGGATCATGACGCTGGGCTCGCCGCCCACGAAGTCTTCGCCCAGGATATAGGCCTCGGCCAGGCCGCCCGGCGTCGGCTGGACGATGTATTCAAACCGCACGCCGAGCTGGGAACCGTCGCCGAGCAGGCGCTGGAAGCCCATCTGGTCCTCCGGCGTGGTGATGATCAGGATCTCGCGCACGCCGGCCAACAGCAGGACCGACAGCGGATAGTAGATCATCGGCTTGTCGTAGACCGGCAGCAGCTGCTTGGAGACCGCCAGGGTCAGCGGGTGCAGGCGCGTACCGGAGCCTCCGGCCAGAATGATGCCGCGTCTCACGCGTTCACCGGGGCGGCGTTCAGATCTTCGATGGTGTCCTCCAGCGCCTCGCGCCACGGCCGCAGCGTCAGACCAAAGACGCCCTGGAGCTTCACCGTGTCCAGTTCGCAATTCAACGCCCGCCGCGCCGGAGTCGGGAAGGCGCTGGTGGGCACCGGCTGCATGGCCGGCAAGGTCTGGCCGGGTCGGGCCAATTCAAAGATCGCCTGGGCCATCTCGAAGCGTGTGGCGACCCCCCCATTGACCAGGTGCAGCAGGCCCCACTCCGGGGCGCCGGCCGGCAGACGCGACAGTCGCTGGGCCTGGCTGAGCGAGAAGCCCGCCACGTCGCCGCTGGCGGTGGGACAGGCGCGCTGATCGTCCACCACCTTCAGCAGGGGTTGGGTGGCGGCGAGCTTGAGCATCATCTGCAGGAAGTTCTGCCCGAAGGCGGAGAACAGCCACGAGACGCGGGCCACCAGGGCGCGGTCGCAGTACTCCAGCACCGCCTGCTCGCCGGCCAGCTTGGAGGCGCCATAGACATGCAGCGGGTTGGTGGCGTCGGTTTCGACATAGGCGCCGGCCTTCTCGCCGTCGAACACCATGTCGGTGGAGATGTGGATCAGGGGCACGCCACGCGCCTGGCAAGCCTTGGCCATGGCCTCCGGGCCCTTGGCGTTCACCGCATAGGCGAGATCGGCCTGGCTCTCGGCCTTGTCGACGGCGGCGTAGGCCGTGGCGTTGAACACCAGGTCGATGTCGGGCGTCTCGCCGATGGCCCGGGCCACGGCGTCGGCGTCGGTGACGTCAACGTCGGCGCGGGAAAGGGCCTTGATGGTCACCCCACCGCTGGAGCGGAGCAGCATCTCCCGGGCCAATTGCCCGGTGGCGCCGAACTGCAGGATCGTCGTGGTCATACGGTGGCGAGGCCCAGACGCTCGGACTCAAAGCCGCGCTCACGGATGGCTTCCCACCAGGCCCGGTTCTCGACGTACCAGCGCACGGTGTCCTCCAGGCCAGCGGCGAGATCGGTTCGAGGCGCCCAGCCCAGCTCATTGGCGAGCTTGGAGGCGTCAATGGAGTATCGGAAGTCGTGCCCGGGCCGGTCGGCGACAAAGCTGATCCGCTCGGCGTGCGGGACATTGGCCGGCGCCAGCCTGTCCAGGTGGGCGCAGAGGATCTTGATGACCTCGATGTTGCGCAGGTTGCTATCGCCACCCACGCAATAGGTCTCTCCCAGCCGGCCCTTCTGAAGCACGGTCAGCAAGGCGTCGGCGTGGTCGTCCACGTGCAGCCAGTCGCGCACCTGGCGGCCGTCGCCATAGACGGGGATCGTCTTGCCCTCCATGGCGCGCAGCACCACCGTGGGGATCAGCTTTTCGGGAAACTGGAAGGGGCCGTAGTTGTTGGCGCAGTTGGTGATCACCACCGGCAGGCCGAAGGTGCGGTTCCAGGCGCGCACCAGATGGTCGGCGCCAGCCTTGCTGGCCGAATAGGGCGAGTTGGGGTCGTAGGGAGTCTCTTCGGTGAAGGCGCCGCTCTCGCCCAAAGCCCCGAACACCTCGTCGGTGGAGACGTGGTGGAAGCGGAAGGCCGCCTTCCTGTCCGGTTCCAGGCTGAGCCAGTAGGCGCGCGCGGCCTCCAGCAGGACGGCCGTGCCCATGACGTTGGTGCGCACGAAATCCAGCGGCCCATCGATGGCCCGGTCGTTATGGCTTTCGGCCGCCAGATGCATCACCGCGTCGGGCTGGTGGCGGGCGAAGATCGCCTTCACCGCAGGCGCGTCGCAGATATCGGCCTCTTCGAAGGCATAGAGCGGTGAGGCCGAGACCTCGGCCACATTCTCCAGATTGGCCGAGTAGGCCAGGACGTCGAGGTTGACCACCTCGTGGCCGTCCGCCACGGCCCGTCTCACGACCGCCGACCCGATGAATCCGGCGCCGCCCGTAACAAGGATTTTCATGGAGTCTTTCGTAAGCGATGGCGGCGGTCTTGCCACGTCAATTCCCGCAGGACGTGCCTCTAACAGGAGATCGCGTCCGGCTCAAATCGTGTGGCGCGTGACGCTTTTTCGCAAGGGCCGTGCTTGAGGCGCCGGGATGGGGCGCCTACAGTCGGCTCAACTCGCTCCCTCGCATTTTCGGGGAACACGCCGCGCCTCCGCATTTTTCGGGGACCAGTCGAAGGCGGGCGGCGCGTGGCGCGCCTTGGGGATGGCTGTGGTTTCGAGTTCAGACGATGGGCCGGTTGCGGCCCCTGCCGGCGGTCCCCGGCCCGGCTTCCCGCCCGGCGGCCCCCGCGGGCGCGGCGGTCCTGACCTGACCACAGGCCCCATCGGAAAGACCCTGATCGTCTTCGCCCTGCCGGTGATGGGCTCCAATATCCTGCAGTCCCTGAACGGCTCGGCCAACGCAATCTGGGTGAGCCATGTCCTGGGCGAGGCGGCGCTCACCGCCACCTCCAACGCCAACATCCTGCTGTTCCTGATGCTGGGGGCGGCTTTTGGCGTCAGCATGGCGGCCAACCTGCTGATCGGTCAGTCGATCGGGGCCGGCGACAATGCGATGGTCAAGCGGGTGATCGGCACCGCCACGACCTTCTTCATCGTGCTTTCGATCTCTGTCGGGGCGGGGGGCTGGCTGCTCACGCCGGCGATCCTGCATGCCATGGGCACGCCGGCCGACGCCATCCAGGACGCCATCACCTATCTGCGGGTGATCTTCCTGGCCATGCCGTTCATGTACTTCTTCTCCTTCGTCATGATGGCGCAGCGCGCCACCGGCGACTCCCGGACGCCCTTCTATTTCTCGCTGTTCGCGGTGGGGTTGGACGTGATCCTGAACCCGCTGCTGATCACCGGCTTCGGGCCGGCGCCGAAGATGGGGATCGCCGGCTCTGCGACCGCCACCCTGGTCAGCCAGACCGCGACCCTGGCAGCCATGCTCGTCTATCTCTATCGGACCAACTCGGTCCTGGTGCTGCGCCGCCATGAGTGGACGCTACTTAAGCCCGAGTTCGAGATCCTGAAGACCATCGTGGTCAAGGGCATGCCCATGGCCTTCCAGATGCTGGTGATCTCCGGCTCTGCGGTGCTGATGATCAGCATGGTCAACACCTACGGCTCCAGTACGGCTGCGGCCTACGGGGCGGCGACCCAGCTCTGGACCTATGTGCAGATGCCAGCCATGGCGCTGGGGGCCGCGGTCTCTTCCATGGCCGCGCAGAACGTGGGTGCGGGGCGGATGGACCGCGTCGACCGGATCGCCTTGATCGGCTCGGCCTACGCCGCCCTGTTCAGCGCCGTTCCCGTCGTGCTGATCTATCTGGTGGAGCCGGTGATCCTGCATCTGTTCCTGCCGGTCGGCAGCCCCTCCCACGCCATCGCCATGCACCTCAACGCCTATGTGCTGTGGGGTTTCATCCCGTTCGGGGTGTCCTTCGTGCTGTCGGGGATCGTGCGGGCGACTGGATCGGTCTGGCCACCGCTGTTCGCCATGATCATCTCGCTGTGGGTCGTCCGGGTGCCGTTCGCCAAGCTGCTGATGCCGGTGATTGGCGCCGACGCCATCTGGTGGAGCTTCCCGCTCGGCAGCATCACCTCCTGCATCCTGGCGGCGGCCTGGTATCGTTGGGGGCCGTGGCGCAACGCCCGCCTGATGAAGTTCACCCCGCACGGCGACGCGCCCGACACCGGCATGAGCCTTCCCGGCGGCCTGGAGGAGAGCGAGGCCGCCGAGGCGGTGGCCGAGGCCGGCCAGCCGCTGGCGCCTTCGAAGGCTTAGGGTTCAACCAGGGCCGAGTAGACCAGGGTCCGCAACTCGCGGCGGATCGGATAGGCGCTGGATGGCAGCACCTGGGTCATGACCACCACCTGGATGTCCTCCACCGGATCGATCCAGAAGGCCGTCGAGGCCGCCCCGCCCCAGTAGTATTCGCCGGGGCTCGAGGTCAGCATGGCCTGCACCGGATCGAAGGTGACGGCGAAGCCCAGGCCAAACCCGACGCCGGCGTTGGTGGCCTCGGAGAACAGCGAACGCGACAGGGCCGTCAGGTCCTGGCCGCCGGGCAGGTGGTTGGACGCCATCAGCTTCAAGGTCTTGGGCGCGATCAGCCGCTGTCCGTCCAGCACACCGCCGTTCCCCAGCATCCGGCAGAAGGCCATGTAGTCCTTGGCCGTCGACACCAGGCCGCCACCGCCGGAGTGGAAGTTGGGCGCGGTGAGATAGGGGCTGGTCTCCGGGTCGTCCTGTAGCGTCAGGCCGCCGGCGGGGGTGGCGTTGTAGCAGGCGGCGAAGCGCGGCTTCTGGTCTTCACGCACGTGGAAGCCGGTGTCGGTCATCTTCAGCGGATCGAAGATGCGGGTCTGCAGGAACGTCTGGAACGGCATGCCTGAGATGCGCTCCACCAGAACGCCCAGCACGTCGGTGGAGATCGAGTAGTTCCAGGCCGCGCCCGGCGAGAATTCCAGGGGCAGCTTGGCCAGTTCGGCGACGAAGCCATCCATGTCGGCGCCATGGGTGTCGGCGATCTTCAGTCTGCGGTAGGCGGCGTCCACATTGCCGCGGTTCTGGAAGCCGTAGGTCAGGCCCGAGGTGTGGCGCAACAGGTCCACCATCTGCATGGGACGGGTAGGGGGCGTGGTCATGAACTGCGGGGTTATCCCGGCGGCGAAGACCCCCAGGTTCTTCCATTCGGGGATGAAGCGGCTGACCGGGTCGTCCAGGGCCACCAGGCCTTCTTCCACCAACATCATGAATGCGACGCTCGTGATCGGCTTGGTCATGGAGTAGATGCGGAAGACGGTGTCGGTGGCTACGGCCTTGCTGCGCTCGCGGTCGGCCTGGCCCAGCAAGGTCTCGTGAACCAGTTCGCCCCGCCGGCTGATCTGCACCTGGGCGCAGGGGATGCGGCCCGGTTCGATGTAGCGGGCCTGAAGGAACGCATCGAGCTTGCCGAGGCGTTCGCTGGAGAAGCCGAGTTTTTCGGGCCGGGTCATGGGGCGTTCCTTCATGCGGGGTACGGGCGCACCGTGCCCGCAGCGCCGCCCCGGTTTCAACATCAAGTTCGCCGAAGCCCGCCATGGATCGGCGCCCGCCAGGAGTGCGCCGCCAAGAATTTCGTGTGTTTGACGCAAAGGCGACGTTGCGTAAGCCGAACGGGCGTTTGATAATGGCGACCAGACCGGAGGCCTAAGGGCCTGTTGCGTCGCGGATTTTTGGTTTGGCGTCGCTCTACGCCATACCGGATTTAGGAAAATCAGCCCGCACTCAGCGGCGACATGGGAGGCCATAGATGGCTTGGGATTTTGAAACCGACCCGGAGTTCCAGAAGAAGCTGGACTGGATTGAGGACTTCATGCGCGAGGAGGTCGAACCTCTGAGCCACCTGGGCATGGCCGTTCACGGCCCGCTCGGCCGCGAGAAGTTCATCAAGCCGCTGCAGCAGAAGGTGAAGGACCAGGGCCTGTGGGCCTGCCACCTCGGCCCCGAACTGGGCGGCCAGGGCTTCGGCCAGTTGAAGCTGGGCCTGATGAACGAGAAGCTCGGCCGCAACGGCTTGGCGCCTACGGTCTTCGGCTGCCAGGCGCCCGATACCGGCAACGCCGAGATCATCGCCCACTACGGCACCGACAAGCAGAAGGAGCAGTATCTCTGGCCGCTCCTGAACGGCGACATCCGTTCGGCCTTCTCGATGTCCGAGCCGACCGGCGGTTCCGACCCGTTGACCTTCAAGACCCGCGCGGTCCTGGACGGCAATGAATGGGTGATCAACGGCGAGAAGTGGTTCTCCACCAACGCCCGCTTCTCCAAGGTTCTGGTGCTCTACGCGGTCACCGATCCCGACGCGAAGGACCCGTATCGCCGCACCTCGATCTTCCTGGTGCCCACCGACACCCCCGGCGTCGAGATCATCCGTAATGTCGGCGTCGGCGGTGGCGGCGAGATCGGCGGCGGCACCGAGGGCTATGTCCGCTACACCAACGTGCGCGTCCCCTATGACGCTCTGCTGGGCGAGCGTGGCGCGGCCTTCGTCATCGCCCAGGTCCGCCTGGGCGGCGGCCGGGTTCACCACGCCATGCGCACGGTGGGGTCCTGCAAGCACGCCCTGGATCTGATGTGCCAACGCGCCGCCTCGCGGAACACCCGTGACGGCAAGCTGGCCGATCTGCAGATGGTGCAGGCCGACATCGCCGACAGCTGGATCGCTCTGGAAAGCTTCCGCCTGCTGGTGCTGCGGACCGCCTGGCTGATCGACAAGCACAAGGACTACAACCTGGTGCGCAAGGACATCGCGGCCATCAAGGTCCTGATGCCCAAGGTCTATAACGACATCGCCACCAAGGCCGCCCACCTGCACGGCGCGCTCGGCGTCTCCAACGAAATGCCCTTCATGCACATGGTCACCAGCTCGCTGGTGATGGGCATCGCGGACGGCCCCACCGAGGTCCACAAGGTGACCTTGGCCAAGCAGGTCCTGAAGGACTACACGCCCGACAACGACCTGTTCCCGAAGTACCACATCCCGCGCCTCCGCGAGGACGCCCAGGAAAAGTACGCCGACCAACTGGCCGACCTGAAAAAGGGTTACGAGGCGCTCCGCGGCGCCAAGGAAGCCGAGAAGGCCTAAAGCCGATCGAGGCCCTTTCCGGTTTCGGAAAGGCGCGACACTGTGGGGGCGGTTCCTTAGCGGGGACCGCCCTTCGCACATCCAGACATTTCAAACCCTCCCCATTTCGAAGACCCCGAGGATTTCCATGACCGACGCCCCCGCCTGGCCCGTGATGTCCATCGACCAGGCCCATGCCCAGCTGACGGCGCCGGGGCAGCGGTTCGAGATGGAAGAAAAGGTCATCCGGGGCGTGCGCACCCGCACCTGGAAGAATGCGCCGCCGACCCTGCGCGATGTCTTCCTCAGCGGGAGAACGTTCGGCGAGCGCGAGTTCCTGATCAACGAGGACGAACGGGTGACCTATGAGGCCTATGCGCGGGCGACGATCACCCTCGCTCACCGGTTGGCCGCCGACGGCGTGAAGAAGGGCGACCGGGTCGCGGTCATCATGCGCAACCTGCCCGAATGGCCGGTGACCTTCTGGGCCGGGATCCTGCTGGGCGCCATCGTCACTCCGTTGAACGCCTGGTGGACGGGGGCCGAACTCGAATATGGCCTGGCCGATTCCGGGACCAGGGTGGCCTTCGTCGACGACGAGCGGCTGGAGCGTCTGGCCGGCCATCTCGAGAACCTGCCCGATCTGGAGCGTGTCTATGTCTCCAGGCTGTCGGAGGCCCCCGGTCGCGCCAAGGTCAGCCGCCTGGAGGACGTGATCGGCAAGCCCAACGACTGGGTCAGGCTGACCGACCGACCCCTGCCCGACGTGACGATCGAACCCGAGGACGACGCCACCATCCTCTACACCTCCGGGACGACCGGCAAGCCTAAGGGGGCCCTGGGCACCCACCGCAACATGACGTCGAACATCATGGCCAGCGGCATCTCGGCCACGCGCAACTTCCTGCGGGCGGGCGATCCGCTGCCGGAAAGCGATCCGCACAAGCTGCCCCAGCGGGTGTCCTTGCTGGTGGTGCCGATGTTCCACGCCACGGGCCTGTCGGCGAACATGAGCCCCAGCATGAACGCCGGGGGCAAGATCGTGATGATGCGCCGCTGGGAGCCCGAGGCGGCCATGAAGCTGATCGAGGCCGAGAAGGTCAGCTCCACGGGCGGCGTCCCCACCATCGCCTGGCAACTGATCGAGCACCCGGCGCGGGCCAAGTACGACCTGTCGTCCCTGGTGGCGGTCTCCTATGGCGGCGCCCCCTCGGCGCCGGAGCTCGTGCGCAAGATCGTCGAGGTGTTCCCGGCCTCTCAGCCCGGCAATGGCTGGGGCATGACGGAGACGACGGCCACCTTCACCAGCCACCTGGGCAAGGACTATTCGGTTCGCCCCGACAGCGCCGGGCCCGCCGCTCCGGTGGGCGAGATGCAGATCCGCGACCCCGCCGACGGTCTCACCATCTTGCCGGAAGGCGCGGTGGGCGAGCTCTGGGTCAAGGGGCCGCAGGTGGTGAAACTCTACTGGAACAAGCCGGAGGCCACGGCCGAAACCTTCGTCGACGGTTGGCTGCGCACCGGCGACCTGGCGCGAATTGACGAGGAAGGTTTCCTGTTCATCATCGACCGCGCCAAGGACATGCTCATTCGCGGCGGCGAAAACATCTACTGTGTCGAAGTCGAAAATGTTTTGTATGACCATTCCGACGTGATGGACGCGGCTCTTGTCGGCGTTCCGCACAAGACGCTCGGTGAGGAACCGGCGGCCATCGTGCATCTGAAACCCGGGGGGACGGCGACCGAAGCCGAACTGCGGGCCTGGGTGCGCGAGCGGCTGGCGGGGTTCAAGGTCCCGGTGAAGGTCGTGTTCTGGCCCGAAACCCTGCCTCGGAACGCCAATGGCAAGATCCTCAAGACCGAGCTGAAAAAGGTGTTTGAGGAGTAGGCATGGGTTCTCTGGCGCGAAAGCCGCTGATCGTCGGGATCGGCGGCACCATCCGCTCCAACTCCTCGACCGAGAAAGCGCTCAAGGTGGCGCTGGCGGCGGTCGAGGCGGGCGGGGGCGAGACGCGCCTGCTGGGGGGCGAGTTCCTTGCCGGCCTGCCGATCTACAATCCCCAGCCGGGTGGCCCGACACCTGAGCAAAAAGTCCTGACCGACGCGGTGCGTGAGGCTGACGGCGTGATCGTCGCCTCTCCCGGTTATCACGGCTCGATCTCGGGGGTGGTGAAGAACGCGCTGGACACCCTGGAGGGCCTGCGCGATGACGCGCGCCCCTACTTCACCGGCCGCGCCGTGGGCTGCGTCATCACCGCCGAGGGCTGGCAGGCCGCCGGCACGACATTGACCACGCTGCGATCGATCATACATGCCTTGAGGGGCTGGCCGACGCCGTTCGGTGCGGCCCTGAACGCCAATTCCGGTTCCTTCGACGCCGAAGGGGCCTGTGTGGACCCGAAGGACGCCTGGCAACTCACCACGGTGGGAGAACAGGTCCTGGAATTCGCCTTGCTGAAAGCCGCCCGATGAAGCGCCCCTATCTTGTCCAGCCCGGTTCCTCGTCCTCCGCCTCCGATGGCGGTGGTGGCGGCAGTGAAGAGGCCCATGAATCCGCGATCTCGCCGATCGAGGACATCATCGAGGACGCCCGCAACGGTCGCCCTTACATCCTGGTGGATGCCGAGGACCGCGAGAACGAGGGCGATGTCATCATCCCGGCCCAGTTCGCAACGCCCGACCAGATCAACTTCATGGCCAAGCACGCGCGCGGCCTGATCTGCCTGTCGATCACGAGTGATCGCGCGCGCCAGCTGCGCCTGCCGCCCATGGCGGCGGAAAACCGTGAGGGTATGGGGACGGCCTTCACCGTCTCAATCGAGGCGGCCGAAGGTGTCACCACCGGCATCTCGGCCCACGACCGCGCCCACACCGTGGCCGTGGCCATCGACCCGACCAAGGGCATGGACGACATCGTGTCGCCGGGCCACGTCTTCCCGCTGGTGGCCCGTGACGGCGGCGTCCTGGTCCGCGCCGGCCACACCGAGGCCGCGGTGGACATCTCCCGGATGGCGGGTCTCAACCCCGCCGGCGTGATCTGCGAGATCATGAAGGATGATGGGTCGATGGCCCGCCTGCCCGACCTGGTGGGCTTTGCGCAACTGCACGGCCTGAAGATCGGCACCATCGCCGACCTGATCGCCTATCGTCGCCGCACGGAACGGCAGGTGGAGCGGGTGCTGGAGACGCCGTTCGAGTCCGCGTACGGCGGCCGCTTCCGGATGGTGATCTATCGCAACATCCTCGACGCCACCGAACATGTGGTCCTGACCAAGGGAAAGATCGACCCCGACAAACCGACCCTGGTGCGCATGCACCGGGTCGATATGGCCGCCGACATGCTGGGCCATACAGAGGCGCGCCGGGACTACGTGCCGCGCGCCCTGCAGGCCATCGCTGCCTATGAGGGGGCGGGGGTGGCGGTGTTCATCCGCGACTCCAACCCCGCCTGGCTGTCGGAGCGTTACGGCGCCGAGCCCGGAACCGATCACGGCGCCAATGTGCTGCGCGACTACGGGGTCGGCGCCCAGATCCTGCTGGATCTCGGCGTGCGCGACATGACCCTGCTATCCAACTCCGCCACCGTGCTGCCGGGCTCCGGCGGCTACGGCCTGCGCATCGTCGGTCGCAAGCCGCTGGACTAGGCGGCGACGTGCTGGGCGGAGGTTTCGCCCGTCCAGGCGGCGGGCAGTTCCCTCATCCGCCAATGCCCCCGTTCCAGGACCACGGTCCGGGCGGCGGCAAGCCGGCGTAGTTCCTCGACCACCCGCGACTCCTGGAAGCTGCGGTTCCATCGGCGTTCAAGGGATTCCAGGATCGTGCCGGTGTCGGCGCCCTCGTCGTGGGCGCGCAGAGACGCCAGGATCATGTCCTCCAGGCTGCGCTTGATGCGGCCGCGGCTCAGTCGGCTCTTGCGTGCCGCCTCGGGCTTGGGATCAGGCGACGGCTGCTCGGGCTCTTCCTCGATCAGAGGCGCCCCATCGAGGGCCGCAAGCGCGATATTGACCGCGCGCAGCTCCGCCTCGAAGGGCTCTGCGGCCTTGGCGCGGGCGGCGATCATCTGAGCGTGGACTTCGGCTCGGTGCTGCAAAAGCAGTTTGCGGATGACGTTCATAGGTTGTCTTCGGCGCGCCCGGGGGGCAATTGCGACGCGGCGCCTCGTTGTTTGGGTTTGCGACAGATCGTCTCATGCGAGATTTGTTTATCGGATCAAATTCTTTCGGAAACTGTACTTTTTCGACCCGATTTGGGTTTTTCATAGTTAATACAACTTAACACCCCCACGCCGTTTCCGGCGTTCTGTGGGCGAGCCTGTCTTTCGCCGCGCCTCAGGTATTTGTTTTATTGGGAGAAATACTGGAGCCGGACCGTTCGCGGTTCGCCTGACAGGCGCGGCCGGTTGCTCTCTGGCGGGACCCCGGCGCGAAAAAACCTCCCGGACCCAGAAAGCTCGGCGGCCGCGACAAAAACCAGGCATTCTGACCGAAGACCACCTCAGAATGAGTATATGCATCCATAGGCTGTAGCGTCGGCGTGCGGTGTCGCGCGGGGCGCCGGAATGCGCCTCGCGCGGGGCAGGTTCGGCGCGTCGCCACCCGAAGGCTCGAAGGTCCTGATTCAAAAGGAACTCAGGCTAGGCCCAAGCTCGCGATTGTCGTTTTCTTGGCAGCGGAACACGCCTATATGACGCTCTGCTACTTATGCACCGCCCGGCCGAAAGGCCGGGCGCCGTCATTTTCGGAGTCCGTCATGACCGACATTCTGATGCCGAAGGCGACCGCCGTCTGGCTGGTCGACAACACCTCGCTCACCTTCGAACAGATCGCCGACTTCTGCGGCCTTCATCCCCTGGAAGTGAAGGGTATCGCCGACGGCGAAGTGGCGCGCGACATCCGCGGCGCCGACCCGATCGCCAACGGCCAGCTGTCCCGTGAACAACTCGACGCCGCCCAGGCGAGCGACAAGTACCGCATGGTCGCCCAGAAAAGCCGCCACGCCGAACTGCTGAAGCCGGTGAAGAAGGCCCCCCGCTACACCCCGGTGTCGCGCCGCCAGGATCGTCCCGACGCCATCGCCTGGTTCATCCGCAATCACCCTGAAGTGGCCGACAGCCAGATCGCGCGTCTGCTGGGCACGACGAAGGCCACCATCGACCAGGTGCGTAATCGCCAGCACTGGAACGCCGCCAACATCAAGCCGGTGGACCCGGTGACGCTCGGCCTCTCGACTCAGCTCGAGCTGGACGCGGTCGTTCGCAAGGCGGCCGACAAGAAGGCCAAGGATGACGCCAAGCGCGGGATCGTCGAGCCGGACGGCGCGACCCTGGAGCCGGCCTCCGTCACGGGGTCAGCGCAGGTCGAAGACGCCGCCGATGACGCGGGCTACGACGAAGACGACGCCGAAGACTGAATCAAGACCGAGCCCTGGGCCTGACGCGAGCGCCCGCCCAGGAACGTCCCCTCCAGCGGGCGCTGGAGCTCTTAGCCTCTAGTGAGGCTGGGCGCGGAGCGCCTCCATCTCTTCCTTCAGCTTGAGCTTCTTGCGCTTGAGTTCCTTGAGGCGGGCCTCGTCTGATGCTGGTCGGTTAAGCTCGTCCTGGATCGCCTGATCGAGAGAGTGGTGGCGGGATCCAAGTTCACGGATGCGGGCTTCAACGGCCATGACGGGTCGTCTCCTTGTGTTGGAACGATGCCACCACTGAACACCCGCTGGTCTGGTCTGTCAGATCACATATGTTTGCACGTGAGCGGATGGAACAGGCGCCTTGAAATCAGGCGCGAGGACCCAACGGCATGACAAAAACTGACCGTCCACGCCTCGTGGTGGGCATCTCCGGAGCCAGCGGCGTCACCTATGGCCTGAGAGTGCTGGACGCTTGCCGTGAGCTGGACGTCGAGAGCCACCTGATCCTCAGCCGAGCCGCGGCGCTGACCATCGCCCAGGAGACCGACCTCACGGTCGCCGATGTCCAGACCCGGGCCGATGTGGCGCACAAGGTCGGAGATGTAGGCGCCTCGATCGCATCGGGCTCCTTCCCGACCCTTGGCATGATCGTCGCCCCTTGCTCGGTGCGCACCATGAGCGAGGTGGCCACCGGGGTGACGTCCTCCCTGCTCACCCGCGCGGCCGACGTGACGCTGAAGGAGCGCCGTCCCCTGGTGCTGATGGTTCGTGAGACGCCCCTGCACCTGGGTCACCTGCGGACCATGGTGAAGTTGGCGGAGATGGGGGCGGTGATCGCCCCGCCGCTGCCGGCCTTCTATGCCAAGCCGGCCGGGCTGGAGGAGATGGTCGACCAGTCGGTCGGCCGGGCGCTGGACCTGTTCGGGCTCTCGTGGCGGCCGGTGAAACGTTGGGGCCAGGATGTCGGCCCGCTGTCAGGAGAGGTGTGATGTCGCTCTGGGATTGGACCCTCGAGGCCTATGGCCAGGTCGGCGTGCCCGAGGCGACGCTGGCCCTGCAGGACGCGCACGGCCAGAACACCTCCTTCCTGCTTTGGGCGGTCTGGGCCGAGGGACCGGACGCCCAGGCGCTGGCCCAGGGCGTGGCCGCAGCCAAGGCCTGGGACGCCAAGGTTCTGGTTCCCATCCGGGACGTGCGCCGCACCTTGAAGGCGGCGATTCCCCCCGTGGACGATGGCGCGCGCGAAGGCCTGCGGGAGGACGTCAAGGCCGCCGAGCTGCGGGCCGAGCGGGTGCTGATGGAGACCCTGGAGGGTCTTGCGGGCGGCGCCAGCGGCGGGCGCGGAGCCCTGGCCTCCTTGCAGGCCGCCTCGGCCGCGTGGGGGCGGCCCGCGCCCGACGACGCCCTGGCCGTTCTGGCGCGCGCGTTAAGCTAGACGTGAGCCGCGCCGATGCGCATCATCACCCGCGATGGGTGGGGCGTGCGTATGAACGATCATGACGGTGAAGACCCGGAGGAGGAGGGCGTCCGCGCTCGCCTGGCCCTGGTCAGTCTCGACCACTCCGACCTGGACGCCGCCATCCAGGCTCTGATGCTTTCACCCCTGCCCGACATGATGGTGATCAGCCGGCTGAAGCGGAAGAAGCTGCTGCTGAAGGACGAGATCGAGCGGCTGCGGGATCAACTGACCCCGGATATCATCGCCTAGCCGGTCGCTTCGCCGGTCCTGTCGCCGGTGGCGATCGGGGGCGGTGCGGTGCGGGCGCGCTTGGCGGCGAACATGGCCGCGTCGGCCTCGGCCAATAGGGTCTCTGGCTCGATATCCGGGCTGATCTCGCGGACCCCGAAGGAGATGTGCAGCGGGGCCGACCAGTCGCCGAACTCGATAGGCGAGGCTTCGATGGCCTGGGCCAGTGATTCGGCCTTGGCCTGGGCCGTGATCTCGTCGGCCTGCACCAGGATCACCCCGAATTCGTCGCCCCCCATGCGGCCGATGATGTCACTTTCGCGGACATTGGCGGCCAGCCGTTCGGCCACGGCGCGCAGGGCGGCGTCGCCGGCGGCATGGCCGAAGCGGTCATTGACGCTCTTGAAGCCGTCCAGGTCGAAATAGACCACGCTGGCCGGAGACCCATAGCGTTGGGCGAAGGTGCGGATGCGGCCGAGTTCGCGCACGAAGGCCCGGCGGTTCAGCAGGGGCGTCAAAGGGTCGCGGTCGGCCAGGGTCTCAGCCTCGGCCAGTTTGGCCTTCAGGCGCGACACCTCGCCCCGCAGATCGTCGATTTCGGTCAGCAGGGTCTTCACGGCGTTTTGGACGGCCGGCGTCAGATCGGTCTCGCTGAGGCCCAGAAACGCGGTCTTGTCCGCCGGTGCGGCGGTTCCCGCCGTGAAATGCGCCCCGGCCTGGGCCAAGGCGCGCTTTCGTATGGCCGAGAACGGTTCGTTGCGGGCGCCCGTGATCTTCATGTGGTTTTCAACGGACTTTCAGAGAACGCGAATCGTCGAGGTCTGGTCAGCGTTAAGAATCCTAAACGTCCTTGGTTGCGGGCGCAAAGGCGGCGCCTATACTCCGCGCCTTCTCGTCGCAGGGGCCTATGTTCAATGAGCGCCACGTCAGCGCCCGTCGCCATCATCATGGGCAGCCGTTCCGACTGGCCGACGCTCAAGGGCGCGGCCGAAAGTCTCGATGCGTTGGGCGTCGCCTACGAAGCCAAGGTGATCTCCGCCCACCGCACGCCCGACCGCATGTACGCCTTCGCCAAGGGCGCCAAGAGCGCGGGGTTCAAGGTGATCATCGCCGGGGCCGGCGGCGCGGCGCACCTGCCGGGCATGACCGCCTCGATGACCGAACTGCCGGTGTTGGGCGTGCCGGTGCAGTCCAAGGCGCTGAGCGGCCTCGATAGCCTGCTCTCCATCGTCCAGATGCCGGCCGGCATCGCCGTGGGGACGATGGCCATTGGCGAGGCCGGCGCGAAGAACGCGGGCCTGATGGCCGCCCAAATCCTGGCCCTGTCCGATCCGGCCCTGGCCAAGCGCCTGGCCGACCACCGGGCCCGACACAGCCAGGCCGTTTCCGAAACCGTCGAGGACTAAGCTTTCATGGCCATCCTCCCCCTGGCTCCGGGCGAAACAATCGGAATCCTCGGCGGGGGACAACTGGGCCGGATGCTGGCGCAGGCCGCCTCGCGTCTGGGCTTTGATGTGGCGATCCTCGAACCCGCCCCCGACGCACCGGCCGGCCGGGTCGCGGCTCACATCGTGCGTGGCGCCTATGACGATCCCCGCGCTCTGGAGGCCTTGGCCGCCGTGGCCAGCCTGGTGACCTTCGAATTCGAGAACGTGCCGGCCTCAGCCGTGGCCCACCTGACGGCCCAGGCCGTCGAGGTGGCGCCCAACGCGCGCGCCTTGGCCATCGCCCAGGACCGTGTGGAGGAGAAGACCTTTCTCAACGCCATCGGCGTGCCCACCGTCGCCTTCGCCGCCGCCGACACGCCGCAGGGCGCCACGGCCGCCATAGCCCAGATCGGCGCCCCGGCCCTGATGAAGACCCGCCGTGAAGGCTATGACGGCAAGGGCCAGCGCTGGGTCGAGCATGCCTCCGAGGCCGGCGCCGTCTTTGAATCCCTCGGCGGCAAGCCGGTGATTCTGGAGGCCCCCGCCGACTTCGTGCGCGAACTGTCGGTGATCGCCGCCCGTGGCCGCGACGGCGAACTGGCGGTCTATCCCATGGCGGAGAACCATCACGAGAACGGCGTCCTGCGCCGGTCCGTGGCGCCTGCCGCCGTCAGTCCGTCGCTCGCGCAACAGGCCGAGCGGATCGCCGCCCAGGTGCTGACCGGTCTGGACTATGTTGGGGTCATCGGGATCGAACTCTTTGAGCTTGCCGACGGCCGGCTGCTGGTCAACGAGATCGCGCCGCGCGTTCACAACACCGGCCACTGGACCATGGACGGCTGCGAGGTGGATCAGTTCGAACAGCACATCCGCGCCATCGCCGGCTGGCCCCTCGGCCCCACCGCGGCCATCGCCCGGGTGGAAATGCTGAATCTTCTGGGGGACGAGGTGGACGCCTGGGCCAAGCTGGCCGGCGAGCCGGAGACCCGGCTGCATCTCTACGGCAAGCGCGACGCCAAACCGGGCCGCAAGATGGGTCACGTGAACCGGGTGAGCCCGCTCCTCGCCGAGCGGCGCTAGAGCATTTCCGATAGGTGTGAAACGGCTATCGGATCGAAAAATGCTCTAACTTTTTGAATTATAGCCCTTTTTGATCCGATCTGACTGACGCGGTCAGATCGGAAAGGGCTCTAGGCTTCGTTCGGGATCGCCGAGAGCGCTTCTTCCAGTTCGAGGAAGCTGGGCTGGGCGCCGGAGGGGACGCTGCCGCGGCCGATTTCCACCGAGATCTGGGCGGCGTTGCCGTGCAGGTGGGCCACCAGCACCGACTGGATGATGCGGTAGTACGAGCCTTCTTCCTCGAGGATCTCCTTCAGGCGGGCCGCGAAAGGCCCCACCAACCCATAGGCCAGGAACACGCCGAGGAAGGTGCCCACCAGGGCGCCGCCGATCATGGTGCCCAGGACCTCCGGAGGCTCGGTGATGGAGCCCATGGTCTTGATGACCCCCAGCACGGCGGCCACGATGCCCAGCGCGGGCAGGGCGTCCGCCAGGCTCTGAAGGGCGCCGGCCGGCGCCAGGGCCTCGTGATGGTGCTTCTCGAGCTGCTTTTCCATGGCGTCCTCGACCTGGTGCGGGTCCTCGAGGTTCATGGTCATCATCCGCAGGGTGTCGCAGATGAAGTCGACGGCGAAGTGGTCCTTGGTCACCTTCGGGAAGCGCGAGAAAATCGAGGAGTCCTTGGGGTTCTCGATGTGACTTTCCAGGGCGATGACCCCCTTGGACTTCATCGTCTTGGTGAGCAGGAACAGCAGGGACAGCAGATCGCGGTAGTCCGACGCCTTCCACTTGGGGCCGGCGAACACCTTGGCCAGACCGCCACCCGTCCCCTTCACCACCGTCATCGAGTTGGAGACCAGGAAGGCGGCGATTCCCGCACCGCCGATGGCCAGCATCTCGTGGGGGAGGGCGTGCATGATGACGGCCATGTTGCCGCCAGACCACAGGTAGCTGCCGAACACCGTGGCAAAGAGCAGCACAACGCCGATGATCTGAAACATGCGAGACGGGTCCTGGTCGAATTGCCCGGAGCATCCCCGTTAATGCTTAATGCTCGGTGAGGATTTAGGGGGTTTCGCGCTCCAGCGGCGCGGCGTAACAGCCGATCCATGCCCAAATCAGCGCCCGTTCCCGTGAGCCTGCCCAAGTCATCGTTCGCGATCATCTTCGGCGTCTCCCTGGTGACCGCCATGGGCAATACCGGGATGATCTCGGTGCTGCCGGCGATCGGGCGCTCCATCGGCATTCCCGACTTTCTGGTGGCCGGGGTCTTCTCGCTCTCGGCCCTGCTGTGGGCGGGATCGTCCCCCTTTTGGGCGCGCGCTTCCGATCGGCATGGCCGCAAGCCGCTGATGCTGGTGGGATTGACCGGCTTTGCGGTCTCCATGGCCGCCTGCGCCGTGGTGGTGGCGGCCGGGTTGCACAAGCTGGCCGCGCCCATGGTGATCTTCGTCTTCTTCCTGTTCGCGCGCGCGCTCTTTGGCCTGTTCGGCGCGGCGTCGAACCCGGCCACCCAGGCCTACGTGGCTGAGCACACCCCGGAAGCCCAGCGCACGACCGCCATGTCCAGCCTGGCCGGCGCCTTTGGCCTGGGCACGGTCATCGGCCCCTTCCTCGCGCCGCTCTTCATCCTGCCCTTCCTCGGCATTGGCCTGGCCGGCCCCATGATGGCCTTCTCCCTGATCGCACTCACGATGCTGGTGGTGGTCTGGAAGATGCTGCCGGAGAGCCAGCACATGCCGGCTCAGCCGGTGAAGATGGCGCCGACCATGGACGCCAAGGCCGACGCCAAGGGCAAGGAGACGCCGATGTGGCGCGATCCGCGCATGAAGCCTTTCCTGATCTACGGCTTCATCGTCGCGGTCTGCCAGACCGCCCAGGGCCAGACCCTGGGCTTCCTGATCATCGACAAGCTGGGCAAGTCGCCGACGGAGGCCCAGGGCTTCATCGCCATCGCCATGATGTTCGGCGCCATGGCGGGCCTGCTCTCCCAGTGGGGTATCATCCGCATGTTCGAGATGACGCCTCGCCAACTTCTGCGCTGGGGCGTGGCGGTGGCGGCGCTCGGCAATCTGATCGTCGCGTTCCAGCCAAGCTACGCCGCCGTGGTGGCGGGCTACGCGATCTCAAGCCTCGGCTTTGGCTTGGCGCGGCCCGGTTTCACCGCAGGGTCATCCCTGGCGGTGGGCATGCATGAACAGGCCCGGGCGGCGGGCGCCATCGCGGCGGTCAACGGGGTGAACGTGGTCCTGGCGCCGCTGTTCGTGCTGCTCTACCAGCGCATCCACGCCGCGCCCTTTATCCTCAACATGGTCATGATGCTGGCCATGCTGGTCTACGCCTTCAAGAACCAGCAGCTCGCCAACGCCGACCCCAAGCCGGCGACCCAGGCCGATTCGGCCATGGCGACCCTGGAGAAGAGCGACGAGGGGTCGCTCTGATCTCCCCAGTTAGAGGATGTTGGCTTCGGTTTTCAGGCGGCGGACCATGTCCAGGGACAGGTAGCCGTCGGCGGTGACGCCTCGCGATTTCTGCCAGTTGCGGAGGGCGTTGCGGGTATTGACCCCCACCACCCCGTCCGGCGGGCCGGGGTCGAAGCCGAGTTGGGCCAGGGCCCGCTGGGTGACGATGCGGTCGCCGATGGAGAGCGCGCTCTCATAGGGCCAGGGCTTGATCACCCCGCCCATGCCGCCAAACCGGTCAGCCAGCATGCCGACGCCGAGCGCATAGGTGGTGGCGTTGTTGTACTTGCGGATCACGAAGTGGTTCGGGAACAGCAGGAAGGCAGGACCCTGCGCGCCGGTCGGCGCGATCAGCATGGCCTTGGCGCCTTGGTCGGCCGTGTTCCAGGGCAGGCCGTCGGTGCGACGCACGCCCTTCTGGGCCCACCAGTCGGGAACTTCGCGCGGGCCCTCTGTCAGGCTGTAGTCGAAACCGTCGGGCAGGGTGACCTCGCGGGCCCAGCCCTGGCCCCGCTGCCAGCCGCCCTTGGAGAGCAGGTTGGCGGCCGAGGTCAGCGCATCGGCGCTGGAGCCCCAGACGTCGCGCCGGCCATCCCCGTCGCCGTCCACGGCGGTGGCGAGGAAGCTGGTGGGAATGAACTGGGTCTGTCCCATGGCGCCGGCCCAGGAGCCGCGCAGCTGGCTGCGGGGGAACTCGCCCGAGCCGATAATTCTGAGAGCCGCCATAAGCTGGTCCTCGGCGAAGGCCCGGCGGCGTCCCTGGGCGGCCAGGGTGGCCATCGAGCGGATGACGTCGAAGTCCCCCATGACGGCCCCGAAACCGGTCTCCATGGCCCAGATGGCCATCAGGATGTCGCCGGGCACGCCGTAGCGGGCCTCGATGCCGGTCAGGGTCGACGCGACGGCGGGCTTGCGGCGGGCGGCGATGGCCACCCGGTCCTCGCTGACCACGCCCTTGATATAGTCGCCGAAGGGCTTGGCGAATTCCGGCTGACGCGTGTCGAGGGAATTGACCCGCGGATCGGGGGTCAGCCCCGCCAGTTCGCGGTCGAGCAGGCTCGCGGGCAGGCCCGCCTTCACCGCGCGGCTATAGAAGTCTCGGGCCCATTCGTCGAAGGGCTGATCACCCGACTGGGTCGGCGGCGCCACCGGCGTCGGAGCCTGAGGCGTCGGCGGGGGTGGCGTGGGGGTCACCACCGGCACCAGATTGGTGGACGGGTCGGCGCAGCCGGCCAGGAGCAAGACAAGGAAGACGCGACGATCCATGGGGACAACCTATCGGTCGGAGCCGTTGATCTCAATCACAAGCCCGTCAAGGGCGAGCCGACGCTGTTATCGGGCGCCTCGCCGTTGACTCAAAACCCGGCGCCTCGTATATGCGCCGGCTCTTGTAGACACCCCCGGGCGAAAGCCTGGTCTTTAAGAAGATACGGTCATGAAGGTTCGAAGCTCGCTCAAGTCGCTCAAGACGCGTCACCGCGACTGCAAGCTCGTGCGCCGCAAGGGCGTCGTCTACATCATCAACAAGACCAACCCGCGCTTCAAAGCCAAGCAAGGCTAAGGCTGCGGGTCCCAGATGCCGAAAGCGGTCATCTGGGATGTTGGTAATGTTGTCGTGCGCTGGAATCCGCGCACGCTCTACGCTCAGATCTTTCCAGAGCCGGTCGCTTGCGACCGGTTTCTGTCGTCGGTCTGCACGATGATCTGGCATGTGAACCACGACCTGGGCGTCAGCTTCGTCGACAACCGCGCGCCCCTGGTCGCCCAGTTCCCGGAATACCGCGAGCAGATCGAGGCCTGGGAGACCCGATGGTGGGACATGTTCTCCGGGACCATTCCCGAGAGCGAGGCCGCCATCGAGGCCCTGCACTTAGCCGGCGTCCCGCAATACGGCCTCACCAACATGTCGGACGAGACCTTTGAGGGCACCATGGCCATGAGCCCGGCCTTCAGGCGCCTGGCTGACGTCGTGGTTTCGGCCCGCGAGGGGATGATCAAGCCCGACCCGCGCATCTACGCGCTCACCTGCGAGCGGTTCGGCCTGGCGCCGGAGGACATCTTCTTCATCGACGACAGCCTGGCCAACGTCGAGAGCGCCCGGGCCTTCGGCATCGACACCCACCACTTCACCGACCCGGCGGAACTGCGGCCGGCGCTTGAGTCGCGCGGCCTGTTGTAGGATGGCCGCTTCGTCGGCCACACTTGGCCATGGCCGAGCCCACGTCCCCACCGCCCCGCGAGACGATCGACTTCGACCTCGCCGCCGCCCAGGCCGTCCTCGACCGGCTGGACGCGCCGTTGCAGGCGCTGGCCGTGCGCCGTCTGGCCGGCGGCAGCAAGGACGTGTTCGAGATCGATGTCCCCGGCCAGACCCTGGTGTTGAAACCCTATCCGCCCGCCTCGGCCTGGGCCTCACGCAAGGAGGCCTATGTGGGCGGCCTGATCGGGAGGGTGCTGGACGCGCCCGTGCCGCTCTGGCTGGCCGTGGACGAGAGCCTGGCGGTGCTTCCCCACGTCTACGCCCTGATCACCCGGCTGCCGGGTCGCACGCTCTTGTCGAGAAACGGCAAGCCGGAGGCCGAAGGGTTGTATCGCCAGATGGGCGCGCTGCTGCGGACCATCCACACCATCCCCATGTCGCGCTTCGGCTACATCCTTGACGCCGAGACCGTGGTCCACGCCCAGCTCACCAACCGCGACTACCTGACCAAGGGCTTCCAAGCCAAGTTCCGCGACTTCCGCGCCCATGGCGGGGACGCGGCCCTGGCGGCGCGGATGGAACGGCTGGTGGGGGAGAGCGGCGACCTGATGGACGCCTGCCATGCCCCGGTGCTCTGCCACTACGATTATCACCCCGGCAATCTGCTGGCCGACCAGTCGCCAGACGGCGAATGGCGGGTGTCGGGCCTGCTGGACTTCGAGAACGCCATGGCCGGCGATCCGCTCTATGATCTAGCCAAGGCACTCGACTTCAGCGCTCACGATGATCCGGCCAGCCGTGCGCCGCTGCTCGAGGGTTACGGCGCTATCGAGCGACCGCACCTGGCGGAGACCCTGGTGATCTACCGCCTCTACCATAAGCTGGAGATGTGGAATTTCTTCCAGGCGCTCGGTAAGGCGCGGGACGCGAGCGGGGCGGCGGGCCTGTTACGGGACCTCGACGAACTCACGCCGCCATAGTCGAAGCCTCTGCGAGGAACTCCTGCGGCCGGCGAATGTTTTGCCTCCGTCACCCCCCAAGGAGATCACCATGAGCACCCACGCCGAACACGCCGTGAAGGTCCTGAACAGCCTGATCGAAACCACCCTCGACAGCGCCCGGGGCTATAAGGAGGCCGCGCAGAGTTCCGAGGACACCCAGTACAAGAGCATGTTCAGCGAGCGCTCGTTGAAGCGCATGAAGATCACCGGTGACCTGCAACAGGAAGTCCGCACCTTTGGTGGGGAGCCGGAGGACGACCAGTCCATCCTGGGCAAGGCCCACAATATGTTCGTCGATCTGAAGGCCGCCGTGCTTGGCCACGACGAAAAGGCGATCATCAACGAGGTCGAGCGCGGAGAGGACTTCATCAAGGCGAAGTTCGAGAAGGCGCTGGCCGAGGATGATCTGCCCGCCACCGTGCGTGAATTGGTGAGCCGCGCGTTCGCCGACATCAAGGCCGATCACGACACCATCAGCGCGCTGAAGAAGACGCTCAACTAGAGTGGAGCCGGCCCCCGACGCGACCGGGTCGGGGGCCGATCTCGAAGCCTAGTGGGTCTTGGCGGCCGCGTCAGCGGCGGCGTCGGCCTTGCGAGCCGCCGTTCCGGCGGCAGCCTCGGTATTGGCGGCGGCGTTGTCCACCGCGACAGCGGTGTTGGCGGCTGCGGCATTGGCGTTGGCGGCGGTGTCGTCGACGGCGGAAGCGGCCGCGGCTCCGGCTTGGTCGGCGGCTTCAGCCGCGTGGTTCTCGGTCTTCTGCGAACAGGCCGCCAAGGCGAGGCTGGCGACAGCGGCTGAGACGATCAGGGTCGTGCGCATCGGGTTCTCCATTTCAAGGTTGCGGCCCCACCGACGTTGCGACGAAAGCCGACACGCTCAACTGCTGAACCTCCACTTTGGATGCATTCCGAGGTTAGCCGCGGACGAGATCGAAGAATTCCTGCCGGGTCCGGGGATCGTCGCGCACTTCCCCGAGCAGGTGGCTGGTGGTGAGCCGTGAGCCTGGCGTATTGACCCCGCGCATGGTCATGCAGCTGTGTTCGGACACGATCACCACGCCGACGCCCTTGGGCGCCAGGATATCCTGGATGGCGCCGGCGATCTCGGCGGTGAGCTTTTCCTGGATCTGCAGTCTGCGTGCGAAGCCGTGGACCACGCGGGCCAGTTTGGAGATCCCCACCACCCGGTCGCTGGGCAGGTAGCCGACATGGGCGATGCCTAAGAACGGCAGCATGTGGTGCTCGCAGAAGCTGACGACGCGGATGTCCTTGAGGATCACCAGTTCGTCATAGCCCGCCACCTCCTCGAAGGTGCGGGCGAGGTAGTCCTTCGGGTCGGTCTCGTAGCCGGCGAACAGCTCCTTGTAGGACCGCGCCACCCGGGCCGGGGTCTCCAGCAGGCCCTCGCGGTCGGGATCGTCGCCGGCCCATTCGATGAGGGTGCGGACGGCGGCCTCGGCCTGTGCCTGGCTCGGGCGCTTGGGGGATGTGGTCATGGGGGAACTCCGCGGCGTTGCGCCTCAACGGATCGCCTCGGTGAAGGTTCAGGGCGGATGACAGGGATCGGCCACGACGCCGACGCCTTCCTCATTAAAATCAATGATTTTAATGAGATAAGAAGGCGTCGTTTCAAAGCCTGGAGCGCGACGGCCGCCGAAACCGGCTTCCACTTTCGGCTGTCGCGCTCTAGTGTCCGCCGCTTTCCAGCCTCCTATCCGCGAGCTCCCATGGCCGACGACGCTTCTCACGCCGACATTCTGAACCAGACGGCCCAGGGCCAGCTGAAGAGCATCATCGAGCGCATCGAGCGCCTTGAGCAGGAAAAGTCGGAGATCGCCGAGCAGATCAAGGAAGTCTTCGCCGAGGCCAAGGGCAACGGCTTTGACGTCAAAATCCTGCGCAAGGTGATCCGCATCCGCAAGCAGGACGCCGCCAAGCGTCAGGAAGAGGACGCGATCCTGGATCTCTACCTCTCCGCGCTCGGAGTGATTTGAAGAACAGCCCGCCAGATCGAAAGGCGCAGGCCCAACGGGCCGCGCTGAACGCCCTTCGCCGCGCCCAGCGCGCGGCCGACAAGGCGGGCGTCAAGCTCTCCGACTGGGAGGGCGAATTCCTCGATTCCGTCACCGAGCGGGTGAAGACCTACGGCCGCGCCTTCGCCGACCCCGAGAAGGGTGGCGCCGGGGAAGCCTTCTCGGTGATGCAGCACATCAAGCTGAAAGAGATCGTCGCCAAGGCCAAGGGCGAGCCGCGCTTCCCCCTCAAGCGCGGCGGGGGCTTCAAGCGGCGCGGCGCACCAAAGCCCGATCCCGAGGCCGAATGAGCGCGGTGATCGATGAGGACTCGCTACCGGCCCTGGTGGCCCGCGCGCGTCGGGCGGCCCTGACCCTGAAGGCCACGACCCACCGGCAGGGCCGCGCCAAGCACGCCCTCTATGTGGTGCTTCTGGAGGACCGCCGCCGGTCGCCGCCCTGGGGGTTCTACGTCGGCGAGACCTCCCGCGATCCCGACCTCCGCTTCGACCAGCACAAGACCGGCTACAAGGCGAGCCGCCACGTGAACCGCTTCGGCGTGCGGCTGCTGCCCGACGTGGTGGAGCACCTCAATCCGCTGCGGCGCTGGGAGGCCATCGAGCTGGAGGCCGCGCTCGCCGAGGTGTTCCGGCAGGCCGGCCTGCCCTGGGTCGAGGGCGGGCACTAGAGGAATTACGGTGGCGGAAGACCGATGTTCCTTCCCCTCTCGACCGAGCCCAGCGGACCAGGGTCGGATCGGGCGTGGTCGGATCGGGCGTGCGAAGGCCTATCCCGCAAACCCACCGCACATCCCGGCGAAGGTCGGGACCCAGGTTAAACCCACTCCGATCCGAGGTGAGGTCGAAGGGATCAATTGCTACCGCTCGGGATGAATCTGGGTCCCGTCCTTCGCCGGGATGTGCGGTTTTATTCCTGAGGGCGGAGCGCGATCCCTCATCCGTCCGCCATATGATGCGAGTTACAGCGCCTTCGCCGCGGCCAGGATCGCTGCACGTCGCGCCGCGACCTGGCGGCGCGCATCAGGTCTCGGAGGCGTTCGTCACGCGGCTGCGGTCGCAGAATCATCACCTTCGCCCTTCTCCAGAATGCCTTCCAAGCCCTGTTCACGGACCTTGCGGTAGAGGGTGGAGCGGCCGATGCCGAGGCGCCGCGCCACCTCGCTCATGTGGCCGGCATAGATCTCGATGGCCAATTGGATCAGATCGCGCTCGATCTCCTCCAGGGTGCGCAGGTGGCCGCGGCCGTCGAGGATGCGGACAGGCGCGTCCGTGGGCATCTCAGCCATCAACTGCTCGGCGCTGGGCAGCATGGGCGGGGCGGCCATCAGCGAGGTCGGAGAGACCGCCTCGGGCGGGGGCGCCGCAATACCGGAAATGGCCGGGAAATCGTAGGGCTGCAGATAGGGGGCGTCGGCCAGCACGATGGCGCGATAGACCGCGTTCTCCAGCTGGCGGACATTGCCCGGCCAGTCGAAGGCGGTGAGGAAGGCCAGGGTCTCGGCCGAGGCGCCGGTGACCGACTTGCCCTCTTCGATGTTGAAGCGGCGGATGAAGTGCTCCACCAGGGCCGGAATGTCCTCACGCCGTTCGCGCAGGGCCGGGGCCTCGATGGGGAAGACATTGAGACGGTAGAACAGGTCCTCGCGGAACTGGCCGTCCTTCACCGCCTGGGCGGGGTCGCGGTTGGTGGCCGAGACGATGCGGACATCGACCTTCAGCGAGCGCTTGGAGCCGATGGCGTCGACCTCGCCCTCTTGCAGCACGCGCAGCAGCTTGACCTGCATGTCCAGCGGCAGTTCGCCCACCTCGTCCAAGAACAGGGTGCCGCCATTGGCTTCCTGGAACTTGCCCAGGTGTTTGTCGGTGGCGCCGGTGAAGCTGCCCTTCTCGTGACCGAACAGGATGCTCTCGATCAGGTTCTCGGGGATGGCCCCGCAGTTCACCGCCACGAAGGCCTTGCCGGCGCGGTCGGACGAACCGTGCACGGCGCGCGCGATCACTTCCTTGCCGACCCCGCTCTCGCCGGTGATCAGGATGGGGATGGAGGACTTGGCCGCTCGCTCGCCCAGGCGCTTGACCATGGTCATGGCCGGGGAGTCGCCCACCATGTCGGCGAAGCTGGCGCGGCCGGTGGCGTGCTTCTTCAGCCGCTCCACCTCGCTCTTCAGCGAGCCCAGGTTCAGGGCGTTGCGGATCGAGACGATGATACGTTCAGGCGAGGCGGGCTTCACGAAGAAGTCGCAGGCGCCGGCCTGCATGGCGGCCACCACGGTGTCGATGCCGCCGGTGGCGGTGATGACGATGACCGGCTGGTTGTGACCCCGGGCCCGCATCTCCTTCAGCGTATCCTGGCCAGTGATGCCGGGCATCACCAGGTCCAGCAGCACCAGGTCGGTCGCCGCCCCCGACTGCAGCCGGGCGATCGCCTGGTCGCCGTTCTCGGCGTGAACCGCGACAAAGCCCTCGCGCTCCAGGACAGCCTGGATCAGCCTGCGCTGTGTCGGGTCGTCATCGACGACAAGGACCGTCTTGGTCATTTGAAAACACCCACCAGAACCGGGCGCCGCCGCATGGACGAGGCCTCTTGTTGACCCGGATTGATACAGGCCTTGGGTAAAGGACGCGTTTCGGAGTCCTGAGTCGGGGGTTAACGGCGGGTCTTGCGCAAGGCCAAGCTTGGGCGCTCACTTCGCGAAACACAGCGGGAGGGTGCGTCGATGTTCGTGGGCCACTATGCGGCGGCCTTGGCCGCCAAGAGCGCAGAGCCGCGGGGACCGCTCTGGGCCTATGTCCTGGGCTGCCAGCTGGTCGACGTGGCCTGGGGCGGACTGATCATGAGCGGGGTCGAGCGGCTCAGCTTTGATCACAGCCTGCCGGGCAGCGCGCTGGTGCTGGAGCACATGCCCTATACCCACAGCCTGCCGGCCTCGCTCGCCTGGGCGGTGGGCGCGGCGCTCCTCGCCAAGCTGATCCTGCGCCTGCCCTGGCGGGCCGCGGGGCTCATCGGCCTGGTGGTCTTCTCCCACTGGGTCGCCGACTTCCTGGTCCACCGGCCTGACCTGGAACTGTGGTTCGGGGGACAGAAGGTGGGTTTGGGGCTCTGGAACTATCCGGTTCCCGAACAGGCCCTGGAGATCGGGTTGGTGGCCCTGGCCGCGGCCGCCTGGGCCTGGCGGCGCGGGACCTTGAGCCAGTCTCTATGGCCGGTCCTGGCCTTCGTCAGCTTCCTGCTGGCGCTGCAGGTCGCGGGCCTGCTGATCCCAGGCAATCCCGATCCGGTGGGGATGGGCGGCATGGCCATCGCCTCCTTCCTGGTGGTCACGGCGCTTGCCGCCCTGGTGGAGCGCAGGGGCAAATCGGCCTGACGCGAGGTCACCGGTTGCAGCGATCCTTGGCGCGGGCATAGTGACCGCAGGGCCGGAAGACACGGTCGGGAGGACATCATGAAGCTTCACAAGCTCGCCATCGTCTTGGCGTTCGCCGCCCTGGCCAGCGCCTGCGGCCAGAGCAAGCCGGGGGATGTGGACGCCAAGCGGCTGACCGCCGCGTCAGGCAATGGCGACTGGATGTCCGTCGGCCGGACCTATGACGAGCAACGCTTCAGTCCGCTCACCAAGATCGACACCAAGAATGTCGGGACCCTGGGCCTGGCCTGGTATCACGAGTTCGACACCGACCGTGGCCAGGAGGCGACGCCGGTCGTGGTCGACGGGGTCATGTACACAACCACCGCCTGGTCCAAGGTCTACGCTTTCGACGCCAAGACCGGCGAGCAGAAGTGGGCCTTTGACCCCAGGATCGACGGCGCCAAGGCCTTTGACGCCTGCTGCGACGTAGTCAACCGCGGGGTCGCGGTCTGGAAGGGCCGGGTCTATTTCGGGACCCTCGACGGCCGGCTGATCGCGCTGGACGCCGGCACCGGCAAGCCGGTCTGGAGCACCCAGACCACCGACAACGCCCAGCCCTACACGATCACCGGCGCCCCCCGGATCATCAAGGGCAAGGTGATGATCGGGAACGGCGGCGCCGAGTACGGGGTGCGTGGCTACCTTTCGGCCTATGACGCCGACACCGGCAAGATGGCCTGGCGGTTCTACACGACGCCCAACGCCAAGGGTCAGCCGGACGGCGCGGCCAGCGACAAGATCATGAAGGAGAAGGCCGGGGCCACCTGGTTCGGCGACGGCTGGAAGGCGACCGGCGGCGGCGGCACGGTCTGGGACTCCATGGCCTATGACCCCGCCCTCGACATCCTCTATGTCGGCGTCGGGAATGGCACGCCGTGGAACCGGCTGAAGCGGTCGGACGGCAAGGGCGACAACCTCTTCCTGTCCTCGATCCTGGCGCTCAAGCCCGAGACCGGCGAATACGTCTGGCACTACCAGACCACGCCCGGCGAGAGCTGGGACTACACCGCCACCCAGCACATGATCCTGGCCGACCTCACCGTCGGCGGCGCGGCGCGCAAGGTGATCATGCAGGCGCCCAAGAACGGCTTCTTCTATGTGCTGGACCGGGCGACCGGCGAACTTCTCTCCGCCAACAACTACATCCCTGTGACCTGGGCCACGGGGATCGATCCCAAGACCGGACGACCCATCGAGAACCCCGCCGCGCGCTATGAAAACGCGCCGGCCCTGCAGTTTCCAGGGCCGCTGGGCGGCCACAACTGGCACCCGATGAGCTTCAGCCCCAAGACGGGCCTGGTCTATATTCCGGCCCAGATCGACCCCTTCGCCTACACCGACGAGAAGGACTACAAACACCGCCAGGGCGCCTGGAACCTCGGCACCGATTTCCTGGCCAACGCCTTCCCGAGCGACAAGGCGCAACTGGCCGGTCTGAAGGCGATGTTCAAGGGCCAGCTGATCGCCTGGGATCCGGTGGCCCAGAAGGCCCGCTGGACCGTGCAGCATCCCTATTTCTGGAACGGCGGCATCATGTCGACGGCGGGCGGCCTGGTCTTCCAGGGCGACGGCTTGGGCGAGTTCGTCGCCTATGACGCCGCCAACGGCAAGGCGCTGTGGCGCTACAAAACCGAGAACGGGGTCGTCGCCGCGCCGTCCACCTATGAGATCGACGGCGAGCAGTATGTGGCCCTGATGGTGGGCTATGGCGGCGGGGCGCCGGTCTCGGCCTCGGCGGTGCTGCGGGAGCGGCCGCGAATGGCGGGCCGGCTTATGGTCTTCAAGCTGGGCGGCAAGGCTGTGGCCAAGCCCTATGACATCCCGGTGGTCGCCAATCTGGACCTTGCCGGGGTCACCTCGGCGGGCGACGTGAAGGCGGGCTTCGCTCTGTTCCACAACAACTGCCAGGTCTGCCACGGGCCCAGCGCCTCGGGCGCCTACCTGCCAGACCTGAAGAAGTCGCAGATGCTGCTGGCCGCCGAGAGTTTCAAGTCGGTGGTGATCGACGGCGCCCTGAAGGACCGGGGGATGGCGAGCTTCGCCCGCTTCTTGTCGCCCAAGGACGCCGAGGACATCCGCGCCTATGTCCTGACCGAGGCCCGCAACGCCCAGGCCGGCGCTGAGTCGGCCAAGGCGCAGGGGGTGAAGTAGCCCCTCGGCACGCGGGATCGCCACGGCGGCGATCCCGCGCTAGCCTGAGGTCATGACACCGGTTTCCTATCTGATCGCGGCCGTGAGCCTGGCGCTCGGCCTCGCCACATCGGCGATCGCCCAGGACAGCCCCGCAGGTCCCGGCCACGCGGTGATCGCGCTCTGGCCCAAGGGGCCGCCGGGCGCCGAACACGCCACGGCCCAAGAGGAGATCGTCGAACGGTCCAAGGACCCGGCGGTTATCCGCGACCGCATCATCAAGGGCGTCCAACGCCCGACCCTGATCGCCTTCCGGCCTAAGCATCCCAACGGTGCGGCCTTGCTGATGGCGCCCGGAGGCGGCTATTCGTGGGTGGTGATGGACAAGGAGGGCTATGAGGCCGCCGAGGTCTTCGCCAAGGCCGGCGTCACCGTTTTCGTCATGACCTATCGCCTGCCGCAGGAGGGCTGGTCCGCCGGACCCGCTGCGCCGCTGCAGGACGCTCAGCGCGCCATGCGAGTGATCCGCGCCCTGGCGGCGGACTATGCGGTGGATCCGGCGCGGGTTGGGGTCATAGGCTTCTCGGCCGGGGGCCATGTGGCCGGCGCGCTGACCCTGAAGCTCGACAAGGCCACCTATCCGGCGGTCGACGCCGCCGACCTGGCCTCCGCGCGGCCCGACTTCTCGGTGCTGATGTACCCGGTGGCGACCATGGCGCAGCCCTACGCCCACCCCGGATCGCGCAAGAACCTGCTGGGGGAACATCCCACCCCCGTCGCCATCGCCGAATGGTCCCTGGAGACCAGCGTCCGGCCCGACGCCCCGCCGACCTTCATCGT
>NZ_JBBKVV010000107.1:0-40847 GCF_037968635.1 Phenylobacterium sp.
GCCCTTCGTAAACGCAGATGCGTTCGAAAAGCACTAAGCTTTTCGAACGCATCTGCGTTTACGAAGGGCCGTCCCCATCCGGGGGCGGCCCTTTTCGTTGCGCGGTCTCATGAGCGATCAAACCCCGCCTTCCCCGCTGGTCTGGACTGAGGAGGGCCACCCGCGCTCCCGGCTCTATGACGATGTCTATTTCTCCAAAGAGGACGGCCTGGCGGAATCCCGCGCCGTCTTCCTTGCCGGCTGCGGCCTGCCCATCGCCTGGGCCGGACGTGACCGATTCGTGGTGGGAGAGCTCGGCTTCGGAACCGGCCTGAACCTACTGGCCCTGCTCGACCTGTGGCGCACGACCCGCGAGCCTCACGCGCATCTTCATGTCTTCTCCGTTGAGGCGCATCCGCTGAGCGCCGACGAAGCCCGTCGAGCCCTCGCCGCCTGGCCGGAACTGGCCGATCTCGCGCGCCTGCTGACCGACTGCTGGCCAGGCGAGGCCCGCGGGTTTCATCGTGTCGATCTCCCGGAAGTCCACGCCACCCTGGATCTGGCGGTGATGGGTGCCCATCAGGGCCTTGAAGGTTGGCAAGGTCGGGCCGACGCCTGGTTCCTCGACGGCTTCTCACCCGCGCTCAATCCCGACATGTGGGACGAAGCCTTGCTTGCCTTGGTGGCCAAACGCTCGGCGCCAGGGGCTCGCGCGGCGACGTTCACTGTGGCCGGCGCCGTGCGTCGCGGCCTTCAGGGCGCCGGTTTCACCGCTGAGAAGCGTCCTGGTCATGGCCGTAAGCGGGAGCGCCTGGAGGCCAGGTTGCCCGGCGCGCACCTTTCGGCGCCGACGCCGCGAGTGGTCATCGTGGGCGCGGGCATCGCCGGAGCCAGCGCGGCCCGGTCCCTGCGCGCCCTCGGCTGCGAGCCAATTCTGATCGACGCCGAGGGATTTGGGGCCGGGGCGTCGGGAAATCCGGCCGCCCTGGTGACACCACGCCTCGACGCCGGCCTTGGGCCGCTCGCCGCCCTCTTCGCCCAGGCCTATCGTCGCGCCCTGGCGCTCTACGAGGAGGTCCCCGACGCCATCCTGTCCCGCGGCGTGCTGCAGTTGGCCGACGGTGAGCGGGACCTCAGACGGTTCGCCAAGATCTCCGGCTCCGACCTCTTCGAACCCGGAGCCCTGGCGCCGCGCGACGCCAGCGAGGCCAGCGCCCGGATGGGTGAGGCTGTTTCGGCTGGCCTGGACCTCACCGGCGCCCTGACCATCACGCCTCCCGCGGTGCTGGCGGCTTGGGGCGGGGTGGTGCGACGGGCCACCGTGGTCGGCCTGCACCGGTCGGTCGGCGTTTGGCGTCTCGTCGGAGCGGACGGCGCGACGATTGCGGAGGCCGAGGCGGTGATCCTGGCCACCGGCCATCAACCCCTGTGGCCGCAGCCCGAAATCCGTCCCGTGCGTGGTCAGGCCAGTTGGGTCCAGGATTTCGACAAGGCCCCCGCCGCCGCCTGGGGTGGCTATGTCCTGCCGACCCGGCGTGGCCTGCTGTTCGGCGCCACCCACGACCGCGAAGATTTGGGGACCGAGGTTCGGGAGACCGATCACGCTCGGAACCGCGCCACCCTCACCGCCGCCCTCCCCGTTCTTGCGCGCCGGCTGGAGGGTCAGGCCCTGGAAGGCCGGGCCTCGGTCCGCGCCACCACGGCAGACCACCTGCCGCTGGCCGGCGCCGCGCCAGGGGCGGAGGACGGACTCTTCCTGCTGGGCGGATTTGGATCGCGGGGCTTCTGCCTGGCCCCGCTGCTGGCCGAGCACGTCGTGGCTCTGGCTCTGGGCGCGCCCTCTCCAATCCCGGCAGGGTTATCGGAACTGGTTGATCCGGCTCGCTTTCTTCGGCGCGCGATGCGTCGTGGCCGCACTTCCGCCCCGGGCTCCACGCCATAAGGTTTCCGGGACGGTCTTGCCGAGGAGACGAAGATGAAACCCCATTCGCTCACGCTCGCCATCGCGGCCTTGACGCTCCTGACCGGGGCGACGGCGGCGGCCGCGAAGTCGCCTCGAACCTGCTTCCCGGCGCGCAACGTCTCCAACTACGCGGTGGTCAACGAGACGACACTGAACATCCGGGTCGGGGTGCGCGACGTCTATCAACTGAACTTGATGGGCATCTGCCCCGACATCGGCAGCCAGAACCGGATCGCCATCAAGTCCCGGGGCTCATCGCTGGTGTGCTCCCCGCTCGACGCCACCATCGTCGCTGAGGGACCCTTCGGCCGGTTGCAGCGGTGTGAGGTGCGCGGGATGCGCAAGCTGACGCCGGAGGAAATCGCCCTCTTGCCGTCCCGCGAGAAGCCCTGACAAGAAAAGGGCGTCGCCCGGCTGGACGACGCCCTTCAGTTGCGTTGGGAAAGTCCGGCGACGGGAAGCCCGCCGCCGGTCGTTCTCTCTTGTCTAGAAGGTCTTCTTCAGACCGACCTTGAAGACGCGGCCCAGCGGGTTCCCGTTGGTGACGTCGTAGTTGTAGAAGCTCTGGGCGTAGGGCGGATCGGTATCCAGGATGTTCTGGATGCTGAAGCTCGCCGTGGTTTCCCAAGGCAGGTCGACCCGCAGGTTGAGGTCGTGCTGCCAGTAGTCGTCCAGCTTGCCGGTGCTCTGATAGGTGCCGGTAGAGTAGTTGTAGCGGCAGTCGGCGGTGGTGCCGGCGCCCGCATCACCCACGCAGACGGGCGCGGCGATGGTCGTGCCCTCACGGTAGAGCAGCTGGTAACGGAGGTTCCACTTTTCACCGGCGACATTGATGAAGGCCGAGGCGCGGGTCTTCGGGAACGAGTAGAATTCGCCCGTCAGGTCGTGCTTGCCGGCCCGGTCGATCGCCGGAGCGATGACCACAGAAGGATCTTCAAGCAAGGTGGTCTCACCGCGCTTGTATTCCTTCGTCAGGGTGGCTTCGGCGCCCACCGTCACCTGGGTGTCGTAGAAATCCATCCCGAAGAAGTTGTCGAAGTCATACTGGCCGCGAAGGTCGAAGCCGGAGGTCTTGGTGTTCTGGCCGTTGACGATCTTGATCGTGGCTTGCAGCACGTTGGCCTGGGTGGTGCAGACCGGGGCGCCGCCGACATTCACGAAGCGCGCCGCGAAGGCGGGCTTGGCGCAGTTGGCGGCGTTGAGGGCGGCGAGCAGTTGGCCCGCGTCCTCGACGATCAGTTCCTTCTTGAAGTCGAAGGTCCAGTAGTCGACCGAGGCGCTGAAGCCACCGGCCGTGACGATGACCCCCAGGTTGCCGGTCGTCGCGGTCTCAGGTTCGAGGAACGGGTTGTTCTCCGTCACCACGGCGCGATAGGAGCCCGCGATGTTGCGAACGCCCTTGCTGCTGCCGGGCGTCAGAGCCGTCTGGCCCGGCGCACGGAAGGTGGTGCCCGCCGAACCGCGGAAGGCCAGCCAGTCCATCGCCTGCCAGCGGGCCGAGATCCGCGGGTTGGTGGTGGAGCCGACGTTGCCGCCGAAGTCTTCGTGACGCACGGCGGCGCTGACTTCCAGCGTGTCGAGCACCGGCAGCTTGACCTCGGCGAAGGCCGCGCCGACCCGGCGGTCGACGTCATTGTCGGCTTGGGCGCCGAAGAAGACGAACGGGCCGGTGGGGTTCGCGCAGAGGCCCTGCTGGCCGTCGATGGAGTCGACGCAAGGCGTGGCTTGCACGTCGCCCAGATCGGACCAGTCGTCCACGTTGCGATTGAAGCGATACTGCACCCCGGCCGCCCAGGCGATGTTGCCGCCGCCCAGAGCGATGCTGGTTTCCTTGTTGATCACCGCATCGGCCACCAGGATCTGGTTGGTCGCCACATTGGTGTAGGTGCCGTAGAGCCAGGCCTTCATGGCCGGATCGTTGGCCACCGAAGCCACGTAGTAGGGGTTGGCGTTCCCATTGATCGCGCTGGTGGCGATACCGTTGCTGAAGGGGTTGAGGTACTTACAGGCGCCGACGCCGGGGGTGCCGGTGTTGTAGTTACAGCCCGCGCCGCCCAGGCCGTTGAAGGCCCGCTGGATGCGGTTCACCAGCAGGTCGTTGGTGGTGACGATGCCCTTGTTTTCCATGAAGGTCAGGGCCGTATCCCAGCCGATCCCATCCAGGAGCCCGCCGCTGAACCGGCCGTTCAGACCGGCGGAAACCCGGTACTGGGTCTGCTCGATCTGCTGGTAGTCGGCGCCGTCGGAATTCAGCGGATGACCTTCGACGCCGATCAGGCGCCAGGCGGTCTGGCTGGTGGTGACCCCGCCGGCCATGGCCGCGCATTGAGCCGCGGTAAGCGGCGCGGCGCAGTTGGTCCGCAGGGCGATCAGGCCGGGGTTCGACGCCGGCACGAAGTAGCGCGTCTGGTTGTTGTAGCCGGGAGGCGCCGTGGAGCCCGACGTATTGGCCGTGGGGAACTGGGTGGTCAGGTTGGCGGGCGAGAGGCGCTGATCGGGCACATCGTTGCGGTTCCAGGCGATCTCGGCGTGGAACCGGGTGGTGTCGGTCAGGTCGAAGTTGACTTCACCGTAGAGCTGATAGTGATGCTCTTCGTTCACCAAGTCGTTGAAGTTGCTGAATTGATACCGGCAAAGCGCGCCGCCGCTGGCGACCGGCTTCAGGGTGCCGGACAGTTCCTGGGAGCCCAGGACGTTACAGCCGTTGTCGCGGAACAGACCGGCGCCGCTGGGCGTGCCGTACGAACCGGGGCTCGCAGAGCCGGACCAGCCGCCGTAGAAGACCGATTCGAACGGCCGGACAGCGTAGTCGCGATCCTGGGCGTCGAGGCGGCCACGGGTACGGTAGCCCGCAGTCAGCAGCATGTTGCCGTTATCGAACTGCTTGCCGTAGGCGATGCTGGCATCCCAGTCGCCGCCGTCGGAGTCCTTGATGAACGCGTAGTTGCCGTTGAACTCGAAGCCGTCGAGATCCTTGCGGGTGATGAAGTTCACCACGCCGGCCACGGCGTCGGAGCCGTAGGTGGCGGCGGCGCCGTCCTTCAGGATTTCGATCCGGGCGATCGCGGCCGTGGGCATGAAGTTCAGGTCCTGACCACCGCCTTGGAAGGCCGCGGCGGTCGTGTCGGCGAGGCGTCGGCCGTTCATCAAGACCAAGGTGCGCGACGAACCGAGGCCCCGCAGGTTGATCGAGGCGGTACCGGCGCCGCCGTTATAGCGATTGCTTTCCCCAAGCGAGGACTGGGCCGCCGTCAGGGTCTTGACCAGCTGGACGACACTGGGCGCCCCTTGCTTGGCCAGTTCCTGAACGCCGATGACGTCCACCGGTTGGGCGGCCTTCTCGGACGACCCGGCGATGAATGAGCCGGTGACCACGACTTCCTCAACGACGGTGGCGTCCTGGGCGAAAGCGGAGCCCGCTCCCAATGTCAGGGCGACGGCCAGAATGGACCCGCCGCAGAAATATCTGCTCTTCAACATAATCGTTCCCCCTCGAGTGCGCCCTTGAATGTGGGTTTGGGCGTTTTGACTCATGCGAAGAAACAATCATCTGGCGCCGCCCCCCGCAGCGCCAGGGATTTTTCCGTGATGAAACAAAACGGCGTTATGTGTTGCGGCGCACACTAGCCTCTGGGTGATCGGCGATCAGGAAGTCCTTGTTTACGGACGGATTGCGGCGCGTTTGATTCCCCTCACAGGAGCGTCGCGCCAAGATTTCCCTTACGCAACAGCGGCGGTGAAAATTCGGCGAGCCGAGATATGCGACCTGAGGATGCGCGGGCGGTTTTTGAACCCCGCGTGAATTTTCGGAGTGTGCGGCGCCGCATTCACGCAAGGAGGCGCGTTGCATTAAAGACACGGCCAGGCGGAGAACTTGTAAGGCGCCTGCCGTGAGGGAAGCCTCGGCGGCGCACGGCGGCGCGGGCGCACCCGGCATGACGCTCCGGCGGCCGGCGAATCGAAGCGCGGGCGGCCTCAGGTGGGCCGAAAAAGAAAACGCCGCCCTCGTGAGAGGGCGGCGTCCAGTCTCGAGCCTTCGGGGCCGTAGCCCCGAGGCCTTTTAGAAGCGCTTCTTGATGCCGACGCTGTAGACGCGGCCCAGCGGGTTTCCGCTGCCGGGGTCGTAGTTGTACTGGGTGCCGATGGCGAACGGCGGGTCCTTGTCGAGAACGTTCATGACCGAGAGGGTCAGGGCGGTATCCCAGGGCAGTTCGGCCCGGTAGGTCACGTCGTGCTGCCAGTATTCGGCGATCTTGGCGGTCGATTTGACGTTGTTGGCGATAGCGACCGGGGTCGCCTCCGTCTGCAACGTCGAGGAGACGTGGCGAATCTGCCAGCGCAGGTTCTGACCGCCCGACGACCAGTTCATATAGGCGTTGGCGCGAAGGCGGTTGTAGCCCGTGAAGATCGAGGCCCGGTAAGTGCCCGCGCGCTTGATGACGCCCGCCGAGGTCTGGAAGCCTTCAATCGCGTAGGGCGACTCGTCGTAGTTCAGCAGGTAGGTGCCGTCGAAGCCGGTGCTCAGGTCACCGCCAAACAGCTCGCCGACCTGCAGGTTGGCCTGGAAGTCGACCCCATCGGTCTTCACGCCGCCGCCATTGATGTAGTTGGTGCGGTACGAGAGGATGTTGTCGCGACGGCAGGCGCCGGCGAAGGTGAACCGGGCCTGCACGGCGGCATAGGCTGCGTTGCCGCAATTGCCCGTGCTGGTCGGCGCCGCGGCGCCGGCCGGGAACATGATCGCGATCAGGTCGGCCGTGGCTTCCGAGGTCAGGGCGTCCTGGAAGTCGAAGTTCCAATAGTCGACCGTGGCGTCGAAGGGCCCGATCTTCACGATCGCGCCGACGCTGTAGGTCAGCGCCGTTTCCGGTTCCAGGTTCGGGTTGCCGTAGAGGTCGTTGGCCCGATAGGTGCCGCTCGCCGCCGTCAGACCCCGCGTGAAGTTCGTGGTTGTGATGGTGGCGGCCGGCGCCCGGAAGGTGGTGCTGACCGAACCGCGCAGGGCCAGCCAGTCCAGAGCCTGCCAACGCAGAGCGGCCTTCGGATTGAAGGTCTCACCCTGGCCTTGGTAGTACTCGTAACGCGCCGCCAGGGAGCCTTCCAGACTGTCGGTGATCGGCAGGCGGAGTTCGAAGAAGCCGGAACCGACCTTCCGCTCCACGTCGTAGGGACGCAGGTTGGCGTTGAACAGGAACGGACCGTTGGCCGTGGTGGGGCAATAGGGCGAACCGTCGCCGAACGGCGGGCTGTCGACGCAAGGCGTGGCGTTGGCGTCGTAGACCACGTCCGGGTCCTGGATCTGACGGTCGTAGCGGAACTGACCGCCGGCGGCCCAGGAGATGTTGTCCGAACCCCAGAGCTTGAAGCCGCTTTCGCCGCTGAAGACGACATCGGCGACGAACAGCTTGTTGGAGATTTCGTTGAACTGTTCTTCTTCCATCCAGTTGAAGACGGCGGCGCGGTTGGCGACGCTGTCGTTCAGACCCGCGATCGTCGAGCTTGAACCCACATAGTAGGGGTTGGCGGCGACGTTCGAAGTGCTCTGCTGGATCGCGTTGGCGAAGGGGTTGAAGTAGAAGCAACCCAGGGCGGCGTTACCGGCGTTGGTGGTGAAGTTCGCCGTTTCCGCTGCGGTGCACTGGTCCGCATTGCCAGCCCGGCTGCCGAAGCCGCTGAGGCCCAGCTGCAGGCGGTTCACCGAGGTGTCCTGCAGGTTGTAGTTGTAGTCCTGCTCTTGGTAGGTCAGGCCGACTTCCCAACCGACGCCGTTCTCGAACTTGCCCTTGAACCCACCGGCGACCCGGAACGTGTCGACCTTGTAGGAGTAATGGCTGTGGCGATCGTTGGTATAGGGATTGCCGGCGAAGCCGACGGGACGCCAGGAGGTCTGGCTGCCGGCGACGCCATAGAGGGCGGCGTTGGCGGCCTGGCTTTGCGCCAGGCCCAGGCCGGTGGCGCAGCTGGCCGCGTCCACGCCATAGGGTAGGACCGGACCTGCGCAGCTTGCGGTGGCGATCTGGCCGAGCAGGGCCAGCAGGCCCGGGTTGGTGTTGGGGATATAGAAGCGGGACTGCTCGCTGGTGCCCGTGGCCGGGATCGGCGAGGTGCCACCGCCGGGGGAGCCGCCTGAAGCCGCGATCGGGGTCGGGAACTGGTTCGGCCCGGTGATCGCCCAGCTCTGGTTGGGCGTGTCGTGCGAGGCGTAGAGAACCTCGATATTGCCTTCGATGTTGTCGGTGATGTCGACGTTCAGCTTGCCGTAGAGCTGGTAGTGATTTTCGTCTTCGATCAGGTTGTCGAAGGTCGTGTACTGGAAGTTGCACGAGGTCGGGCTGACGATGGCGCTGCCCAGGACGTAGGGCGAGCCGCCGTTGGCCGCGCAGCCGATGTCCGGCAGAGAGCCTGAGAACGCCCCTGCGGCCGCGTTGGCTGCGGAGGTCGCGGTGTTATACTGCCCCGGGTTACCGGTGCCGGCCCAGCCGCCCAGCGGGTTCTCAAGATAGCCGTTCGGGCCGGTGCGCAGGGCCCAGTCGCGTTCCTTGACCGACATCTCCGAACGATGGCGATAGCCTGCGCTCAGCAGCAGGTTGGCGCGGTCGCCCTTGTATCCGTAGGCGATGCTGCCTTCGTAGTCCCCGCCCGATCCGGAGATGCCCTGGTAGTTGGCGTTGAGCTCAAAGCCCTGCAGATCGGTCCGAGTGATGAAGTTGACCACGCCGCCGATGGCGTCGGAGCCGTAGGTCGCCGCCGCGCCGTCCTTCAGGACTTCCACGCGGCCGATGGCGGCGGTGGGCAGCAGGTTGATGTCGACCGACGAAATCGCTTGGGGCGAAGTCGGCAGACGCCGGCCATTGAACAGCACCAGGGTGCGCGAGCCGGTGACGGCCGAGTTCAGGTTGCGAAGGTTGATGGTCGCCGCGCCCGAGCCGGAGCCGAAGCGGTTGTTCTCACCAATCACCGCGCCCGACGACGGGATGGTCTTGATGAGCTGAACCATGGTGGGCGAGCCGCGGTTGGCGAGCTCCTTGGCGCCGATCACGTCGACCGGCAGGGCCGCGTCTTCCGGGCTGCCGGCGATGAAGGAGCCGGTCACCACGACTTCTTCAACCGTGGCGGAATCGTCCTGTGCAGCGGCGTTCCCGGCGAGCCCCATGGTCAGGGCGACGGCCAGGATCGATCCACCGCAGAAATATCTGCTTTTTGACATCAATGTTTCCTTTCCCCCTCAAACGGCCTGTCCCCAGTTTGAAATGCCTGGGAGCTAAGCGGCCGATGAGTGGCGCGATAATCGTGCGTCTCACTTGGGAGCGCCAGAGCCGCGTTCGGAATGTTTCGAGTTCGAAATGGACTTGACCAGACGCTAAGCTTTTGACATAACTGATAAATATATTACCCGGAAACATACCGAGGACAGAAAAAGTTTGATGGATCGCCGGCAGAATTCCTAGGAATTTGGTTTTAAAGGCGTTTTCTGGCGTTCGAATTCTCATAACGACGTTCGGATCGTGCCGGGATTTCGAAAAAACCGGCCGGTCGGTCGGCAGATGACGCGAAGGCCAGAAAAGCCACTGTTGCAACGCGGCCTCACCCTTCGGAAAAAGATTTCGCGGCGGCAGTCCGTCATGACGCCGGGTCATCCGGCGACCTGATTTGGGGCGATCTGCTGGTCTGGTCAGACGCCCCGCCTCAGGGCGCGGCTGGCCCCATGAACAGCCCGAAATCGGTGAGGATGTAGCCGAGCCCCAGCTTGGTGGCCTCGGCGAAGGCGTCGTCCGCCGTCTCAACGATAGGCACGCCCGGACCATTGAAGGAGGTGTTCATCAACACCCCCGGCGCGCCGACCTCGGTCATGGCAAGCAGCAGGTCGTGCAGCAGCCCCGTCTCGGCCCCCACATGCTGCAGTCGCGAGGTGTGGTCGAAGTGGGTCACAGCTGGCAGCGCCTGGGTCCGGCTGCGGTAGTTGAACAGCATGTAGCGCGACTCCGCCGGGCCGCGGTCGAAATAGGTCGCCGACTCGCTCTGCAGGACCGCCGGCGCAAATGGACGCCAGGGCTCGCGGCGCTTCAGGCGGTTCACCGCGGCCCAACTCCCCGCCGAGGCTGGATTGGCCAGGATCGAGCGGTGACCGAGCGCCCGCGGACCCACCTCGCTACGGCCTGAGCAGATGCCCACCGCCTGGTCCCCCAGCAACAGGGCGCATGTCCGCTTCAGAGGATCGACATCTTCCACGCGCCGCCACCCGTGGCGTTCGGCCGCCGCCGAGACATCGGGCTGCAGAATATCGGCCCCGAGATAGACAGCCTCGGCGTAGCTGGCGGGTGGTGCGGGATAGACACCATGAGCGTCGAAATAGGCGGCGACCGCGGCGCCGATCGACAGCCCCTCATCGTTGACGGCGGCTGGAACCACCACCGGGACGTCCTGGACCACCGACAGGTTGCTGTTGGCCGGACAGTTCAGCGCCAGACCGCCGGTCAGGGCGATCTGCTCGTATTGGAAGCCGGCGCGCCGGGCTATCGCCTGAGCGGCGCGCTGGATCGCCAGGACATTGTGTTCCAGCAGCAGCTGGGCCGAGGCTGCAATATCGGCCACGAGGTTCGGCGGGGTCTCGTCGAAGGTGTTCCAGGCCACCAGCTTGGCCGCGTCGATCCGCTGCCGAGCGAACCACCTTTGAATCACCTCGCGCATGCCGACCTTGTATTGGTCGGTGATCTGCCATCGCGTCCCCACCAGGGCGGCGTCGAAATAGATCGGGCGGCCATAGGGCGCGAGCCCCATAAGCTTGCCGGCTCCACCCGAGTCACCCAGGCCGAGCATGGACGCCACGGTGTCGTAGAACTCGCCAAGCCATCCGTCGGTGGGTGTGATCGCCTGCAGCTTCTGTCCCGGCGTCCAGAAATAGACGCCGCCCCCCGCGAAGGACGGGCCAACACCGCCGTCGGCGCTGATGACCAACGCCGGTCGATCAGGACTGACCGCATAGGCTGCATACTGGGCGTGCAGATAGTGATGCTGATAGAATCGGGCGCGATAGGCACGGCCGTCGAGCCGAAGTTCGCCATCGATGTGCATGGCGCGGGAGAGGGCCGGCGTCTGGGCGCCGACCATGGCCATGGCCTCGTAGGACTGGTTGAACCCCTCATTGGCGGCGCTGTAATAGGGAAAATTCTCCCGCACCAGCGCACCGCCCCGGCCGAGGAAGTCGGCGTGCCAGGGGATCAGCCTGCGATAGTGGTGGCCGGCCGGGATGCGGCCGAAAAAGTCTTCGGCGCCCATGGCCTCGCCGCCGGCCATCGTGATCTCGACATCGGCGTCGTGAAACATCGGAACCAGCTGGGTCGAGCACAATCCCAGCAGGACATCAGCGGGCGCGCCCTCCAACAGCTCGCGAAGGTCGTCAGAGGACAGTCCCAGGGCATGCTTGACCCGGGTGCGGCGTTCCTTGTTCAGAAATTGCGTGAGGCCGCCTTGATCCAGCACCGCCCCGCTGGCGTCGTGGCCGAAGTGCAATCCGATCGCCTGCATGAACACCGCGTCCGCTTGATTTGAGCGACCTGTCTCGCCGAACCGGTCACAACTGGCAAGGCGCGCGGCCCTAGGGCCGGAACCAGGGTGATCTGTTGGGAAGTGATGGTGGACGTGACAGGGATTGAACCTGTGACCCCCTCGATGTCAACGAGGTGCTCTCCCGCTGAGCTACACGTCCAGACCGTCAGGTCTCCCTTTCGGGAGCGGAGGCGGCGGTATAATGGAGCGCCGTTTCCGGCGCAAGCGCGGCCTTCAGGCGGCGGCCATCATGCGCTCGACCTCGGTGACGATCTCGCGCAGATGGATGGGCTTGGAGAGCACCTTGGCGCCGGGGGGCGCGCTCTCGCCGGCGGCCAGGGCCACGGCGGCGAAGCCGGTGATGAACATGATGCGCAGGCCCGGATGTTTGGCGGCGGCAAGGCGGGCCACCTCGATGCCATCCATGCCAGGCATGACGATGTCGGTGAGCAGCAGGTCCCAGTCCTGGTCCAGCACCGCCGCGGCCTCTTCGCCATCGGCGCAGGCGGTCACCTCATAGCCCGCGCGTTCCAACGCGCGACTGAGGAAGCCACGGAGGGAATCATCATCTTCGGCCAACAGGATCCGGGGCATGGGTGTTCCGCGCGAGTGGTCTAGAGGCCACACCATAGTGGGCCAGATGTAAACTCGCGATGAACCCTCAAGGATGCGCCGCGCCTGATCGTTTGACCGCCCGTGGGCGACGCCATCATATAAAGGCCAATGACCGCCATTGAGCCCCTTGTCGCTGACGACGCCGCGCCCAAGCCGGCGCCGGCCTTCGACATCTGGCGCGCGGCCCTCGACGGCCAGCCGGCGCCGACACCGCTGGTCTTCGCCTCCCCCCATTCCGGCCGACTCTATCCGGAAGACATGATGGCGGCCACCACCCTGGACGCCGTCGCCATCCGCGGCTCCGAGGACGCCTTTGTCGATGAGCTGATCGAGGCGGCCCCCGGCCTTGGCGCCGCGGTGATCTCCGCCCGCCTGGCGCGCGCCTATATGGACGTCAACCGTGAGGCCTTCGAACTCGACCCCTCCATGTTCGCCGACGAACTGCCCGACTTCGCCCGCGGCCGCTCGGCGAGGGTCGCCGCCGGCCTTGGCGCCATCGCCCGGGTGGTCTCCGAGGGTCAGGAGATTTACGCCCGCAAACTGACCTTCGCCGAGGCGCGTGGCCGCATCGAACTGGCGCACACCCCCTATCACGCCGCGCTCACCCGTTTGCTGGGGGAGGCTCACGCCGCCCACGGCTTTGCAATCCTGGTGGACTGGCACTCCATGCCGGCTGCGGCGGCCAGATCTGGCGGGGGCGCCTGCGACATGGTGCTGGGCGATCGCTTCGGCGCGGCCTGCGCCCCTGTGGTGACACAGAAGGTGGAGCGGGAGCTGGAGGCGATGGGCTACCGCGTCGCCCGCAACGCTCCCTATGCCGGCGGCTACACCACCGAGCATTATGGCCGCCCGGCCCGGCGGACCCATGCCCTGCAGATCGAAATCAGCCGCGGGCTCTATCTGGACGAAGCACGGCTTACGCCCACCGAGGGCTTCGCCAAATTGAAGCGTGACCTGCAGCAGCTCACCGCCATGCTGACCGGGACAGACTGGAGTGGTCTGAAGACCGCCTAGGGGCCTTTCAGCCGCCGTTTCATCCCCGGCCTTCGCACGCCCAGACGTCAGGCCAAAAAAAAGCCGGACCCGAGGGCCCGGCAGTTCATTAGGGAGGAAACGCCCAGGAAGGGCAGAGGCGACATGGCCGCCTCACAGGATTACAAGTACAGTGCGGCGCACAAAACTTCAAGTCCGAATGCGTTGTCGCCGTAAGTTATTTTGTCGAGTCCGGTAAATGTTGTTGATTTTCAATGATATGAAATTCGGGAATGTGCGGTATATGACTTGCTGCATCGCACAACAGCTCAACCATATGGTCAGCGCCCGCGACGAGATTGCGCTGGCGAAAGCCCACGCGCTCGCCTACAAGCCCCGCGCCCTTTCCGAGATAAGAATTAAATGTCGCTCCGCAACATCGCCATCATTGCCCACGTCGACCACGGCAAGACCACGCTGGTCGACCAACTGCTCGCCCAGTCCGGCGTCTTCCGCGCCAACGAGGCGACCGTCGAGCGCGCCATGGACTCCAACGACCAGGAGCGTGAGCGCGGGATCACCATCCTGGCCAAGTGCACCAGCGTGCTGTGGCACGGCGAGGCGGGCGACACGCGCATCAACATCATCGACACCCCCGGCCATGCCGACTTCGGCGGCGAGGTCGAGCGGATTCTCGGCATGGTGGATGGCTGCGTCATCCTGGTGGACGCCGAAGAGGGCGTCATGCCCCAGACCAAGTTCGTCCTGGGCAAGGCCCTGAAGATGGGCCTGAAGCCGATCCTCTGCCTCAACAAGGTCGACCGGCCGCACGCCGATCCCGACCGCATCCTGAACGACGCCTTCGACCTGTTCGCCGCCATGGGCGCGACGGACGAGCAGCTGGACTTCCCGCACATCTATGCCTCGGGCAAGAACGGCTGGGCGACCCTGGACCTGGCCAAGCCCAACGACAACCTGGCCCCCCTGTTCGACCTAATCGTGCGCCACGTGCCAGAGCCGAAGGTCATCGAGAACAAGGACAAGCCCTTCCAGATCCTGTCGGTGCTGATCGAGAACGACCCCTTCCTGGGCCGCCTGCTGACCGGCCGCATCCAGTCGGGCAAGGCCACGCCCGGTATGGCGATCCACGCCTTGTCGCTGGACGGCAAGGAAGTCGAGCGCGGCCGCATCACTAAGGTGCTGGCCTTCCGCGGCCTGAAGCGCCAGCCGATCGAGGACGCCGAAGCCGGCGACATCGTCGCCATCGCCGGCCTGTCGAAAGCCACCGTGGCCGACACCCTGTGCGCGATGGACGTCACCGAGGCCCTGCCGGCCCAGCCGATCGATCCGCCCACCATCTCCATGACCGTCTCGGTGAACAACAGCCCGCTGGCTGGCCGTGAAGGCGATAAGGTGCAGAGCCGCGTGATCGCCGCGCGCCTGCTGAAGGAAGCCCAGTCCAACGTCGCCATCCGGGTTACCGAGACCTCCGACAAGGACGCCTATGAAGTCGCCGGCCGTGGCGAACTGCAGCTGGGCGTGCTGATCGAGAGCATGCGACGCGAGGGCTTCGAACTGTCGATCAGCCGTCCCCGCGTGGTGTTCCAGACCGACCCGGAGACCGGCGATCGCCTGGAGCCGGTCGAGGACGTCATGATCGACGTGGACGACGAGTTCACCGGCATCGTCATCGAAAAGCTTTCGGCCCGCCGCGCCGAACTCAAGGACATGGGCCCGTCCGGCGCCGGCAAGACCCGCATCAGCCTGATGAGCCCGTCACGCTCGCTGATCGGCTACCAGGGCGAGTTCCTCACCGACACCCGCGGTTCGGGCGTGTTGAACCGCGTGTTCAGCCACTACGAGCCCTACAAGGGCGCCATCGACGCGGGCCGCAAGGGCGTGCTGGTCTCCAACTCCGACGGCGAGACGACGGACTTCGCCTTGTGGAACCTCGAGGACCGCGGCTTCATGTTCGTGGGCGGCGGCGAAAAGACCTACCAGGGCATGATCATCGGCGAGAACTCCCGCGCCGACGACCTGGACGTCAACCCGATGAAGGCCAAGGCGCTCAACAACATCCGCGCGTCCGGCAAGGACGAGGCCGTGCGCCTGACGCCGCCGCGCCGGATGACCCTGGAGCAGGCCATCGCCTATATCGAGGAAGACGAACTGGTCGAGGTGACGCCCAAGTCGATCCGTCTGCGCAAGCAGGTGCTGAACCCCAGCCTCCGCAAGCGTCGCGCCAAGGAAGAATAGGGCGCGCCGGGCCATTGGCGCGCGCCTGGCCCGGGGCTCACAAGAGCGGTGGTTGCATGAAGCCATCGGCCCTCGCATAGGGGGTCGAACGCGCCGGAAGCTGTGCTAGGCACGTCCCCGCTCAGGAGCGCGCCATGGCCCATCCCGTCTTCGCCAACCTTCCGACCACCGTCTTCGAGGAGATGTCGGGCCTGGCCCGCGAACGCGGCGCCATCAACCTGGGTCAGGGTTTCCCCGACGACCCCGGGCCGCTGGCGATCCGCCACAAGGCCGCCCAGGAGGTGCTGGAGGGCTACAACCAGTATCCGCCCATGGCGGGCTTGCCGGGGCTGCGCGAGGCCGTGGCGGGCCACTACAGGCGCGCCCAGGGGCTGGACCTGGACTGGAAGACCGAGGTCACCATCACCTCCGGCGCCACCGAGGCCCTGGCCGCGACCTTCCTGGCCCTGGTGCAGCCCGGCGACGAGGTGGTGGTGTTCCAGCCGGTCTATGACGCCTACCTGCCGCTGATCCGAAGGGCCGGCGGGATCCCCAGGCTGGTGCGTCTGGAGCCGCCGCACTGGCGTTTCAACCGGGCCATGCTGGAGGCCGCCTTCAGCGAGAAGACCCGGTTCGTGGTGCTGAACAACCCGATCAATCCGGCCGGCGTCGTCCTGCCCCGGGAGGACCTGGAGCTGCTGGCGGCGTTCTGCATCGCCCATGATGCGACGGCCATCTGCGACGAGGTCTGGGAGCAGGTGGTCTTCGATGGGGCCAAGCACATCCCCTTGATGTCGCTGCCGAATATGCGTGAGCGCACGGTGAAGATCGGCTCGGCGGGGAAGATGTTCGGGCTGACCGGCTGGAAGGTGGGCTTCCTCTGCGCGGCCCCGGCGCTGACCCATGCCCTGGCCCGCGCCCACCAGTTCCTGACCTTCACCACCCCGCCCAATCTGCAGGCCGCCGTGGCCTTCGGGCTGGACACTCCCGGCGACTGGTTCACCGCCATGCCGGCCGGTCTGCAGCGGTCGCGGGACAGGCTGGCGGCCGGGCTGACGGCGGAGGGGTTCAAGGTGCTGGCCAGCCAGGGGACCTACTTCCTCAATGTGGACCTGGCGGCCTCGGGGGTGAGCGAGCCCGACCGGGCCTTCGCCCTGCGGGCGGTGAAGGAGGCCGGCGTCGCGGCGATCCCGGTCTCGGCGCTCTATGAGGACGAGCCGGTCACAAGCATCCTGCGGCTCTGCTTCTCGAAGGGGGACGCGACCCTGGACGCCGGCATCGAGCGGCTGGCCAGGGCGCGGGAGCTGTCGCGGAAGGCGGTCGGCTGACACACATGTCGGCCGTCGCGGATGGAGGAAAACGCACTTTCGCGTCCCTCACCGCCATCCCTTGTGGGGCCTGGGTTTGCAGGCCGTCGGTCCGACCGACATGTGCCGACATGTGACCGCTGAGGCCCCGCTCAATCGCCCTGGAAGCGGCCCGGGCGCTTTTCGAAAAAGGCGGCCACGCCTTCGCGGAAGTCGGCCGAGCGGCTGGTGAGCAGGTACTGGTCGCGGTCCATGAAGGTGGCCGCATGGGCGCCGCCGGCGACGGCGGCGTTGACCGCCTCCTTGGTCATGCGCACCGGCAGGGGCGGCAGGGCGGCGAGCTTGGCGGCCCAGGTCCGGGCGGCGGCCATGGCCTGGCCCTCCGGCGCCACCTCGTCGCAGAAGCCCCAGTCGAGACAGGTCTGGGCATTGGTCGCCTCGCCGAACATCACGAAGCGCTTGGCCCGCGCCGGTCCCACCAGGGCGGTGATGCGCGGCAGGCTGCGCCAGCTCATATTGATGCCCAGGGGAACCTCCGGCAGGCGCAGATAGCCGCCCTCCCCCATGATCCGGAAATCGCAGGCCACGGCCAGGGCGCAGCCGCCGCCGATGCAGAACCCCTCCAGGGCCGCGATCGTCACCGCCTCGATGGCCTCCCAGGCCTCGCACATGTCGGGGCCGGCCATCACCGCCTCGCGGGTCTCCAGCAGGGTCGGGCGCGACCGCTCCCCCTGGCTGGCCAGGTCGGCGCCGGCGGAGAAGTAGGTCGCGGCCCCGGTGAGGATGACGGCGGTGAGGTCGCTGCGCCGCCGCACCGACCGCGCGAAGGCGGTCAGCTCCTCCATCAGGGCGGTGTTGAGCGCATTGCGGGCGGCAGGCCGGCTCAGCGCCACCTCGGCCACCGCGCCCTCGCGGCGGATGCTGAGGTGTTCCCAGGCGTGGGTGAATGGATCCATGGCGGCCTCCCCTTTGGGCAAGGATCGCGCGGGGGGCCGGAGGGCGCAAGGATGGGGGGGCGCCGATCAGCCCGCGATCAGCGCGCGGGTGACGGCCGATAGCGCCCAGGGGTGACGCCGAACTGGCGGCGGAAGGCGGTGATGAAGGCCGAGGGGCTGTCATAGCCGCAGTCCAGCGCCGCACCCGTCACCGAGGTTCCCGCGCACAGGGCGGCCACGGCGTGGATCATCCGGGCCTTCTGGCGCCAGGCGTCGAGGGAGAGGCCGGTCTCGCGGGGGAAGATCCGCTGCAGGGTGCGCAGGGAGGCGCCGGCGGCCCGCGCCAGGCCGGGCAGGTCGGTGCGGTCGTCGGGTGACGCCTGGACCTGTTCGGCGAGCGCCAGGGCGCGGGGGTCGATCGGCAGGGGCAGGGCCAGGTCCTCGCGCGGCGCGGCGGCGATCAGGTCCGCCAGCACCCCGGCCAGCCGCCCATGCTCCGGCACGGCCGGGTCCAGCATCCCGACCGACAGGATGTGCAGCACCAGCTCGCGCAGCAGCGGCCCCACCTCCAGAACGCAGGCCTCGTCCGGCAGGGGCCGGGCGATCTGCGGCGCGACATAGAGGGTGCGCATCGCCACCGCCCCGGCCATGCGGATCGAGTGGGGACGCAGGGGCGGCAGCCAGACGGCGCGGGTGGCCGGCGCCAGCCAGGATCGGCCCTCCGTGGTCACCCGCATCACGCCCGAGCGGCCATGGACCAGCTGGCCCCAGGGATGGTCGTGGTCGGCGATGACCATGCCGTCGGGATAGGTCGAGGCCAGCGACCGCACCAGGAACCCGTCTCCGCTCATGGAAAGACGCCGGGATCGTACTGCATGGCGCCGACGATATTGCCCTCCGGGTCCTGGAAATAGATCAGGTCGCCGACCCCTTCGATGCGGACCCGGGGCATGAGCACCTTGCAACCCGCGGCCTCGACGGCGGCCAGGGTGGCGGCGATGTCATCGACCGCGAAGGTGGTCTCCAGAGCGTTTGTCTTCACCCCCGGCGTCAGGTCGCGGCGGCCCTGCAGGGCGCCCATCACGCCCTCGCCCGCATCGCGGGTCTGGTAGAAGTCGGGCGGCCCCCAGGGGGTGAAGCTCCAGCCGAAGACGGCCTCGTAGAAGGCCTTGGCGCGGGGGACGTCGTCGGCGTTGATGGCGAAGTGGCGCAGGCGTGCGGTCATGGGAGCCTCCCTGTTTGTGGAGGGCAGGATGACTCCGAACGGCGTGGCGCGCTTGCGGGATTATGACGAAGAGTGTCGCCGACGCGCCAGCGGTCTCCGGGGTCGGGACTCAATTGGAGTCGCCGTTCCTTCTCCCCTTGCGGGAGAAGGTGGCCCTGCGGAGCAGGGTCGGATGAGGGGTTTATCAGCCTCTCAGGTTGAGAAGGTCAGGCTATCTGCGGATTGGGGAGTGTGACCCCTCATCCGACCGGTCTCCGACCGGCCACCTTCTCCCGCAAGGGGAGAAGGACCTAAATCGCGTATCACGAGTTGAGTCTGACCCCTCAGGCCACCTCGGGCAGGTCCTCGTCGAAGACTTCCAGGTCCTTGGGGCGAGGCTGGGAGCCGTCGCCGGACAGCCGGGCCAGGAGGTAGCCGACGGCCGCGATCATGTCGTCGACGCTGTAGGGCTTGGCGAGCGACCCCACCGCCACCGAGCGGGCGGCGACGGCCCGGTTGGGCTGGCCGCTGATGAACAGAACCGGGATTCCCATGTCCTTGAGGTCGACGGCGAGCGCGATGCCGTCATTGCGGCCGTAGAGCTTGATGTTGACCAGGGCGAGGTCGGGCTTGCGTTCACGGGCGGCGGCCAGGGCCTCCTCCGGGCGGCTGGTCAGGTCCATGACCTGATAGCCGGCCTCCTCGAAGCCCGCATGGAGCGACAGGGCCGCGAGGATCTCGTCCTCGACGATCAGCAGGGTGGGGGGCGTGGTCATGGCGGCGGTGTCCTTCAAAGGCCCGCGGCGGCCCGGCCGGCGGCGGGCTCATCAGCCTCCTCGTCGTCGACCAGGGCGATCTGGGTGTGGGTGATGGTGATGCGGGTCCCGGGATGGGCCGGGCCGGTCTCCACGGCGGCGTCCAGCTGGGTGGCGAGCGCCTGGACGATGCTGGTCCCCAGGCCGGTGCGGATCAGGCTGGGCTGGGCCGGCATGCCGACCCCGTCGTCGGTGACCGAGAGGCTCCAGTTGGGACCGCGCACCTGGCAGTCCACGACGATCCTGCCATGACGGCCGTCCGGGAAGGCGTGCTTGAGCGCATTGATCACCAGCTCGGTGACGATCAGACCCAGGCTGACGGAGGTGTGCGCCCCGACCATGCCGCCGTCCCCGGTGACGATCAGCGAGATCTGGTCGGGGTCGGCGATCATCGAGGCGGCGATGCTGTCGCAGAGGCTGACGAAATAGGTCTGGAGCTCAATCTCCTCCTCGGTGGACTGGCTGAGCTGGCGTTCCAGGGCGGCCACCGACATGACCCGGTTGTGGGCGTCCTTCAGGTGGCCGCGGGTCTCCTCCGACCGGGTCTTGCGGGCGTTCTGCAGGAGGACGCTGGCGATGATCTGCAGGCTGTTGGCGACCCGGTGGCGGACCTCGGACAGCAGGACCAGGCTCTGGGCCAGGGCGTCATCCTTGCGCTTGTGGTCGGAGCGGGACTGGGTGAGGTCGGTCACCGACACCAGCAGGCGCGGGTTGTCCAGGTCCAGATAGGCCAGCGGCTGGGCGTGGATGACCAGGCTGCGGGGCGGATGGCCCGGCCGCTGGAGAACCAGCTCATGGGCGTCGATCGGGGCGGCGCCCGAGGCTGTGGCGGCCAGCAGGGACAGCAGGCGCGGCCTGTCCCATTCCCCCGCGCCGAGGCCCGACAGCGGACCGCCGGCGGCCGCCTCCACATCGATCTCGAAGACCTCGCCGAAGGCCCGGCTGGCGGCGACGATGTTGAGATCGCCGTCCAGCAGCAGCAGCGGGCCTGGCGAGGCGGTGACGACGGCCAGGGTCAGGCTCAGCGCGGCCTGTTCGGTGGAATGCGGGGTCTGGGCCGCCATCGGGCGCCCTTCAAAACAACTGGAGACTCGCGAAACGAGAGCCGTACCCAGACAGAATATCACGGAGATCTTCGCCCTGAAGCGGGCGGATTATGTCGGATATAACACTCAAGCTGTGGATTTGTTGCATGCCATCCGCCGATAGAAGACGTCCACGCCCTCGCGGCCCACCTCTTCAAAGCCGAAGCGGGCGTAGAAGCGGTTGGCGGGGCTTTCCCGCAGGACGGTGAGGCGGACCTCCCGGCCCGCCGCGTCGGCTTCCGCCAGCAGGGCGGCCAGGACGGCGGCGCCCAGGCCCGCGCCCTGGTAGGCGGGGTCGAGGTAGAAGTGCTCGATCTCCCGGGCCTGCTCACGGGGGACGAAGGCGACGCAGCCGGCCAGGGCGTCGCCGACATGGATCAGGCGGGTGTGCTCGGGGCGGAAGCTGTCGACGAACCGGGCCCGGGCGCGCTGCGGCGTGAAGCGGCCCACGCGCTCCAGGCTGTCGCGCAGGGCGGCGATCCGCAGGGCGACGAGGGTTTCGAGGTCAGCGGCCGAGGCGGGATGGAAGCTGAACACTAGATCCTCCCCCAGGCCGCAGGCCGATGTGGGGGAGGAATTGGGGTGATCAGGACGTCGAGCCGCCGTCGATGACCACGGTCTGGCCGGTCATCCAGGAGCCGGCCTTGGAGGACAGGAAGACCGCGGCGCCGGCGATGTCGTCGGGCTCGCCCAGGCGGCGCAGGGGGGTGCCGGAGCTGGCGCGGGCCTCGCCGGCCGGGGTGTCCCACAGCGCCTTGGCGAAGTCGGTCTTCACCAGGCCCGGCGCGATGCAGTTGACCCGGATATTGTGGGGCGACAGCTCCTGGGCGAGGTTGCGGGCCAGCTGCATGTCGGCGGCCTTGGAGATGGCGTAGGCGCCGATCACCGAGGTGCCGCGCAGGCCGCCAATGGACGAGATGATGACGATGGCCCCGTCCTTGTTGGCCTTCATCTCCTCGGACGTCATGTTGATCAGCCAGTTGTTGGCGATGATGTTGTTCTCGAGGATCTTGCGGAAGGCGTCGTCGGGGATGCCGCTCATCGGCCCGTAATAGGGGTTGGACGCGGCGTTGCAGACCACGATGTCGATCTTGCCGAAGGCCTTGCGGGTCTCGTCCACCAGGCGCTGCAGATCGTCTTTCGAGGAGATGTTGGCGGGGACGGCGATGGCGGCGCCCGGGTGCTTGGCGTTGATCTGCGCGGCCACCTCTTCGCAGGGCCCGGCCTTGCGCGAGGAGATGGTGACCTTGGCGCCGTGCTCGGCCATGCGCTGGGCGATGGCCTTGCCGATCCCCCGCGAGGACCCGGTGATGACAGCGACCTTGCCGGTCAGATCGAACAGCTCACCCATGAGCGCAGCTCCCTTAAAACGTTTGTTTGGTTTCGCGCATTTGCGGGAGAGGGCGACGTTGCGTCAAGGGTTCGGGGGTTGGGTATGGTCCGACCGCTAGCGCGGCGCTAAACGGCCTTGCGTAGAATCTCGTTGATCCGGCTCTGCCAGCCCGGCCCCGACTCCCGCAGGCGGTCGATGAGATCGCTGTCGAGGCGGAGGGTGATCTGACGCTTGGGATTGTCGAGCTTGGGGCGGCCGCGCTTGGTGAGCGTCCCCTGGGCGGGACGCAGGATGCGGTCGCCGTCCTTCAACTCCGCGCGCGCGAAGACGTCGTTGGTCAGTTCGGGCGCGTCATCGGGATCAGTCCAGATGGGCGTTTTCTTGTTCCCTGACATTTCGCGTCCTTGGCGGTGGCCTGCGGCCCACCGACATTTACTGTAACTACAGAAATTCTGGAGCGTGAGCGCAATCCCTGATCGACAAGGGCCGTTGTCAGGCACGCACCCCGCGCCCTAGAAACACTCCCAGCAACACACCAACGGGAGAGCGCCATGTTTTCGCATATCATGATCGGGACCAACGACGTCGAGCGGTCCAAGACCTTCTATGACGCGGTGCTGGGGACGCTCGGCGTGCCGGCGGGGAATATCGACGGCGGGCGCCGCGTGTTCTACCGGACCAAGACCGGGGTGTTCTCGGTGACCAAGCCCATCGACGGCGAGCCGGCCTCGGCGCCCAATGGCGGGACCATCGGGTTTGCCTGTGAGTCCGCCGAACAGGCCGACGCCTGGCATGCGGCGGGTGTGGCCAATGGCGGCACGGCCATCGAAGAGCCGCCCGGCGAGCGCGAGGGTTCGGGCCTGTACCTGGCCTATCTGCGCGATCCGGACGGGAACAAGATCTGCGGGCTGTATCGGATGCCGCGGGCTTAAGACCTTCGGTCCCTTCTCCCCTTGCGGGAGAAGGTGGCCGGTCGGAGACCGGTCGGATGAGGGGTCGCTCTCCCCTCTCCGCGCACCTCGAAACCCCCCAACCCGAGAGGCTTATCAACCCTCATCCGACCCTGCTCCGCAGGGCCACCTTCTCCCGCAAGGGGAGAAGGACCCTTCAGTCGAAGTCGAACATGACGTCGTCGGGGTTGGGGCGGACGCCGCCGGCGCTGGCGTAGAGGGCCATGGCGGCGTCGTTGTCGGCGTTGGTGAAGACGAACATCTCGTCCCAGCGGCCGGTGGCGCCCAGGTCGCTCAGGGCGGCGAGCATGGCCTTGGCCAGGCCCCGGCGCTGGTAGGCCTCGTCGACATCCACCGAGTAGATGAAGAAGCTGGTGGCCTCGAAGCGGCGCAGGACGTGGCCGTAGATGAAGCCGACGGGCGCGCCGTCCTCGATGGCCACGACATTGACCAGGTCGGGATCGGCCAGGTGACGGGACGCGGCCTCACGGCCGATCGGGCCCTCGTCGGAGAGGTCGACGGCGGCGATCAGCAGGGCCTCGTCGCCCGCGCCCAGGATGCGGATATCCATCAGCGGAACGCGAAGCTGAGCTTGGCGCCGAGGAACCGGCCCTGGCTGTCGAAGCCGTGGGCCGAGCCGATGGCCTCGTTGGCGCGGGGCTGCAGGCCGCAGAGGAAGCCGAGAGAGGCCGTGGCGGTCCCAGAGAAGCTGTGGTCCACCGACGTCTTGGCGATCCCGGCTTGGCGCAGAGCGTTGGCCTGGGCGATCTCCGGGGCGATGGAGACGCGGGGCGCAGGCGCGGCGAACACCGCGGTGGTCAGACTGGTCAGGGCGTGGGCGGCGCCGGCCAGGCTGGCAAGACTGGAGAGAGCGGCGGCGGCGGTGAGCAGCAGGCGGGTCATGGCGGGCTCCTTGGGCGTCTATCAGATCAGTTCGCGCGGCGGCTGGCGAGGTTACGTGTCCAGGGGCTAGAAGGACGCCATGATCCCCTGGGAACACCTCGACACCGCCACCGTGCCTGATGAGGGGGGCGAGCTGCGGCTGATGCGGCGGGGCGCCGAATATTCGATCATGGCCGGGTCCATCGAGCTGATGAACAGCCGGCTGAGCGGGTCGGAGGCGGCGCTGGCCACCCTGGTGATCGCGCGGGTGGGGCCCGCCGCGCGGCTGCTGATCGGCGGCTATGGCATGGGCTTCACCCTGCGGGCGGCGCTGGGGGCGCTCGGGCCATCGGCGAAGGTGGTGGTGGGGGAACTGGTCCCGCAGGTGGTGGACTGGGCCCGCGGGCCGATGGCGCATCTGTCGGCCGGTTGCCTGGAAGACCCCCGGGTGCGGGTCGTGCTGGGGGATGTTGGGCTGGCGATCGGCGCCGGCGCCAAGGCCTATGACGCCATCCTGCTGGACGTGGACAACGGGCCCGAGGGGCTGAGCCGCAAGGGCAATGACGCGCTGTATGACCGCCGGGGGCTGGCGGCGGCGCGGGCGGCGCTGGCGCCCAAGGGCGTGCTGGCGGTGTGGTCCTCGGCGCCGAGCGAGGCCTTCACCAAGCGGCTGAGGTCGGCGGGGTTTTCCGTCGACGTGGTCCCGGTCCGCGCCGGCGGCGGCAAGCGCGGCGCGCGGCATGTGATCTGGCTGGCGGTGAATCCGTAACGGCGCTTCCTTCTCCCCTTGCGGGGTCGAGAGCGGCGTTTCGCCAAATCGTTGGCGAACCGCATAGCCGGGCTTGAGTAGCCCGGCTCGCTCTCGACGGTGGCCCTGCGGCGCAGGGTCGGATGAGGGGTCGAAAGGCCTATCGGCATAACCCACTACGTCATCCCGGCCGCAGCGACGCGGAGAGCCGGGACCCAGGGGCCGCAATCAATCCCCCTGGGTCCCGGGTCTCCCCTGCGGGTCGCCCGGGATGACGGATACTATTCTGAGAGGGACGCGCGACCCCTCATCCGTCAGCTTCGCTGACACCTTCTCCCGCAAGGGGAGAAGGAGGCGCCGCACCCCAAACATTACACCCCCGTTAAGTACTGTTACTCGGCTGTCATGTATGTACGTTCGGTAACTCCCTTAAATCTCTGTCATTACCTGGTATTCACAAGACTTCCCAAGTCGACCCTCGTATCTCGAAGTCATCGGCGGCGTGTCGCCGCCCACCACATCGAAGACCTTAGAGGGACCACCCCATGTTCAAGCTGACCCAGACCGTTTCCGGCATCGCTTCCCTGGCCCTGGCCGCCATTCCGATGCTGGCCCTGACCACCGCGGCCCACGCCGCACCGATGAGCCTGAAGGTCGGCGACCTTTCCACCGCCGCCGGCGTGGCGGCCTTCGAGCAAAGCCTGGACAGGCTGGCCACCAGCGTCTGCGCCGCCCAGACCCCCGCCACCGGGACCCGCCTGGTCAAGATGCAGGGCTGCATCGAGGCGGTCCGCGCCGAGGCGATGGACAAGCTCTCCGAGCGCCAGCGCAGCCAGATCGCCGCCTACGGCCGCTCGGAACTCGCCGCCCGCTAGGACGTCTCTTCCTCCCCAGTCGGGGACGCCCAGCCGAAAAGCCCGCCCACCCCGGCGGGCTTTTTTGCGTTTGGCGGCCCCGGCGGCATGGGCCTAGCCTGCCCGCTCAGGAGAACAGCCCATGCCCGAGTTTCGCACGATCGACCTGCCCGACCTTTCGCTGCGGGTCGCCATGGAGGGCCAGGGGCCGCTGGTGGTCCTGGTCCACGGCTTTCCGGAGAGCTGGTACAGCTGGCGCCACCAGATGGGGCCGATCGCGGACGCCGGCTTCACCGCCTGCGCCATCGACGTGCGCGGCTATGGCGGCTCGGCCAAGCCCGCCGACATTGCAGCCTATGACATGGAACACATGGTGGGCGACGTGGCCGCCCTGATCGAGCATCTGACGCCGGGCGAGAAGGCGGTGCTGGTGGGCCACGACTGGGGGGCGCCCATCGTCTGGCACTCGGCCCTGATCCGGCCCGACAGGGTGCGCGCGGTGGCCGGCCTGTCGGTGCCCTATACGGGCATCCCCAAGACCAGCTTCATGGAGCTGGTGGACAAGGTGTTCACCAGCCGGGGCAAGTTCTTCTACCAGGCCTGGTTCCAGAACGTGGGGCCGGCCGAGGCCGAGCTGGAAGCCGACCCGCGCATGAGCCTCCGCAAGTTCTACTACGCCATCAGCGGCGACGCCCCGGACGGGACCTGGCCCAACGACAAGGTCCACGGCCAGAGCCTGCTCGACGGACTGGTGGACCCCGATCCCTTCCCCGCCTGGCTGAGCGACGCCGACCTGGACTATTACGCGAGCGAATTCGCGGGGTCGGGGTTCTTCGGGCCGGTCAGCCGCTACCGCAACCACCAGCGGGACTTCGAGTATCTGAGCACGTTCGAGGGTCGGAAGATCGAGCAGCCCAGCCTGTTCATCGGCGGCGAGCGCGACCTGGTGCTCTCCATGCTGGGGCGCGGCAACTTGCTGGAGATCATGGGCGAGCAGATGACCGACCTGCGCGGCGCCGACATCCTGGAGGGCTGCGGCCACTGGACCCAGCAGGAGCGCCCCGCCGAGGTGAACGCCCGGCTGATTCCCTGGCTGAAGGGGCTCTAGCGGGCGCTCGCCAGATATTGCTCGGCGATGGCGGCGTGCAGGGCCACACCGTGGGCCATGGCGTCCTCGTCCATGACCATGCGGTTGGAATGGCACGAGTGGGCGTGGGCGGGCTTTACGTCCGTCGGAGCGACGCCGAGGAAGACCATGCAGCCGGGCAGGCGTTGGAGGACGTAGGACCAGTCCTCGGCCCCCATCACCGGGCTTGGCATGTCGCGATAGCCCTTTTCGCCCAGCAGAGCGGTGGTGACGCCCTTCACCCGCTCGACGAAGGCGGCGTTGTTGACGGTGACGGGGTAGCCGGCGGTGATCTCCACCGTCCCCTCCATCTCGTGGGCCTCGGCGATCTTGGTGACGATGCGGCGAATGCCCTCGTGGGCCTTGGCGCGGGAGCGTTCGGAGAAGGAGCGCAGGGTGCCCAGCATGTGGGCGCTCTCGGGGATGACGTTGTGGGTGGTGCCGGCCTCGATCTTGGCGATGGTCAGGACCACCGGATCGAAGGCGTCGATGCGCCGGGCCACCAAAGCCTGCAGCGCCATGACCATCTCGGCGGCCACCGGGATCGGGTCGCGGGCCAGGTGGGGGGTGGAGGCGTGGCCGCCCTGGCCCTTGATGGAGATGGCGATCTGATCGGGGGCGGCCATGAAGGCGCCGGGCTTGGAGGCGATGACGCCCGACGGAATATTGGGGCTGATGTGGATGGCGAAGGCTGCGGTGGGGGCAGGCGCCAGGTCCAGCAGGCCGTCCTCGATCATGTGACGGGCGCCGAAGTCGCCCTCCTCGCCCGGCTGGAACATGAACTTCACGGTGCCGGCCAAACGGTCACGGTGGGCGTGCATCAGGTGGACGGCGGAGACCAGCATGGCGGTGTGGGCGTCGTGACCGCAGGCGTGCATGGCGCCGGGCGTCCGCGACTTGAACGGCACGTCGGTGTCCTCGTCCATCGGCAGGGCGTCCATGTCGCCGCGCAGCAGGATGGTGGCGCCGGCCGGGTCGCCCTTCAGGGTGACGATCAGGCCGGAGTTGGAGGTCCCCTGGACGATGTCGACATCCAGGCCCTGCAGGGCCGATCTCACCGCCGCAGTGGTGCGGGGCAGGTCCAGGCCAAGCTCCGGGTGCTGGTGGATATCGCGCCGGAAAGCGACGGTCTTGGATTGCAGGGCGCGGGCGTCTTCCAGCCAGGGGGTGGTCATGGGCGATCCTCCTGGCGGCAGGCTGTCACAGACGGCGCCGGCACGCACCCTCGATGTCAGGCCGAGGTGGTGGCCGGCGCAACGGGAAGGGCCGAGGCGGTGTCGCACAGCCAGCGCTCGGCCTGGACAAAGCCGGTCACCGCGCCGCGCACCATGTCGTCGCCGGCCTTTTCCGAGACCGAGCCCTCACGCTCCAGGATCAGCACGAACTTGCGCCAGCGCTCACCGGTCTCCGCGCCATAGGGGTCGAGGAAGGACAGGCCCCTCATATTCATGCCCCGTGCGGTGACCTGGCGGGCCACGGCCTTGGCGCTCTGGGTCATGGTCTCCAGGACATAGAGGCGGCCCATGGCCTCAGCGGCGTTGGAGGGGGTGGCGATGCGGCGCCCCGACTGAGTCTGCCCGCCGAGGACGGCCAGGTCGCTGGCCAGTTCCACCGACCGGCGGCGGCCGGCATAGCCGAGGCCGACGATGCCCGAGAGCAGCGGGGCCATCACCCCTTCGGCCCCAAGGTGCAGGGCCTGGAAGCGCTCCACCAGCCGGCGGCGTTCGTCCGGGATGGCGATGCGCTCGATCAGGTCAAGCCGAGTTTCCAGACGCAGTTGCGCTTCGGAGGTGGCGGCGCGCAGCCGGGCCAGGACAGTTTCGACCATGACGTTTTCCAAGATATCAGCGCACCCTTGGCTACGACTAGCCGAGGCCCGGGGGCTGTCGATCGCCGAAACGACCGTCAACCGCCGGCAAGCGCCGTCGCCAGCCAATCGATGAAAAGGCTGGCCGAGGCCGACTGGTATCTGTCTCCCGACGGAATAGCCACCAAGCCTTGCCCGAAAACCACGAAGCCGCAGGGCGCGCGCAGCCGTCCGTCGGCCAGTTCGGCGCTGATCAGCCGGCGCTCCACCAAGGCGACGCCGAGGCCGGTGATGGCCGCCTCGATGCAGAGATGGGTGTGGGGGAAGCTCAGCTCGGTCGCGCCGCTCACTCTGCGGCCGGTGGCGGCGGCCCACTGGTCCCAGGCGCTGGAGGTGAAGTCGTGGTCGATGCGGCAGGGCACGGCGATCTCCGCGCCCAGCACCTCGTCGAAGGGGTAGCCCGGCGCGCAGACCGGGCCGAAGGCCACCGGCGCCAGGGGGATGGCGCGGGCCCGGTCGGCGGCGGGGAAGCCCTTCCAGTCCCAGGCGATCACCAGGTCGGCGCCCTCGTCGCGCATCTCGCGGGCCGAGGTCATGGAGAGGCGGACCCGGACCTCCGGGTGGCCCCTGTAGAAATCGGCCAGTCGCGGGGCAAGCCAGCGGGTGGCGAAGGTGGCGCTGCAGGCGACGTGGACGCCAGGACCGCGGGCCTCGTCGCGCGCCCGGCGCCAGCCCTGCTCCAGGCGGTCGAGAGCCTCGGCGACCACGGCGTGCAGGGCCTGGCCCTGAGCATTGAGGCGCAGGCCCGCGCCGGCCTTGTCGAACAGGGGCGCCCCCAGATGGTCCTGCAGCCCGCGGATCTGGCGGCTGACGGCCCCGTGGGTGCGGCCAAGCTCCTCGGCGGCGCGGGTCACCGACCCCAGGCGAGCGGTGGCGTCGAAGGCCCGCAGGGCCGAGAGGGGCGGAAGCTGGCGCATCTGTGAGAATTTCTCACCGAAGACGGCCGACTAGTCAATTTTGTTGGCGGAATTCCTGGGTCATGGTGACGATCTGGTGATGAAAGCTCACATATGACCGCCCTGACCACGATCGAAGACCTGGAAGCGATCTACGGCCTGCCCGGCCCCTCCTCCACCTTGAAGGAGCTGGATCACCTGAATGGAGAATACGCCGCGGTGATCACCGCCTCGCCCTTCGCCGCCCTGGCGACGGTCGGGCCGGAGGGGCTGGACTGCTCGCCGCGCGGCGACGCCGGCCAGGTGGTGCGGATCGCCGATGCGCGGACCTTGCTGATGCCCGACCGGCGGGGAAACAACCGGGCCGACTCGCTGCGGAACATCGTGCGCGACCCGCGCGTGGCGTTGCTGTTCCTGATCCCCGGGTCGGGCTCGACCTTGCGCGTGAACGGCCGGGCGGAGCTGCGGACGGACAAGAGTTTGCTGGAGGCTTTCCACATGGAGGGAAAGCCGCCGCGCTGCGTGATCGTGATCGCCATCGACACCGTCTTCTTCCAGTGCGCGCGGGCGGTCATCCGGGCGGATCTTTGGAATCCGGAGAAGCATGTGGATCCGGCGCGGTTGCCCAGCGCCGGACAGATGCTGAGCGCGGCGAGCGCCGGGGTTCAGGGCGGAGCCGACTACGACGCCGAATGGCCCGCCCGGGCGGCGGCGAGCATGTGGTGACGAGAACGGTGTCGACTACGTCGATCCCCCTCCGACATCCGGCTTCGCCGGCTGCCACCTCCCCCACATCGCGCTGACGCGCTGGGGGAGGATCTTGAGACGGCGCCGACCTAAGATCCTCCCCCAGGCTCGTCGCGCCGATGTGGGGGAGGTGGATCGGCGCGCCAGCGACGAGACGGAGGGGGATGGCCGTAGGCCACACAACCCCCGCCCTCAGTCGCCCGCCTCCAGCATCGCGAAGGTCTTCACCCCCATGGCCAGGAGGCGCGGGTCATTGACGCGGCCGGAGTCGGCCAGCACCACGGCGTAGTTCACCGCCCACCCGGCGGCCCGCGCCCAGGTGGCGTCGCTGGCGCCGTAGGCGGCCATGGCGGCGTGGCGCGCGGCGATGTCCGGCAGCAGCATCCAGAGGCTGGAGAGGTCGGTGGCGCGATCGCCGCGGCACATGTCGCCCCAGTCGATGACGGCGGTCAGGCGGCCGTCCTGCGACAGCACATTGCGGGCGTGGGGGTCGCCGTGCAGCCAGGTCGCCTCGACGTCGATGGGGGTGACCAGCGCGCGCTCCCAGACCTCACGGATACGCGGGGTTATAAAACCCGTCTCCGCCGCCAGCCGGGCGATGCGGGGCGTGAGATAGTCCAGCCGGTCGGCCAGCGGCACGCCGCGATGGGCGTTGCGCGGCGCCTCGGCGGGCGCCGGCTGGTGCAGAGCCTTGAGGAACCCGGCCAGCACCGGTGCCTGGTCGGCGCGCAAAGGGTCGAGATCCACCGGACCGCCGGGCATCCAGGGCAGGATGCTCCAGGGCCAGGGATAGCCCTCGCCGGGGACGCCCAGCCTCAGGGGTGCGGGGATCGGCAGGGGCAGGCGCGGCAGGGTCGGCAACCATCGTTGCTCGTTGGCGATCAGTTCCACGCCGGCCAGCCGACGGGGCAGACGCACGGCCATGTCGTCGCCAAGACGGAACATGTCGTTGTCCCAGCCGGAGGCCACAAGGGTGATGGGCAGGTGGGCGAGGTCGGGATGCTGGGCGGCCAGCAGGCTGCGGGCCAGGGCCTCGCCGATCTCGATCTCGGCGGGGGGGACGCCGACGGTGGTGGTGCGGAGGGGGGCGCTCACCGGGGTGACTCCGTGGAAAAGCTGGTGTATCGCGGTTTCTGTCATGACCCGCACCGCCGCCCAAGCCTGGTATTTTAGCTTTCCGACGCCTCTGGCGGAGGAAGGTCTTGGCTTGACGTGACAGCGTCCTAGACAAGCACCCACCCACCGCCAGTCACCCTGGCGGTTTTTTTATGCCCGCCACGGTGACCTCCCCGACCCGGAGATCCCCATGTCCAGCACCGACGACCTTCGCATCACCAGCCTTACCGAGCTCAGCCCGCCGTCCCAGGTGATGGCCGAGTTCGCCCGCACGCCCTCGGCCAGCGTGACGGTGACCGCCGCCCGCCACGCCCTGCACGCCATCCTGCACGGCCAGGACGACCGGCTGGCGGTGGTGATCGGCCCCTGCTCCATCCACGACCCGGAGGCCGCCATGGACTATGCGGGCCGCCTGCTGAAGCAGCGCCAGCGCTTCGGCGGCGAGCTGGAAATCCTGATGCGCGTCTATTTCGAAAAGCCCCGGACCACGGTCGGGTGGAAGGGGCTGATCAACGATCCCTATCTGGACGGCACGTTCCGCATCAATGAGGGCCTGCGCCTGGCCCGCGGCCTGTTGCTGGACATCAACGACATGGGGCTGCCGGCGGCGGTGGAGTTCCTGGACGTGATCACGCCCCAGTATGTGGCCGACCTGGTGGGTTGGGGCGCGATCGGGGCGCGGACCACTGAGAGCCAGGTGCACCGCGAGATGGCCTCGGGCCTCTCCTGCCCGGTGGGTTTCAAGAACGGCACCGGCGGCGACGTGAAGATCGCCGTCGACGCCTGCAAGGCCGCAAGCGCGCCGCACCATTTCCTGGCGGTGAGCAAGGACGGCCGCTCCTCCATCGCCGCCACTACCGGCAACGAGGACTGCCACGTGGTGCTGCGGGGTGGGACCACCACCAACTATGACGCCGCCAGCGTGGCGGCGGCGGCGGCCGTGATCGAGAAATCGGGCCTGCGCGCGTCGATCATGATCGACGCCAGCCACGCGAACTCGTCCAAGGACCCCGCCAACCAGCCCAAGGTGATGGATGAGGTCGCCCGGCAACTGGCGGGCGGCGAGCAGCGTATCGTGGGCGTGATGGTGGAGAGCCACATCGAGGCGGGCCGCCAGGACCTCGTGGCCGGCCAGCCCCTCGTCTATGGCCAGAGCATCACCGACGGCTGCATCGACTGGGACACCTCGGTGGCGGTGCTGGAACGGCTGGCCGAGGGGGTGCGGGCCCGGCGGCGGGTTGTGGCTCAAGGGGTGAAGGAAGGGGCGATGGCCTGATGATGCTCCCCTCCTGGGGGAGCTGTCAGCGAAGCTGACTGAGGGGGACTTTGACTCTTGTTTTGAGCTCGAAGGTGTCGCCTACGGCGATCCCCCTCCGTCCCGCGTCCGCGACGCGGTCCACCTCCCCCACATCGCGCTGCCGCGCTGGGGGAGGATCTCAGGTCAGCGCCTCTGATTCGGACTCGGTTCGTTCACCCTCAGTTCCATCTGTTAACCATGGTGAATTTTGTGTTAATTCTGGCTTTGTTCCGCGAGCGGAATTACCGGCAGAGCGCCCCGCCGCCCATGTCCAGGTGCAGGTGGTTGGCGTGGGCGGCGTTGTAGTCGGGCGAGAGCACGGTGATGAAGACGCGGCAGCCGCCGTCGCGGATGCGGCGCAGGAAGCGGCCCTTCGGCCCGGGATCGCTCCAGTCCTTCAGCACGCTGATGGTCTCACCGTTGGCCAGGCGGAAACCGGCGACGTCCAGGGCGTTGGCGCTGGCGTGCTCGCTGATCGGACCCTCGGCCTGGCCGTAGATGCGGCGGCAGGCGTAGGAGCCGTAGTTGTCGATGGCCACCACAGCCTCCCCCAGCACCTCGAAGGCGGCGGGCTGCACCACCTGGCGTTCCCAGATGGAGACGGCGAGCGCCTCCTTGCAGGTCATGGAGACGTCGGCGGGCTTGAACGGCGCCATGCCGCCGGTGAAGCGCAGGGCGTCGCGCACCTGGCACATGCCGTCGGCGGAGACCTCCTGCACCTCCTTGAAGGAGATGCCCCCCTGGGTGAGCACCGCGCGGCAGGCGGCGGCGTCCTCGCCGGTGCGGGCGGCCTTGGCCTTGGTGGCCACGCCGACGGGATCGATGACGCTGAGCGTCTTCCAGGGCAGGTGCTGGGCCGGGATGCTGCGTTCGGCCAGCAGGGCCATGATCCCGACGATGCCCCAGATCAGCACCAGGCCGACCACGCGGGCCATCAGGGTCTGGTGGCGGGCATGCTTTTCGATGTGGGGATGACGGGGCGCGCGGTAGGCCATGGGGTGACTAACGGCGAAGCTTGATCATGGTTTCCTCGGTCTGGCGGCAAGCAGCCTAGCACACCCCTTTCCTCACCTTGCGAGAAGCGCCTAGGGTCGAAAATCACTTGGGGGCGGGATGATGAAAACCTTGGCGAGGATCGGCCTGGGCGTGGGCGGGGCCGCGGTCCTGCTGGTGGGTGTGATCGCGGTGCGCACCGCGACCTTCAAGGCGCCGGCGGCGGCCGATCTCTCCAGCGTGAAGCTGGCGCCGGCGGTGACCGTGGACCGGGCCATGGCCGCCCAGCACCTGTCCCAGGCCATCCAGATCCGGACCATCAGCCACCAGGACAGGGCCGATGACCAGCCCGCCGAATGGGACCGGCTGCACGCCTGGCTGCAGGCCACCTACCCCGCCGCCCACGCGGCCATGAGCCGGGAGGTCGTGGCCGGCCACACCCTGATCTACACCTGGAAAGGGTCCGATCCCGCCCTGCCGCCCATCGTGCTGATGGCCCACCAGGACGTGGTGCCGGTGACGCCCGGCACCGAGGCCGACTGGAAACACCCGCCCTTCGCCGGCGTGATCGCGCAGGGCGCGGTCTGGGGCCGGGGCGCGGTGGACGACAAGGGGTCACTGGTCACCCTGTTCGAGGGCGCCGAGATCCTGGCCAGGCAGGGCTTCGCGCCGCGCCGGACGGTGATGATCATCTCCAGCCACGACGAGGAGGTGCGCGGCGAGGGGGCCCGGGCCGCGGCGGCCTGGATGAAGACCAAGGGAATCCGCGCCGAGTTCGTGCTGGACGAGGGCCAGGCGGTGATCTCCGACAACCCGATCACCGGCGGGCCGGTGGCGCTGATCGGCCTGGCCGAGAAGGGCTACGCCACCCTGAAGATCACCGCCCGCGCCCCCGGCGGGCACTCCTCGGCGCCGCCCAAGGACGGGGGTGGGGTGGTGACGCTCTCCAAGGCCGTCACCGCCATCGCCGAGCGACCCTTCCCGATGAAATTTTCGGGCCCCGGCGCGGCCATGCTCACCAGCCTGGCGCCCAGCGGGCCCCTGCCGATCCGGATGGCGGTGGCCAACAGTTGGTTGTTCCGCCCGCTGCTCGTGGCCCAGACCGCCTCGACCCCGGCGGGCGCGGCCCTGCTGCACACCACCATCGCGCCCACCATGCTGAAGGGCAGCCCCAAGGAGAACGTGCTGCCGCAGGACGCGACGGCCTGGATCAACTATCGCATCGCGCCCGGAGACAGCTCGGCCAAGGTGATGGCCCAGGCCAGGGCGGCGGTCGGCGATCTGCCCGTGGACCTGACCTGGGTGAAGACCCCCGACGAGCCGTCGCCGGTGTCGTCGACCCGGTCGCTCGGCTGGAAGACCATCGCCGCGGTGGCGGGCGACCTGGCCAAGGCGCCCGTCGCGCCGGGCCTGGTGACCGCCGGCACCGACAGCCGCTACCTGGCCGGCGTGGCCAACGACGTCTATCGCTTCCAGCCGATGACCTTTTCGCTGGCCGACACGACGATGATCCACGGCACCAACGAGCACCTGTCGCTGGCCAACCTGGAGCAGTGCGTGCAGTTCTACGCCCGCCTGATCGCGACGGCGGCGCGGTAGCCCGCGACGACACGTCCGCCGGTTTCGCCCAATAAAACAGCCGATCTTAACCCTGCAGACCTTGCGATCCGCTGCGGCGCAACGCACGTTCCGTCCAACTCGAGACCTGGAGACGACTTGATGCGCAATTGGCGGTTGGACGAAGACGACGAGGGCGAAGACGGCGCCCGCAAGCCCGACATGCCGATGACGGCGGGCCCGGTGCAGAACGGGCTCTACAAGTCCCGCACGGTGCTGATTTTCGGCGAGATCGACATGCGGCTGGCCGAGCGGGTCACCGCCCAGCTCCTGGCCCTGTCCAACGACAGCGACGCCGACATCCGGGTGATCGTCAATTCCCCCGGCGGCCACGTCGAGAGCGGCGACACCATCCACGACATGATCACCTTCTGCGGCCCCAAGGTGAAGATGATCGGCACCGGCTGGGTCGCCAGCGCCGGCGCCCACATCTATCTGGGCGCGCCGAAGGAAAACCGGATGTGCCTGCCCAACACCCGCTTCCTGCTGCACCAGCCCTCGGGCGGGGTGCGCGGCCAGGCCTCGGACATCGAGATCGAGGCCGAGGAAATCGTGAAGATGCGGGAGCGGGTCAACCGCATGATCGCGCGCGAGACCGGCCAGCCCTATGACAAGGTGGTCAAGGACACGATCCGGAACTTCTGGATGGGCGCCGAGAAGGCCAAGGAATACGGCATCGTCTCGCGCATCATCAGCCGCGCCGACGAGGCCTGAGGATGTCGGCCGCGCCCTGGTGGAAGGGCGCGGTCGTCTATCACATCTATGTCCGGAGTTTCTTTGACTCCGACGGCGACGGCCACGGCGACCTTGCAGGCGTCACGGCCAAGCTGGACTACATCGCCGACCTGGGGGTCGACGCCATCTGGCTGTCGCCGATCCACCCCTCGCCCAACCGCGACTGGGGCTATGACGTCTCCGACTTCGAGGGCGTGCATCCCGACTACGGATCGATGGCCGACCTCGAGGCCCTGGTGGACGCCGCCCACGGGCGCGGCCTGAAGGTGATGCTGGACGAGGTGCTGTCCCATACCTCCGACGAGCACGCCTGGTTCGCGGCCAGCCGCGACGGCGGGGCGCAGGGGGAGAAGGCGTCCTGGTACGTCTGGGCCGATCCGGCCGACGACGGCACCGCGCCCAACAACTGGCTCTCGGTGTTCGGCGGCCCGGCTTGGGCCTATCAGCCGGCGCGCCGGCAGCACTATCACCACAAGTTCCTGCGCCAGCAGCCCAAGCTGAACTGGCGCAACCCCGACGCCAAGGAAGCCGCCATCAGCGTGCTGGACTTCTGGCTGGCCAAGGGGATCGACGGCTTCCGCCTGGATGTGGCCGGCACCTTCCTGCACGACGACACCCTGACCGATAATCCCGCCGTGCCAGCATCCGACCGCACCCGCCACCACTGGGCCCACGCCAGCGAGATGCAGGTTCACCTGAATGACTCGAACCTGCCGGAAAACATCCCGCTGCTGGACGAGATCCGCACCCGGGTGGACCGCCATGGCGACCGCTTCGTGTTCGGGGAGTTCTCGGAGGAGGAGGAGCGCTGCGGCGCCTATTGCACGCCGGAAGACGGCCTGCACTCGGCCTATACCTTCGTGCTGCTGCATGCCCGCAAGCTGAACCCGCAGATCTTCCGCGACCACTTCGAGACCCTGGCGCGCCATCCCGGGCACTGGCCCTGCATCTCCTTCTGCAACCACGACATCATGCGCACCGCCACCCGGTTCGGCGGCGGCGAGGCGATCGCGCGGCTGATGCTGGCCCTGCTGCTGTCGTTGAAGGGTACGACGCTGCTGTATCAAGGCGAGGAGCTGGGCTTGCCGCAGGCCCAGAGCCTGACGCGCACGGAAATCCGCGATCCGGTGGGCGACCTCTACTGGCCGATCTCCAAGGGCCGCGACGGCTCGCGCACGCCGATGCCGTGGACGCCGGGCGCGAACCTCGGCTTCTCCAGCGCCAAGCCCTGGCTGCCCAGCGCGCCGGAGCACCGTGACCTGACGGTGGCGGCCCAGGCGGCGGACCCCAATTCGACCCTGGCCTTCTCCAAGGCCCTGATCGCCCTGCGCAAGAGCTCGGCGGCCCTGACGCGGGGCGACATCACCATGCTGCCGGCGACGGGCCAGGTGCTGGCCTTCACCCGGACCGAAGGCGACGAGACGATCGTTTGCGTCTTCAACATGGGCGAGGCGGCGGCGAGTTTCGGGACCGGTGGCGATCTGCTGGCCGTGTCGGCGGGCGATGTCACCCGCGCGGACGGCAAGCTCCGGCTCGGGTCGTACGCCGCAGCCTTCATACGTGTCGCATGATCGGCTAGAAGGCTCGCATGGCCGACGGTGACACCAAGCCCGCGAAAGCTCCTGCCGCCGACAACCGGTTCGGGCGCGGGTTCCTGGGCGATATCTGGTATTTCGCGGCGCTCTCCAGCGACCTGAAGCCCGGCAAGCTGGCCCGCTATGAGCTGCTGGGCGAACCGGTGCTGATATATCGCGACCGCAAGGGCGCGGTGCACGCCATGAAGGACATCTGTCCGCATCGGGCCGCGCCACTTTCCGCAGGGATTTTGACCACCGAGGCCGATGGCCGCGAGGTGGTGGCCTGCCCCTATCACGGCTGGCGGTTCGGGGCGGACGGCGCCTGCACCGCGATCCCGTCCCTGGTGGCCGAGCAGGCGATGGACACCAGCCGCATCCGCGTACGCCGCTATCCGGCCGCCGAGAGCCAGGGTCTGGTCTTCGTCTGGGTGAGCTCCGATCCGCGCTTCGACGGTGAGCCCGGCGAGCCGCCGCCAGTGTTCGAGGGCGTGGTGGGCGGCGCGCCAAAGCTGGTGGATCGCATGGTGTTCGACGCCCATATCGACCACGCGGTGGTGGGGCTGATGGATCCGGCCCACGGCCCCTATGTTCACCAGCAGTGGTGGTGGCGCTCGGCCAAGAGCCAGCACGACAAGGCCAAGAAATTCGAGCCCCGCGAGCAGGGCTTCGCCATGGTCCGCCACGAGCCGTCGAAGAACAGCCGCGCCTACGCCATCCTGGGCGGTGAGCCGCTGACCGAGATCACCTTCCGCATCCCCGGCCTGCGCTGGGAGCATGTCACCGTCGGCAAGCGCCAGGTGCTGTCGCTGACCTGCCTGACCCCGGTCAACGAGACCCAGACCAAGATCACCCAGATCGTCTGGTCCGATCACCCGGCCTTCTTCTTCCTCAAGCCCTTCGTGGCCTGGGGCGCGCGGATCTTCCTGCGCCAGGACGGCGACATGGTGAACCTGCAGAACGAGGGCCTGCGCTACGATCCGTCCCTGCTGTGGATCGATGACGCCGACCGCCAGGCCAAGTGGTATCAGCAGCTGAAACGCGAATGGACCGCCAGCCGCAAGGAGGGCCGCACCTTCCGAAATCCCGTCGAGGCCGCCGTCCTGAAATGGCGAAGCTGAGGCGTTGACCTAACTACGTTCGCGCGCGACGCTCCACCCTTGGGGGTTGAGTGTCATGGCGTGGAACCGCTCCGCACACCTGATCATCGGACTGGGCGCCTGGCTGGCCTGCGCCATGCCGGCCGCCGCCGGCGTGCTGATCCGCGCGCCGGCCTATGTGAACCTCAGCGCCCAGGCGCGGACCTGGCGGCTGACGGACTCCAACTGGGGCTTCGTCAGCCCCTTGTCCCAGGCCGTCGCGCGCGAGCTGGAGTCCTGCAAGAAGGTCGATCCCTCGGTCGCCGCGCCGCTGCAGATGTCTCCCAACCGGCTGGACAGGGCCTCTGCCGAGGCGCTGGCCGCCCTCCGTAGCTGCCGCAAGCGCTGGTTCGAGAAGACCACGCCCGTCGGAGCCGCCGACGAAAAGCTGTGGGCCAAGATCATGGATCAGCCCCTGCCCTCGCCCCTGGACCGCGCAAAGGTGATCGCCTTCGGCGCCGCGCCGCTGACGCCGGACTATGACCGCACCCTGTGGGACTGGGACCGGGGCTCGGGATTCACCAGCGCCGATCCGGCGGCGATCTTCAGCTGGGGCCCGTACAAGTCCACGGCGGGCCATGGCTGCACCTTCCAGCGGGTGCTGACCGTGCTGACCGCGGGCGCCGTCACCGGGCCGATGGTGCGCGAGGCCTTCGCCGAGGAAGGTCCGCTGCTGGACCAACTGACCGACCAGTCAAGGCCCGAGTGGTGCGCCGGCGCGGCGGACATTCTCAAGCCCGTGTTCGAAGACTCCGAACGCCGGGAAAACTTCCGGATCATCTTCGCCAGGCTGGCGGGCCATCCGGAGATTCGCGCCGGCTATGACGGCTATTTCCTGGGGCCGAACGGTTATCTGGGCCGTCGCATCGCCAGGCACTACGACCTCTATGCGCGGGCGGGCCTGAAACCCACCAAGATGGACTTCGCCTACTTCCTCGACCGGTCCCTGGACTATCCGCCCCTGACCGAGGCGCAGATCGCCGACCTGGCGGCCACGGTGCGCGCCGGCCAGATGACCAACTGGCAGGCGCGGCGGCTGATCGCCAACGTCACCCCCTTCTCCTCGCCCGGCGCGCGCAGCTACCAGATCGGCCGCGACGCGGTCCACTTCATCGACGCGGTCGGCCAGGAGGGCCTGGACGAGGTGGAGCGCACCTCCTGGATCAAGAACAGCCGGCTGAAAGCCTCCGACGTCGGCCTGACCGATGAGGCCTACGTTCCGCCCTGCGACGTGGTCTTCCTGCCCGGCTGCCCGGGAGGCCAGCCATGAGGGCCTTGATGCTCGCCGGAGCCCTGGCCACCAGTGTGGTGGCCGCCCCGCCCCCGGCCCGGGCGGCGGGCTATGTCATCGACCGCATCCAGTTGAAGGCGGCCTGCGTCTCGGCCGCCGCCAAGCCGCCGCCGCCGATCGGAACCGAGATCGCCCGCGTCGCCACCGACCAGTGGGCCAAGTTCGGCTACGGCCGGGTCAAGGAGACCGCCGCCGACGCGGTGATCGAGAAACAGGGCGACGGGGCGCTGGCCGGTTCGCTCTCCTGGGACGCCGTCTGGCAATTCTGGGCCTTCACCGGCTACGACAGCATGCTGACCTTCCCTTACGAGGTGGTGATCAAGAGCGGCAATCCGCAGATCCTGAAGGCCAACAGCAAGTCCAACATCGACGCCGCCAACGCCAAGTTCGGGGCCGGCACGACCTCGGCCCGGGCCATCGCCGGGGCCATCAAACGCTCCAGCACCTCGTCGCTGCCGTGGTCGGCGGTGTTCGTATCTTCGGTGATGAAACGGGCGGGCCTGACGAGCGACCAGTTCCGCCCGGCCGCGGCCCATGCGGGCTACATCCAGGCCGCCATCGACGGCTATGGCTTCAAGCGCGCCGCCTATGCCTACCTGCCCTGCGATCCCAGCTGGATCGCGCCACGGGTCGGCGACGTGATCTGCTATTCGCGCAACGCCAGCCCGGTGCGGTCCTTCCCGCAGGTCCTGGCCGGGGTTGAGAACGCATCGGCCAGCAAGGGGGCCTACTCCTACGAGAGCCATTGCGACGTCGTCAGTCAGGTGGCCCTGGCGCCCAAGCGCGTCGTCCATTCCATCGGCGGCAATGTCGGCGACACGGTCACCAAGACGGAGCGAGCACTCTCCGGCGGTCCGATCACCACCGGGCGGCCCATCGCCTGGATCGCGGTGCTGGTGCTCAAGCCCGACCCGACTGTCGCGCCGCCGGCGCCTGTGCCTCCGAGCCCGCCGCCGCCGCCGCCGCCGCCGCCCGTATCTCCTGTTCCGCCGGCTCCCGCGACGCCGGAACCCGCGCCGCCAGCTC
>NZ_JBBKVV010000108.1:0-5033 GCF_037968635.1 Phenylobacterium sp.
TGGGCGAAGACCCGTTCGTCACTCTCGGCGCCCCGGGCGTAATAGTTCAGCCATTGCACCACCTCCAGGTCGTCGCGTCGGGCGAGCGCGGTGGCGACAATGGCGGAATCCAAGCCGCCCGACACCTCCGCCAACACCGGTCCACGATCTGCCGCCCAGGCGCCAACCACCCTGTCGACCAGCCGCACCAGTTGGCCCTGGACAAGGTGAAGGGGCTCCGACGTCGGTTCGACGAACCCTGCCGGCGCCCAGAGCCCGACGCGCGTCTCCCGCCCCTCGACTTGGCGCAGCAGTTGGCCGGGCGCGACGGCGCTGAGGCCTTGCAAGGCGAGTGGCCCGCTCAGACTGGCCGGCGACGCCAGGTGGCAAGCGATCCGATCCCAGTCGAGACTCAAGGGCGGGGCCAAGACGCTGGCCAGGTCGCGGGGAAGACTTGACGACACCACCATCAGGCCATTGCGGCGCCAGGTCAGGGCCTCGAGCCCGCCCGAGGGATCGCGAAAAATGGCCAAGCCATTGGCGTCGGCCAGCATGGCGACATAGCGTCCCCAAGCTTGCGCACAGAGGGCCGTGGCCTGTGAGACTGGTGAGCTATTTGAGGAAGCCGGCGCAAGATCGCGCACCGGGCCGCCATCGCGGTTCCAAACCTCGCCGATCAATAGACCACGCCCATCTGGCGACTGGCGCACGAGGGCGGGTCGCGCCTTGGTCACCAGCACCGCCACCTGGTCGGTACGCACCGCCCAGGTCCAACGCTCGGTCGCCTTGGCCTCCAGTGCGCCGATCAACGCCATCGCCGGCGCCTGGCTCAGATCTCCCCAAAGCACGACATAGTCAGACATCTGAGCTTAAGCCGTCATCAGCGGCGTGTAGGCCGTTAAGCGCGTCAAGGGATCGTCCAGCACCGTGGCCCCGATCTGCAGCCAGCAATGGGCCTCAAAGGGATAGGTCCGCACGCCAAACACCCAGGCGGCGTCGCACCTGGCCTGCCGCAACAGGGTCAGGAGCAGGAAAGCCCGGTGGAGACAGAGGCCGCGACCGACCGCCCAGGGCCAACGTCGTTGAAAGCGCGTCACAACGGCGATCGCCCGGTCGCAAGGCTCCGCCATGGGATCGTGCGGTCCCCAGGGGCGGTGTTGCGCCCAGCCGATCAGGTCGGCGAACGGCGCCTGATAGCGACGCGCCGCGGCGCTGGCCCAGGTCATCGTCAATCCGCCCAGAACATCCGTGGGCGCGACGGGCGCCCGGAGGCGGCCCAGCTCGCGTGCGGCCAGCGGCGCCATGTGGCGCGCAATCGCGATCTCCCCGATCAGGCCGGCCTGCTCAAGGGTGTCGTGGAGGGCGCGATCGGCGATCTCGATCTGCGCCCCACCGTCACACAGGCGCCCCGCCTCGGCCGCCCCGGCCAGGCAGACATAGGCGTCGCGGGCCACGTCGAGGAAGACCAGGTCAGAGCCCACCGTCGCGCCATGAACGCGGGCCGCCAAGGGCGTCATCATGGTTGAGGTCCTGGAATTGAGGAGGAGTTGGCGCCGGCTGACGCCGGCGCCAGGCCTTCAGCCGAAGTAGCGCAGGGCCTCTTCTTCGACCTTGTTGCCCTCGATCTCGCCTTGCGTCAGACGCTTGGCGCTGCCGAGCCGGATGATCTTGAAGATGGACATGGAATGTCTCCTGTTCACCGCCGGGATGACGGCGCGTTCAGGTGAACGGCGGTCGCCGATCTACACAACCTATATTTGTTTAATAGACTCTTGCTCGCCTAGATCGCGTAGCGCGCGGGCGATGAGTTCGGCCCCATCGCGGCGGCGGCGATGAAAACTGGCCACCACGCGAGCTTGATCGGGTGGGTCGGGGGTTCGAGCGAGATCGTGCAGAAGGCGACGGGCTTCGACCTCGGCGTCGTCGAACACCAGAGCCTCCACTCGTCGCGCCCAGACCAGGCGTTGCGCCAAGCTGCGCCGCCAGGTCAGCAAGACCCGATTGCCACAGGCGCGCACGAGGCCGTCAAAGGCCGCGTCCGTGACCTCCACCACCGAGCCCTCATCGCCGTCACGGTCTCCAGAGTCCACGCGACGCCCCGGCTCAGCGACAAGCATGCGCAAGCTCGAGAGCAGGGCCGACAGATGGGCCTCATAGAGGTCAGCCAGGTCGACGGCGTCGGCCGACCAAAGCCGGTAGCCGCCACCCTGTCGCACCTCGATCAGGCCCTCCCCCGCCAACCTTGCCAAGGCTTCGCGGACCGGGGTGGGGCTAAGCTTCAGCTCCGCGGCGAGGTCTTGGATGATCAGGGCCTGTCCTGGCCAGATCGCGCCGATGGCCAGCTGTCGGCGCAAATGCCCCAGGGCCTCGCCGAAGGGATCTCTTCGCAAACTCAAGTCACATCACCTGTCTCAACCTCGACGCCCCCCCCAAACCACGAGGGCAAGGTTAGGCGGCGAGGGCGGAGAGGCGCCCAAATATGTCGGATATAGATTGGGCGTCCGCCAGATCTCTGTGGGCGAGCGCTGCACGCCGCCCGCTCCGATTGAACCTGAAGGTTCACGCGCGGCTTTCGCCCCGAACCAGGGACGTCTCAATTTGAGTGTCCGCAGGATTCTTGCGGTTTGATTGCCAGAGCAGCGGATCAGCCTTGCCCAATTGCAACTGCCTGGGCGATCAGCAGATTTACAACCAACGCTCGTCCACCTCGTAAAACATACCTCAGGATTGTTTTTTAGCTTGTCGTCCACGGCCCTGCTCAAATCCCTGTCGCTCGCGCTTAAGGGCGTCCGTCGGCATCGCAAACTCACCGTCCTGCAGATCGCAAACAGCATGGGTCTTTCCAAGCGGACCTATGAGGAATTCGAGGCCGGCCGCACCGGTCTGCGTCTCGATCGGCTCGAAGCGTTTGCTAGAGCCACCGACAGCGACCCCCACGCGATCCTCATCTCGGCTTGGATCGGGACGCCTGATTTCGCCGCCGCCTGCGCCGAGACCAAGGCCATTTCGCTCCTGCTCTCTGCACTTGGACGGGCGCACACCGACCTTGGCGGCGTACTTGCCTATCTGACCGCCCGCGACGTGGCGGCCGCCTTCGGCGCGGCCTTCACAGACCTGATCGCCGCTGGCGAGGCGCGTCGAGCCAGGTCGCAGCCCATCTCAAAGACCTGCGATACTCAGGCGTTGAGCGACACCCCCCCAGATCCCACCAAACCTTCAGATCCAGATCGGAGAGGATCATGACCCCGTCCGCACGCCCCGTGCTCTACCTCCCGCAGACATGGCCGCACGTGAGCGCCCGTCAGCTTGAATGCTTGTTCTGGGTTCAGGAGGGAAAGAGCGCCAACGACATCGGCGGTATCCTTGGCATCTCCGGCCGCACCGTGGAGGGCCATCTGCGGCGGGCCTGCACGCTGCTGGGCGTAAAGACCCGATTTCAGGCCGTCTTACGGGCTCGGGACATAGGGCTGCTCGCACCGGAACAACCCTAGCCGCCCTACGGCGAACGGTGGCCGGGCAGGCTCTCGGCAGATAGAGGCCGCCGCCGCGCCATGTGCAGGTGCGCGGGCATCTCCATCTCAATCGTCCCGCCCCCGTCCCTCACCGCCTTGGCGACGGCCGCCAGCAGCGCGTCCAGCCGCTCTGGCCCCAGCGCCCGGTAGTCAGAGCGCGTGCGCAGATAGTCGACGAAGCCATCGGCCGTGTAGGTTCGCATGGCCGGGTAGACCCGGTGCTCGGCGAGCTCAAACAGTCCGCTCGCCGCCAAGCTCTGCGCGAACGCCCCGCCCGGCCAGTACCAACGCTCCGGCGGATCGACCCACAGCTGTGGCGCCAGCCGCCGATAGATCGGCTCAAACACGCCGAGGAAGTCCGCCGGCGGCGGCTGCGGCACATAGGCGAAGCAGGCTAGCATCCCGCCCGGCGCCAGCACGGCGGCGGCCTTGGGCAGGGCCACCAAGGGGTCGATCCAATGGAAGGCCTGGGCCGAGACGATCAGCCGGTAGGCTGACAGGCGCGGCGCCCACGCTTCGAAAGTCGAGACTGCGAAGTGCACGTGGGGAAAGGCCTCTAGCCTGTGCTTGGCCACCCCCACCAGCTCCGAACCCGGATCAATGGCCAGCACGCGGCGGCCGAAGGGCGCCAACCCTCGGGTCGCCTGCCCCGTCCCGCAGCCCAACTCCAGGATCGCGTCGTCGGGGTCCAGCCGGGCCTGCGCCATCAGGTCGACGAACAGGTCGGCCGGATAGCCCGGCCGGTGTGCGTCATAGAGATCAGCCACCTCATCGAAGGACCTGGCCAGGTGCAGGGAGTTATCGCTCATGTCGCGAACGATCCGAGATTGGGCGCACGCGATCAAACGACATCTCGCGTCCTTTCTTGTGATCTGACCTCACAGCTCCACCCAACATCGGGGCCCCAACCATTGCCTTGTCGAGGCGTGCGTCCTACCCCTGGCCACAACAAGCGGGACGGAGACGAAACATGGACGTGAAGGGCAAGATCGTTGTCGTGACGGGCGCCGCCGAGGGCATCGGCGCCGCGCTCGCCCGCCGCTTCGCGCGTGAGGGCGCGGCCCACGTCGCCGTGGTCGACCGCAACGAAGGCGGCGCCGCGGCCGTCGCCGCCGAGATCGGCGGGACCGCCTACACCGTCGATGTCTCCGACGGCGCCCAGGTCGCCGCCATGGTGGCCGCCGTCGAGGCCGCCCACGGCCACATCGACCTCTTCTGCGCCAATGCCGGGGTCGGCGACGGCGACCCGGATCGCGAGAACGCGGTCTCCTCCCCCGACGCCGTCTGGGCCCGCGCCTGGGGGGTCAATGTCATGGCCCACGTCCATGCGGCCCGCGCCGTCCTGCCGGGTATGGTCGCCCGTGGCGAGGGCTATCTGCTCACCACCGTCTCGGCGGCGGGCCTGCTGTCGCAGATCGGCGGGGCGGTCTATTCCACGACGAAGCACGCCGCCGTCGGCCTCGCCGAAAGCATCGCCATCACCCACGGCGACCAGGGGATCAAGGTCTCCATCCTCTGCCCACAGGGCGTCGACACCGCCAT
>NZ_JBBKVV010000109.1:0-4267 GCF_037968635.1 Phenylobacterium sp.
TGCCGCGCCCGCCGCCAAGGCTCCCGCCCAACCCGCCGCCAAGGCGGCCAAGCCATGACCCGTCCGCCCGCGAAAAAGCCGCCCGCGAAGAAGGCTCCTTCCACGGTCGCCAAGCCCAAGGCTGTCGCCAAGACCCCGGCCGCCATCGCCCTGGAGGTCGCCTCCAAGCCGGTGGAGGTGGTGGGCCAGACCATCGAGCGCGCCCGCGCGGCCCTGAAACGCAGCGACAAGCACGCGGAACCTGCGACCCCTGTCACACCGTCGGCGGCCAAGGGCGCCCTGCCGGTCTCGCCGCTCGCCGTGCCCTTCCCCAAGATCCCGCCGATCGCCGGGGTGCAGATCGCCACGGCCCGGGCCGGCTACTACAAGCACGACCGCGAGGACCTGCTGGTGATGCGGTTCTCCAAGGGCACCTCGGTGGCGGGCGTCTTCACCCGCCACGGCATCGGCTCGGCGCCGGTGGACTGGTGCAAGAAGCACCTGGAGATGTCCAAGGGCGCCGACGCACGCGCCCTGGTTGTCAACGCCGGCTGCGCCAACTCCTTTACCGGCAAGCCGGGCGCCGACGCCGTGCGGCGGGTGGCCTCGGCGGTGGCCAAGCGCTTCGACTGCCGCCAGCGCGACGTGATGGTGGCCTCCACCGGGGTCATTGGCGTGCTGCTGGACGACGCCAAGATCACCCACCGGCTGCCCGACATCGAAGCCAAGCTCACCGACGATAACTGGGCCGGCGCCGCGCAGGCCATCATGACCACCGACACCTTCGCCAAGGGCGCCTATGCCGAGGCGATGATCGATGGCGAGAAGGTCAAGATCGGCGGTATCTGCAAGGGTTCAGGCATGATCGCCCCGGACATGGCCACCATGCTGGCCTTCGTGGCCACCGACGCCGCCATCTCGCCGGCCGCCTTGCAGACGCTCGCCAGCCTCTACACACGCACCACCTTCAACTGCGTGACCGTGGACGGCGACCGCTCCACCAACGACACCCTGCTGCTGTTCGCCACCGGCCAGTCCTCGGCCCCCAATATCAGCCGCGCCGGCGACAAGCGCCTGGCCGACTTCCGGGTGAAGCTGGAAGCCGTGCTGCTGGACCTCGCCCTGCAGCTGGTCCGCGACGGCGAGGGCGCCAGCAAGTTCGTCAAGATCAACGTCACCGGCGCCGAGAGCCCGGCCTCGGCCCGCAAGATCGCCCGCACCATCGCCGAAAGCCCGCTGGTCAAGACCGCCTTCGCCGGCGAGGACGCCAACTGGGGCCGCATCGCCATGGCCATCGGCCGCGCCGACGAGCGCATCGACCGCGACCGCGTGAAGATCCAGTTCGGTCCGCTGATCGCCGCCCAGGACGGCCTCGTCTCGCCGACCTATGACGAGGACAAGATGAGCGCCTACATGAAGAACCAGGAGCTCGAGGTCAGCGTCGACGTCGGCGTCGGCCGGGGCACGGCCAGCGTCTGGACCTGCGACCTCACCAAGCAGTACGTGGCCATCAACGGCGACTACCGGAGCTAGCTCCACGTCAGGTTGAGACTCTGCCGTGGTTCGTGAATACTCCGCCTCGGGAGGCGCGGCCGCAGAGTCGCGCTTGAGGGGAGTAAGGCGTTCATGCGGTTCCTGACTTGTTTGGTTGCCGCCTACGTGGCGGCGGGATCGTTGGCATATGCAGCACCGCCGCTGGAGGCGTACGGCAAACTGCCAGCCATCGATCTGGTCTCCCTTTCCCCGTCCGGAACCCGCTTCGCCCTCGTCGCCCGAGACGGCGAGGCGCGGAAAATCTTCGTGCGCCGCGCTGACGGGCAGGCCGAACTGGTGGCGCCTATGGGCGCAGCCAAGGTCCGCAGCCTTGAATGGGCCGGCGACGACCACCTGCTGACCACCATCTCGGCCACGGTGGGCTCACCGATCTCGGGCCTGGTCCGTCAGGAGTGGAGCGCGATCTATCATTTCGGCATCCCCCAGGGGCCGAACTACGGGGTATTCCAGAAGTCGAAGACCTATATCGACGCGGTCTTCGGCTGGTACGGGAGCGCTAAGGTCGGCGGCAAGTGGTACGCCTATGTCGGCGGCATTTCCTACGAGAAGGTCCGCACCCGCAGTTCCCAGGGCGCCATCCAGCCTGATCTCTATCGCATCGACCTGGAGACCCGCGAGGTCGACCTGCTCGACACTGCGGGCGCCGGCCGCCGCAGGTGGGTGGTGGGCGCCGACGGCGCGGTGGTCGGTCACTCCGCCTACGATGCGCGGGGCCTCACCTACAGCCTGCACAACGGGACTAGCCGCGACGCCTTCCTGACGCGGCGGGCGGGCGAGGGAGAGTTCGTGCTGGTGGGCCTGGGCCGGACGCCAGGCTCGCTGCTGGTAGGCCAACGCGGCGCTGAGACCCAGGTGGCTCGAGAATTCAGGCCGGGTGGTCCTGCCGATGGGGAAGTGCTGCTTGCCGACGCCAGCGACAGCGAAGCTTTGTTCGACCGCGAAACCCGCTTGTTGATCGGCATGACCAGCCCCCTGGGTGCGACCTTGTTCGATCCCGCCCACCAGCGCCGGGTCGATGCGGCCCGCAAGGCGTTTCCGAACGAACGCACCGTCCTGGTCGACTATGACAAGACCTTCGACAGGATGGTCATGCTCACCGACGGTCCGAAAGACTCTGGGACCTACTGGCTGGTGGATATCGCCAGAAAGTCGGCGACGCCCATTGGCTATGTGCGCCCGGAAGTGAAAACCGCTGACGTCGGGCCGATGCGGGTGGTCAGCTACAAGGCCGGCGACGGCCTGGCGATGGACGGAATCCTCACCCTGCCTCCGGGCCGGGAAGCCAAGGGTCTTCCCCTGGTGGTCCTGCCCCATGGCGGGCCGCTTGTTCCAGGTGACAAGGCGGGTTTCGATTGGTGGGCTCAGGCCTTCGCCTCGCGAGGTTATGCGGTGTTTCAGCCGAACTATCGCGGCACGGTGGGCTATGGCGAGCCCTTCCGACGGGCGGCCTATGGTCAGTTCGGCCGCAAGATGCAGACCGACATTTCCGACGGCGTCGCGGCCCTGGCCGCCCAGGGGATTGTCGACCCCAGGCGGGCCTGCATCGTTGGCGCCAGCTATGGCGGCTATGCGGCCCTGGCCGGGGTGACGGTGCAGCAGGGCCTCTACCGATGCGCGGCCTCTGTGGCGGGGCCCACGGACATGAGCAAGTTCATCATCTGGGTCCGCACCCGCACTGGCATGGACCAGCGATCGGTACGGTTCTGGAAAGAGCTCAGCGGGGCGTCTGAGGGCCAGGACCTGGATGAAATCTCACCCGTGCGGCTGGCGGCCCGCGCCGACGCCCCGATCCTGCTGATCCATGGCCGCGACGACACCGTCGTGCCGCTCGAGCAGAGCCTGTTGATGGAGAAGGCCCTGAAACAGGCCGGCAAGTCGGTGGAACTGGTCAACATGGCCGGGGAGGACCACTGGCTGTCCGGCGAGCCGACCCGGCAACTAATGCTCGCCCGTACCATCGCCTTCGTCGAGCAGCACAACCCAGCCCAATGAAGGCGGCGGCTCGTCCGGCGATGTACTGACCTATCTCCCGCGACCAGCCCGTCGTCTGGTCTAGGCGACGGCCAAGCGGTCCTCGCCGGACCAGGCCTCAAGGAACGCCGTGAGATCGTCCAGCGGGACCGGACGGGAGATCAGGTAGCCCTGGATGGCGTCACAGCCGAGCAGGGCGAGGGCGGCCTGGACTTCTGATGTCTCCACGCCCTCGGCCACGACGCTCATGCCGAGGCTGTGAGCAAGGTCGATGGTGGACTTCAGGATCAGCCGGTCACGTTGGCTGTCGGCGACGGCCACCACCAGCGACTTGTCGATCTTCAACTCGTCCGCATCGAGCATCTTCAGATAGGCCAGCGACGACAGGCCGACGCCGTAGTCGTCGATGGAGACCTTCAGGCCGGCGGCGCGGAACATGGCGATGGAGGCCGTCGCCGCTGTCGGGTTCTCGATCACCGCGGTCTCGGTGATCTCCAGGCAGAGGCCGTGGTCCCGGCCCGCCACCATCGTCTGGACATGGTCGCAGAAGCTGCGATCAGCCAGCAGTCGCCCAGAGATGTTCACCGAGATGATCACATCGTGGCCAGCCGCGCTTAGGGCCATTCGGTCTTCCAGGGCGCGCTCCAGGGTCCACTCGGTCAGCTCGCGGATATTGCCCGTTTCCTCGGCGATGCCGATGAAGCTGTCGGGCGGGATGGCGCCCCGCAGGGGGTGCTTCCAGCGGATCAGGGCCTCGACGCCA
>NZ_JBBKVV010000110.1:0-47485 GCF_037968635.1 Phenylobacterium sp.
GGCCCCGGTCAAGGTTGCGACGCCCGCCAAGACCGCCGCGCCGAAGCCTGCCGCCAAGCCGGCCGCGAAACCGGCCGCCAAGGTTGCGCCGGCCAAGACTGCGGCTTCGAAGAAGGCCGCCGCGCCCGCCAAGGCCGCCGCGCCCAAGGCTGCCGCGAAGCCTGCGGCCAAGCCGGCCGCTGCGAAGGCTGCGCCCAAGGCTGCTGCGAAACCCGCCGCCAAGCCCGCCGCGAAAGCCGCTGCACCCAAGGCTGCAGCCAAGCCCGCCGCCGCGAAAGCCGCGCCCAAGGCTGCAGTCAAGCCTGCGGCCGCCAAGCAGCCCGCGCCGGCCAAGAAGCCTGCCGCGCCGAAGGCTCCCGCCAAAAAGAGCTGACCCTATCCACCGCTCGCCCCGGCGGAGGCGGGGCCCCAGATCCCGGAGCTCTGAGTTTCCAGGCTAGGCTCCGGGGATCGGTCGGTGGCAGCCCAGACATATGATCTGGGTCCCTGTCTTCGCCGGGATGAGCGGATGCTAGTTATTCGCTGACCGCGTGAGGGCGACCAGGGCCTCGTCGAGGCAGGCCCGGTCGCCGGCGATGACGATCTGGCCGCCGTGCTGGCCAACCGGGTTCCCGCGCCAGTCGGTGACGACGCCGCCCGCCCCCTCGATGAGCGGGATGGCGCTCTCGATGTCCCAGGACTTCAGGCCCGCCTCGATGACCATGTCCATCGTGCCGGCCGCCACCATGGCGTAGGCATAGGCGTCGCAGCCGAGCCTCGCGAGCTTGGCCGCCGCGCGCACCTGGGTCCAGGCGCCGAGTTCGGCGCCGTTGAAGCAGGCCTCTGGGTCGGTGGTGGCGATGATGGCGTCTGTCAGTTTCGGGCAGGCCCGGACCTTCAGGGCCTTCTCGGTCCCGCGCGCCAGCAGGCGCGAGCCCCCGGCATGGCCGATATAGAGCTCGCCGATATAGGGCTGGCCGATGGAGCCCAGAACCGGACGTCCATTGTGGCGCAGGGCGATCAAGGTGGTCCAGACGGGGAGGCCGGCGATAAAGGCGCGGGTCCCGTCGACGGGATCGAGCACCCAGACGAACTCGGCGTCCGGGCGGTCCTCGCCGTACTCCTCACCGATCACCCCGTGCTCGGGATAACGCTCGGTGATCAGCTTGCGGATAGCGGCCTCCGCGCCCTTGTCTGCGGCGGTGACGGGATCGAACCAGGTGGCCGTGCCCTTGTCCTCCAGGCCGTGATCGGCCCGGAACAGTGGGGCGATGGCGGCGGCTGACGCGCGGTTCAGGTCGATCAGAAAGCTATCGAGAGCAGCGAGACGGTCGGGAGCGAGCATGTACCCGCTTTATCCCGCCGCTCGCCCTCGCGATATCCCCCCAGATACGCAGGAGGGGGAGTTAGACGGCCTCGTGTTCGCCGTTGAGCGACTTGGCGAGGTCCAGCAGACGGCGGCGCGGACGCTCACCCAGCTGGTAGTAGGCGCGGATCAGGTCGAGGGTTTCCTTGCGGGCGAACATCTCGCCCCCGCCGTCGCCGTCGTTGGCCGGTTCGCGCTGAGCCAGTTCCGAGAGGCCGTCATAGAAGTAGCCGACCGGCACTTCGAGGGCTTCGGAGAGCTGCCAGAGGCGAGCGGCCGAAATGCGGTTCGCGCCGCACTCATACTTTTGGATCTGCTGGAACCGCACGCCGCAGGCGCCGGCCAGTTGCTGCTGCGTAAGGCCCAGAAGCCGGCGACGCCGGCGAAGACGCTTACCAAGATGAACGTCGATGTCGTTACCCATGGGATCCACCGCCCCTTCTTCGTATCTGTTGGCGCCCGTCCCAAAGCGAGACGGTCTGGCCTGAAACGGGCAAGTCGCGCGCCAGGAGACTGCGGCTCGCGTTGCGCGACCGGGGGGCTGCGGTTAGGACAGGCCATGACGGAAGCGCGACCCTCCCTGGCCCAGTACGTCGTGTGGCGGCTCGAGGCCCTGGCCTATAACCTGGTCACCGGCCTGGCGCGGCTGTTCCCCATCGACAGCGTGTCGGACTTCGGGGCCTGGCTGTTCCGCCGCCTGGGTCCGCTCACCAGCACCCACAAGGTCGTGCAGACCAATCTGCGGATCGCCTTCCCCCAGGCCGACGAAGCCGAGATCGCCCGGCTCACCGACGAGAGCTGGGCCGAGGCGGGCCGAGTGGCCCTGGAATTCCCGATCCTCGACAAGATCGTGGGCGACCCCACCCGCGTGCAGGTGGTGAACGCCGAGCGCCTGAAGCAGATCGCCGACACCGGAGAGTCGGTGGTGTTCATCTCAGGCCACTTCTCCTCGATGGAGGTGATGCCCGCCGCCATCGTCCACGCCGGGATCACCTGCCAGATCACCTATCGGGCGATGAACAATCCCTATGTCGACGAGAGCTTCCGCCGCTCGCGCTTCCGCTATGGTGTGCGGCTGTTCGCGCCCAAGGGGACCGAGAGCGCCCGCGAACTGATCCGCGCCCTGGCGCGCGGCGAATGCGTCGCCCTGATGAACGACCAGAAGTTCAACGGCGGAGTCGCCGCGCCACTGTTCGGCGTGACCTGCCACACCGCGCCCGGCCCCTCCAGTTTCGCCCTGCGCTTCGACGCGCCTCTGCAGCCGATGTCGGTGCAGCGCACCCACAAGGCCCGCTTCAAGGTGGTGGTCCACGATCCGATCCGCCTGGCGAATACCGGGAACCGAAGCGAGGACATCGCGGCGGGCGTGCGCAAGGTGAACGCCTTCATCGAGGACCGCGTCCGCGACCGGCCCACCGAATGGTTCTGGGTCCACAAGCGCTGGCCTAACGAGACGTACAAGCGGTCCCGCAAGTAGGGATTGGACGTTCGGCGGCGGCGCGACCTGTGGTGCGCTCGGGTCCCCTGACCCTTCCGACCGTGCCAGGGTGGCAGGCGGCGGGGGGCAGATCAAGCCAAGCTATTGTGCTTTGCCAGGCCGCCCGCACCTCGCCGATTTTCCGGCCATGACCCCAGATATCTCAGGTGACTGGCACGGTGTCCTCGACACCGGCCAGGCGAAGGTGAAGCTCGGCCTCCGATTCGAGGGCGACACGGTGTGCATGAACCGGCGCTCCGGCGCCGTCGACCCTCTGCCGCTGCGCCGTGACGGCGACAGCTTCGCCTTTGAGCTCCTGCCCGTGGACCTCGCGTTCGAGCTGCGGCTGGCGGGCGGTCGGCTGGAGGGGACCTGCTTCCACAACACCGTGGACTTCCCCGTGAGGGTCGTGCGGGGCGTCGCGCCACCGACCCTCCACGCGATCCGGCCGCAGACGCTGGCGCCGCCATTTCCCTATGAGGTGGAAGCGGTCGCCTTCACCGGCGCCGACGGCTTGAGCCGGTCGGGAACCTTGACCCGGCCGCCGGGTCCCGGTCCCCACCGCGCCATCGTCCTCTCCTCTTGGTTCGGCGAGGTCGATCGCGACCAGACTGTGGCCGGCCACAGGCCCATGGCGCTCTGGGCCGACCGGCTGACCCGCCTGGGCTTCGCGACCCTGCGCTACGACAAGCGTGGCGTGGGTCAATCGGAGGGCCGCTTCCACACCGCCAGCACCGGGGACTTCGCCGCCGACCTGGCGGCGGCCGTCGCCTTCCTGCGGATCAGATCCGACCTCGGCGCGGTGGGCCTGCTGGGCCACAGCGAGGGCGGTCACATCTCCGCCGACGTCGCCGCCGCCGATCCCACCATCGCCTTCTGCGTGATGATGACCCCGACCGGCGTTCCCGATGAGGAGGTTCTGGAGGCCGAGATGTTCAACGCCGCGCGGGTCGTCGGCGGGGTCCCCCGCGACTTCGATCGCACGGTCGGCTTCGTCCGCGCCCTGACCCAGGCTTCGAAGGCGCTGACGGCCGAAGAGAGCCTGGCCCAGGCGCGCGAAATCCTCAGAGCGGCGGCCTATCCGCCTGAACGACTGGAAGTCCGCGCCGTCATCGCCGCCGCACCCTGGCAGCGATACTGGGCCACCCACGACCACACGGCGGGATTGCGCCGCCTGACCTGTCCGGCCTTGGTGGTGATGGCGGGGAAGGATCTCCAGACACCGCCAAGGGCGCACGCGGCGGCCCTAACGGCGGCCAATGCGGCGGCGACTGTGGTGACCCTGCCTGGTCTCAACCACCTTCTGCAGCCTGCGACCACCGGCGCTCCGTCCGAATATCGGGAGATCGCGACGAGTCTCGATCCAACTGTGATCAAGCTGGTCTGCGACTGGATCGCGGCGCTTTAGGCCGGCGTCTTCACGCCCACCATCAGGGTCGGATCGAGGTTGCGGCCGTGCCATTTCATTCGCCAGCAGAGGTGGGGCCCCGTCGCCCGGCCCTCCTTGCCCACGGCGCCGATCACCTGGCCCTGGGTCACCATCTCGCCGCGCCGCACATCGACGCGGGACTGGTGCAGATAGACACTGATCAGGCCCTGGCCGTGGTCGATCATGGTCAGGCCGCCCTCGAAGTGCAGGCCGGTCTCGGCGAAGGCGACGAGGCCCGAGGCCGGCGCGCGGACCGTGGCGCCGGTGGGCGCGGCGAGGTCGGCGCCATAGTGGGGCGTGCGGGGTTCGCCGTTCAGGACGCGCTGGCCCCCGAACCGGCCGCTGACCCGGTATTTCTCAAGGGGTGGAATGAAGCCCGATTTGAACCCGTCCAGGTCGGCGCGGCTGGCGAAGCCCTGGGCCTTGCGCCCGGCCTCCGCCCGGATGCGGGCCAGCAGGGCGGCGCCCGATGGGTTCACCTGGTTGTTGGCCAGGCCGTTGATCCGCTGGATGTCGAAATTCCCCGGCGCGATCTGGGCGACGTGGCTGGCCTCGCCATCGGCGCCCACGACGCGGATGGTGGCCTGGGGCTCGGCGTCGCGATCGAAACCGACGACAAAATAGCCGGCCTCGGAGGCCAGGCCCTCGTCAACGCCGTTCACGAACACCCGGGCCCGGGGGCTGGTGCGGCCGAGCGCGAAGCCACCCTGCTGGTAGCGGCCGGTCAGCGACAGGCCGGGCGCGGCGGCGTGCGCAGGGGTCCAGAGGCTGAGAGCTCCCAGGCCCAGCAGGACGCTGCGCCGGTTCAGCGGTTGGTCGCCTGCCAGCGGGCCAGGCTCTCGGCCGGGCCGGCATAGGCTTCCTGCAGCGGGGCGCTCCAGTAGCGCAGGGCCTCCAGCGGCACCTTCACCCCAGAGACGGCGCAGACCACGTAGCGGCCCGGCTTCAGGACGACAAACTCGCCATCGCCATAGTGGACGACGGCCAGGTCGGCGGTGGATCCGGAAAGGTCATGGGCGTTCATGGCGGGCATCTTAAACGAGCCGGCAGCCTCAGAACAGATCGCCTTGTGCGGAAGGTGTCGTGGGCGCCTTCGGTGCGCGTACCGGCCGAGCGGGCGCGGGCGCCAGCGGCTCTGGCGCGGCGGTGGGCGTGCCGTCGATGGTGGCCTCGCGGGTGGTGTCGGCGAAGACCAGGCTGACGCCCTCGCCGCTGCGCAGCGATGCGCCGTCCAGCGCCAGGGACCCGTCAGCCCGGATGACCTTGGCGAACCCGCGCCGAGGCGGCGCCTTGGGATCCAGCGGGGCCAGCAGCTTGGCCTGATAGGCGAGCCGTTCGGTCATCCGCTCCAGGCCGCGCGCCAGGGCCGGTTGCAGCCGGACCGTTGTGCGGGCCAGGGCCTGGGCCTGTTGCTCCTGCGGCCGCTGGAGCAGGGCGGGGACCAGGCGGCTTGTGAGACGGCCCAGTTCGGTCCGGTGGACGGCGATATTGCGCGTGAGCCCCGCCGACAGTCGCGACGAGACCCCCGCCAGCCGCTCGGCGCGGACCTGCTGTGGTCGCTGGAGCAGGCCCGGCGTCAGGCGTGAGGCCGTGCGGATCAGCTGGTTATCGTGGAGAGCGATGTTGCGGTTCAGAGCCGCGGCCAGGCGGCTGGCCGCCAGGTTGAAGCGCTGGGCGGCCATCTCCACCAGGTCTGGGACACGGTCCAGGGCGCGCTCGGCGTTGGCCACCCGCTGCCGGCGGTCCTCGACGATGCGGCCCCCCTGGCGGTGCAGGCGGGAGGTCAGGTCGCCGATGGCGGCGCGCAGTTCGGCCAGGACGGGCGTGGCCACCTCCGCCGCCGCTGTGGGGGTGGGCGCGCGGCGGTCGGAGACGAAGTCGATCAGGGTGGTGTCGGTCTCGTGGCCCACGGCCGAGATCAGCGGAATGGTCCCCGCCGCCACCACGCGCGCCAGGCCCTCGTCATTGAAGGCCCACAGGTCCTCCACCGACCCCCCGCCGCGCGCGACGATCAGCACGTCTGGGCGCGGCACGGGGCCGTCGGGCGCGAGGGCGTTGAATCGCTGGATGGCGTTGCCAACCTGGGCGGCGGCGGCGTCGCCCTGCACCACCACCGGCCAGACGATCACCCGGCAGGGCCAGCGGTCTCGGATGCGGTGCAGGATGTCGCGGATCACCGCGCCGGTCGGGCTGGTGATCACGCCGACCACCAGGGGCATGGCGGGCAGGGGCCGCTTGCGCGAAGCCTCGAACAGCCCCTCGGCCTGCAGCCTGGCCTTCAGCCGCTCCAGTTGGGCCAACAGGGCGCCGACCCCGGCGGCCTCCATGGTCTCGATGACGATCTGGTAGCGGGACCCGGCGGGGTAGGTGGTGATCTTGCCGGTGACGATCACCTCCAGCCCCTGCTCGGGCCGGACAGACAGGTTCTTCACCGAGCCCTTCCACACCACCCCGTCGATGGCGGCGCGCTCGTCCTTCAGGGTCAGATAGACGTGGCCGTTGCCGTGGTGGGTGACCTTGGAGAGCTCGGCGCGCAGACGGACGAAGCCGTAGGCGTCCTCAAGCGTGCGCTTGAGCGCGAACGCGAGTTCCGAGACGGAATAGGGCTTGGCGTTGGAGTCGGTCGACTCTGCCAGGACGTCGGTCATGGCGGGAGATTAGCGAGGGCCGGGCCGAAACCCAAACCCTCGCACGCTCTCCAAGCGTCGAACTAGATGTAGCGGCGCAGCGAACGGGCCAGCTCATTGGGGCCAGAACGCTTCTTGGTCTGCGCCGGCTGATAGGCGACCCGGGCGTGCTCGGCGCAGTAGGGGCCGTCATCCTGGCGGCGGCCGCAGAAGGTGAAGCCGTCGGTGGACGGATCGCCGATCGGCCATTTGCACATGTGGGCGCCCAGCGTCAGCACGGTGGCCGAGCCCGGCGCTTCGTCGATGTAGCGCACGGGCGCCGGCACGGGGGCGGTGGCCACCAGCGGCTCGGCGATGCGGCGCGGCGCGGCCGGCTGCGCCACGGCGCGTTGCGGACGCGGGGCCTTGAAGACCGGACGGGCGGGCTTGGAGGGGGTGGCGCGGCCCGACAGGCCCAGCCGGTGAACCTTGCCGATCACCGCGTTGCGGGTGACGCCGCCAAGCTGCTTGGCGATCTGGCTAGCCGACAGGCCGTCCTGCCAGAGCTTCTTGAGATTTTCGACGCGTTCGTCTGTCCAACCCATGGTCTTGCTCCGCGTGTCCTGGTTCCATCAGCCCCGCGCGGCAGACCCAGGATCAATATGTTGTGGCAGCGCGCTACTCACGGCATCACCAACTACCAGATATCGTAAACACATCCTTAAGACCCACAATAGGCGCCCCTCCCTTCATCCACAGGAACTACATATAGCGTCGGAAGGCCGCACCCTTGCGCTTCGGGCGGGCTGGGCGCACATGAGCCGTCATGAAGGATATGCCCGACGCCGCAGCCGTTATGCCGCCCCAGCCCCGCGACTATCACGGGGTCAACTGGGCCGGTTTGCGAACCCTCTATCTCCGCGAGATCCGACGGTTCTGGAAGGTGGGCATGCAGACCCTGGCCGCCCCGGTGGTCACCGCCCTGCTCTACATGATGGTCTTCGTGGTGGCCGCTCAGGGTGCGCGCACTCCGGTCCACGGCGTGGCCTTCGCCACCTTCGTGGCGCCCGGCCTGATCATGATGCAGATCCTCAACAACGCCTTCGCCAACGCGTCATCCAGCCTGCTGCAGGCCAAGATGAACGGTCTGACCGGCGATTTCCTGACCCCGCCCCTGACGCCGATGGAACATGTGGCCGGCTTCGCGCTCGGCGCCGCGACTCGCGGCATCGTGGTGGGCGCGGTGACCTGGCTGGCCGTCCTGCCCTTCGCCCACCTGCCGGTCACCCACCTCTGGGCGATCCTCTATTTCGGCGCCGGCGCCTCGATGATCCTGGGCCTGCTGGGCGTCATGGCCGGGCTCTGGTCGGAGAAGTTCGACCACATGTCGGCGGTGACCAACTTCATCATCATGCCGATGACCTTCCTGTCGGGCACCTTCTACCTCGTGGAGCGGCTGCCTGAACCCTTCCGCTCGGCCAGCCATTACAACCCGTTCTTCTATCTGATCGACGGTTTCCGCTATGGCTTCATCGGCCACGCCGAAGGCTCGCTGCTCGCCGGCATGGGCATGACCGCGGGCCTGGTGATCGCCTTCAGCTGCATCTGCCTCTGGATGTTCGAGACGGGCTACAAGCTGAAGACCTGAGGTCGCGGCTCGTATCTCTCCCCGCGGACGCGCGATCGCCGGTGTGGAAATCCCGCCACGCCTGCCCGCGTCACGCGCTCGTCGCGCCCCAACATTATTGACAGGGCCGGGTTCGAAGACGAAAACGTCGAGCCTTCCTGTCCCCGCCGCCACGCGCCGGGGACGCTTCTCTTTTGGGAGGTATCCCCAGTGACTGAAAAGACCGCGACGCAAGCCGCGCCCGTCCCCAGCGATCACATCATGGGCGTGTACAACCGCACCCCGCTGGCGTTCGAGCGAGGCGAGGGCGCGCGACTTTTCACCACCGACGGTGACGCCTACCTCGACTGCATGGCGGGCATCGCCGTCAACGCGCTCGGCCACGCCAACCCTAAGCTGGTGCAGGCTGTGAAGGACCAGGCCGAGAAGCTGTGGCACGTGTCCAACATCTTCACGATCCCGGGCCAGGAAAAGCTCGCCAAGGTGCTGACCGACGCCACCTTCGCCGACGAGGTGTTCTTCACCAACTCCGGCGCCGAGGCCATCGAGTGCGCCATCAAGACCGCGCGCAAGTATCACTGGGCCAAGGGACAGCCTGAGCGCATCGACATCATCGGCTTCGACGGCTCGTTCCACGGCCGGACGCTCGCCGCCGTCAACGCCTCGGGCAACGCCAGCTATCTGGAGGGCTTCGGTCCCAAGATGCCGGGCTTCATCCAGTCGAAATTTGGCGACATGGAAGCCCTGAAGGCCCTGGTCGGCCCCACCACCGCAGCGATCATCGTCGAGCCGGTGCAGGGGGAGGGCGGCGCCCGCTCGCTCACCGAACAGCAGCTCCAGGCCCTGCGCCGCCTGTGCGACGACACCGGGACCCTGCTGATCTATGACGAGATCCAGTGCGGCCTGGGCCGAACCGGCAAGCTGTTCGCCTATGAGTGGGCCAAGGACGCGGCGCCCGACATCATGGCCATCGCCAAGGCGCTGGGCGGCGGCTTCCCGGTCGGCGCCTGCCTGGCCACGGCGGAAGCCGGCCAGGGCATGACCGTCGGCAGCCACGGCTCCACCTACGGCGGCAACCCGCTGGCCATGGCCGTGGGTCTGGCGGCGATGGAAGAGCTTAACAGCGACGCGCTGCTGGCCCACGTCCGCGAGGTCGCCGGCTATTTCGTGCAGCAGCTCTCGGGCCTCCAGGAACGCTTCCCCGACGTGGTGGAGGACATCCGTGGCAAGGGCCTGCTGATCGGCATCAAGCTGAAGACGCCGAACCGCGAGTTCATGCAGCATGCCCGCGACCAGCACATGCTGATCGCCGGCGGCGGCGACAACTGCGTGCGCCTGCTGCCGCCCCTGACCCTGACCCTGGAAGAAGCCCAGGAAGCCATCTCGAAACTCGAGGCCTCCTGCGAGGCGGCGCGAACCGCGGCGAAAGCCGCGGCCTGATTTCACCCATCCCCGGCCTTGGCCGGGGATCCATTTGGATTTCCCCGCTTTCAGGTCGCACCTGATCCCCGGCCTTCGCCGGGCGAGCGGGATTTGGGGGTTTCCCATGACCCAAGTCAGACACTTCCTCGACCTTTGGCGGCTTCCCCCCGCCGACCTGCGCGCCATCCTGGCCGACGCCAAGGCCCGCAAGGCCGCGCGCAAGGGCTGGACCCAGGGCCGCGTGGACGCCGATGCGCCCGGCGCCGAGCGGACCCTGGCCATGATCTTCGAGAAGAACTCCACCCGCACCCGCTTCTCCTTCGACGCGGCCATGCGCCAACTCGGCGGCGACGTGATCATCTCCACGGCCAGCGACATGCAGCTGGGCCGCGGCGAGACCATCGAGGACACCGCCAGGGTGCTGTCGCGCATGGTCGACGCGGTGATGATCCGCGCCAACCGCCACGCCGACCTTGAGACCTTCGCCTCGGTCTCCACCGTGCCGCTGATCAACGGTCTGTCGGACAAGAGCCACCCCTGCCAGATCCTGGCCGACCTGCTGGCCTTCGAGGAGCGCTGCGGCTCGGTGGAGGGCAAGACCCTGGCCTGGATCGGCGACGGCAATAACGTCTGCTCGACCTTTATCCACGCCGCCCCGGTGTTCGGGTTCAAGCTGAAGATCGCCAGCCCGGCCAAGTACCACCCCGACCGCGTCGACCTGGCCCGCGCCGCCGACCTGCAGGGCCGAGTCGAGGTGATGGAAAACCCGCTCGACGCCGTGGCCGGCGCCGACTGCGTGATCACCGACACCTGGGTCTCCATGGGCGACACCGACCGCGACGACCGCCTCGCCGCGCTGGGCCCCTACCAGGTCACCGAGGCCCTGATGGAGAAGGCCGCCCCCGACGCCGTCTTCATGCACGACCTGCCCGCCCACCGTGGCGAGGAGGTCACCGGCGACGTGCTGGACGGCCCGCGCTCGCTGGCCTGGGACGAGGCGGAGAACCGCATCCACGCCCAGAAGTCGATCCTGGCCTGGTGCTTCGGGGAGATCGCCTGACTCAGAGGCGCGCCTCCTGCGGGCGGATCTGACCACCGGGCTCGCAACCTCGCCCCAGTCCCCCTATATGGCCCGCCCATGAGCATCGAAACCACCGCCGCCCCCGACGATCTCGTCGCCCCGTTCCAGATCGAAGGTGAGCCCGTGCGCGGCCGCCTTGCCCGGCTGGGCGCCGCCGTGGACGAGATCCTGGCTGCCCACGACTATCCGGAGGCCGTCGCCAACCTGCTGGGGGAAGCCTGCGCTCTGGCCGCCCTGGTGGGCTCCAACCTGAAGTTCGACGGCCGGTTGATCGTCCAGGCTCAGGGCGACGGCCCGGTGCGCTACGTCGTCGTGGACTACGACACCGACGGCGCCCTGCGTGGCTACTGCCGCTATGACCCCGAGGCGGTGGCGCAGGCGGCCAAGGGCTTTGTGCGGCCCGGCGCCAAGACGCTGCTGGGGGAGGGGGTCTTCATCATGACCGTCGACCAGGGTGTCGACATGGACCGCTACCAGGGCATCACCACCATCGAGGGCGAGACCCTGGCCCTGTGCGCCGAGCAATATTTCGCCCAGTCGGAACAGACCCCCACCCGCGTGCGCCTGGCGGTCGGCCAGGCCGATCTTGGCGACGGGATGGCCTGGCGGGCAGGCGGCATGCTGATCCAGAACATCGCCGAGGACGAGAACCGCGGGCCTACCGCCGAAGCCTGGGTCCGCACCCAGGCCTTCTTCGAGACCATCGGCGAGGACGAGCTGCTCGACCCCACCATCTCGGCCGAGACCCTGTTGTTCCGCCTGTTCCACGAGGACGGGGTCCGAGTCTTCGAGGCCAAGCCCCTGAAGGCCTTCTGCCGCTGCTCGCAGGAACGCATCGAGAGCGTGCTCACCTCGTTCTCGGCGGAAGAGCGCGCCGACATGGTCGAGGACGACGGCCTGATCAAGGTCACCTGCGAGTACTGCTCCAGCACCTATTCGGTCGATCCGGCGAGTTTGACGGCGGAGGCGTAGGCCCCCAACCGCTCGTCCCGGCCTTCGCCGGGATGAGCGGATTTTCTAGGCCGCGTCCAGCGCCCGCTCGACGTCGCGGATCAAGTCCCCCGCCCCCTCGAGACCCACGCTCATCCGCACCCAGCCCTCGGTGAGGCCGATGCTCAGGCGTTCGGCCTCGGGCATGGAGCGGTGGGTGGTGGTCGACGGGTGCGTCGCCATCGACTTGGCGTCGCCGAGGTTGTTGGAGATGTCGACGATGGCCAGCGTATCGAGGAACCGCCAGGCGGCCTCGCGGCTGCCCAGGTCAAAGGCCACGACGCTGCCGCCGCCCGACATCTGGTTGGCGATGATGGCGGCCTGCGGGTGGTCCGGACGGCCGGGATAGATCACCCGCCGACACTTGGCGTGGGCGCCGATGGCGTCGGCCACCTTAGCGGCGTTCTCCGTCTGGCGGGTGACCCGCAGCTCCAGGGTCTCGAGCGCCTTCAGCAGCACCCAGGAATTGAACGGCGAGAGCGCCGGGCCAGTGTGGCGGAGGATGTCCTTGTAGCTCTCGGTCATCAGCTCGGCGCCGCCCAGGATCGCGCCCCCCAGCACCCGGCCCTGGCCGTCGATGTGCTTGGTGGCCGAATAGACGACGATGTCGGCGCCCAGGGCCAAGGGCTTCTGGAAGAGCGGGGTGGCGAAGACGTTGTCCACCACCAGCTTGGCGCCGGCGGCATGGGCCACGTCGGCCACCGCGCCGATGGCGGTCACCTCCAGCAGCGGATTGGCCGGGGTTTCCACCAGGAAGGCCTTGGTGTTGGGGCGCACGGCGTTCTTCCACGCCTCGATGTCGGTGGCGTCGACGAAGGTCACATCGACCCCGTAGCGCGGCATCAGCTCCGACAGAATCCAGCGGCAGGAGCCGAACAGGGCCCGGCCCGCGACGATGTGATCGCCGGCCCGCACCAGACCCTGCAGGGCCACGTGGACCGCGGCCATGCCCGAGGCCGTCGCGCGGCACTGCTCGGCGCCCTCGAGAAGCGCCAGGCGGTCCTCGAACATCTGGGTCGTGGGGTTGCCGAAGCGTTGGTAGATGAAGCCTGGCTCCTCGCCCGAGAACCGCTTGTCGGCGGCGCTGGCGCTCTCGTACGAGAAGCTCTGCGTCAGGAAGAGCGCCTCGGAGATCTCGCCATAGGGGGAGCGCGCCATACCGCCGCGCACCAGCTTAGTCTCTTGCTGCCAGGTGTTCGGATCTTCGGCCATGGGGCGCTCCTTGGATGACGTCCGCAGAAAGCACTTTCGCCCGCCAAACCGGAATCCAGTTTTCCTGCGAGAGCCTTCAGGGAGGGCGGCATGAACCTCAAGCTGTGGCTGCCGGTCAAGCTTGGCCGTTCGCCGTACGGCTGAATCGACTTCCGACCTGCTCAGAAAACCGGCAACCTCTGCTTCACTATAGGGAGGACACCACCTAATGCCGCTCAATATGCTGTTTCGCCTTCTCGGCCTGATCCTGGTTGTGCTGGGCCTGCTCAACGTCGCCATCGGCTTCCTGCCGGCCTCGGTCCTGGCCTCGATCCCCAAGCAACTGATGCTGGTGGAAGGTTTCGCGCAGTCGGTGAGCCTGCTCGGTCTCGGCGCCATGATCTATTTGCTGGCCGAGATCGCCGCCAAGCGCCCGGCCAAGAGCTACTAGAGGCCGATGCCGGTCAATTTCGCGATCCGGGTCTTCAGCCTGCTCCTGACCTTCTTCGGGGCGTTGAATCTCGTGATCCTGGCCCTGTCGGACCATCTGCAAAGCTGGGTTCCGGCGGTGCTGCGGCCGGCCGCCAACTTCGGTGAGGCGCTCGCCCTGTTCGGGGTGGGCGCCGCCGTCGCCATGCTGGCCGAGATCGCCGCCAAGGTCGGGAAGAAGCACTAGGCGGAGAGGGTGGGGGAGGGAGAGCCCCTCACCCCGACACCGCTCGCCCCGGCGAAGGCCGGGGCGCAGATCGCACGGCTGGGCCCGTCCGGAGAACTCCGAACGGGCCTTCGGCGATCTCTGCGCTCTGTGACCTGGGTCTCGGCCTTCGCCAGGATGAGCGGGTCCCGGGGCTTTCCGCCAACAGGCCGCAGTCGCCTGGCACTTGCCAATCCCGCCCCTCCCGGCGAGTGTCCCGCCGATGACCGACGCCGCTCGCGCGGGGATTCTCCCCTGCCAATCCATCGATGACCTGATCACCCACGGCGCCATCCTTTCGGCGACGCCCTTTGACGCCGATCAGGTGCAGCCCGCCAGCCTCGACCTGCGCCTGGCCGCCCGCTGCTGGCGAGTGCGGGCGAGCTTCCTGCCTCGCCTGGGCCGCACGGTGGCGAGCCGCATCAGTGACGTGGCCATGCACGAACTGGATCTCACGAGAGGGGCCGTTCTCGAGAAAGGCTGTGTCTATATCGCCGAGCTGCAGGAGCGGTTGCACCTGCCCCCCGGCGTCTCGGCGCGGGCCAACCCGAAGAGCTCCACCGGCCGCGTCGACGTCTTCGTGCGGCTGCTGTCGGACAACCAGCCGGCCTTCGACGACGTGATCGAGGGCTATGACGGTCCCACCTATATCGAGATCGCCCCCCAGACCTTCTCCATCCTGGTGCGCACCGGCACCCGGCTGAACCAGTTGCGGCTGAAGCGCGGCGCCCCGCCCAAGCTGCTCACCAAGAGCGTCGGCGTCGACCTCTCCGACGGGGTGGCCGGCTTCCGCGCGCGCCGCCACGCCGGCGTCATCGACATGGACCATGTCGACGGCCATGACCCGCGCAACTACTGGGAGCCGCTGATCCCGCAGAACGGCGAACTGCTGCTCGATCCCGGCGAATTCTACATCCTGGCCTCCAAGGAGGCGATCGAGATCCCGGTGCTGCAGGCCGCCGAGATGACCCCCATCGATCCCTCGGTGGGCGAGTTCCGCGTCCACTATGCCGGCTTCTTCGACCCCGGTTTCGGGACGGAGGAGGCCCAGGGCGTCGGCTCCAAGGGCGTGCTGGAGGTCCGCAGCCACGAGACCCCCTTCCTGCTGGAGGACGGCCAGACCGTCGCCCGCCTGGTCTATGAGCCCCTGACCGCCAAGCCGTCGCGGCTCTACGGCGACCAGGGCAGCCACTACCAGCGCCAGGGCCTCAAGCTCTCCAAGCACTTCCAACGCTGGACGGCGAACCTCTGACCTCCTGAGGCCACATTCAGGGCCCAACCCAATCCGCTCGTCCCGGCGACGGCCGGGACCCAGGTGAAACCCACTCCGATCTCATGCGAGGCCGGTATTGGGCCCAGGGTCAGCTCGTTCGGCTAAGGCTGAATCTGGGTCCCGGCCTTGGCCGGGATGGGCGGATTTTTGTCACCACCCTGCGGCGGGCCGCCACAGCCAAGCCGTTGATCCGTTAACCATATTTAAGTTCGACTCACGGTTTTCTGGAACCTGAGGGGCCAGGAAGCCGCCATGCCCGATGCGACCTATATCGCCTTCGTTCCGACCGCCAAGCGCGACCGCTTGCGGACGATATTGCAGACCGAGGACACCGGCCCCCTGGCCTGGCGCGAACACCGCACCCTGTTCGGCAGCGAGTTCTACTTCTCCGGCCCCCCTGGCCTGGCCCGCAAGGCCCAGGCCTATGTCGCCGAATGGGTCATCACCGGTTAGGCGCTTGAGTGGGTCTGCGAGACCCGCTAGAGAACCACCACTGCAAGCCTTATCCGATGAGGCCTTCGCGGGCGTAGCTCAGGGGTAGAGCGTCAGCTTCCCAAGCTGAATGTCGTGGGTTCGAATCCCATCGCCCGCTCCAGTTTTCCTTGAAAATCAATATGTTGAGTGCGGCGGGGTGCTAGAGTGTGCTTGAAATTTTTCGGGCTCGAAGTCGGGCGGGCTTGCTGGTTCTGGTCCGACTCTCAGGAGCGCTAGGAGTTGAGGCCCCGGAACTTTTGAGAACCCTGTAGTTCGCCCTATTTCTTTGGCAATTGTCGGCCGCGCCACACGCCCGGATGAAGGTTTTCAATCTCAGCTAGCCGCGCAGCTCGTTCTTGAGCATGCTTATCGGCGTCTGGGTCTTGGTCCAGCAAGGGAGAGCGCGCGTTCATCCGCAATATCGAGTCAATCTCGTCAGCAATTTGGTCGGCCATCTGCTGTGCGTTCGAGATGTACGTGTGGACTTGGCCCTTCATATGCCGAGGCAGTTGATCCAGAGGATATCGGCGCAGCGCCCGAATGCCCTCGAGGACGTGCTCGTTGCATTTGATGAGGCGCAGTCTCAGCTCTCGCAACGTCCTCAAGGCCAAGCGGTTGAGATCCAAGGCCTCGATTGAGTAGTCCCCGGTTTCAGTTTTCGGCTTTAGTCGAATTCCAGACAGCTCGAAGTGGTCAGAGTGCAAATCTTCGTCTGGCCTGAAAAACCGAGTTCCGGCGTCGCGAGCGTCGGGCGGCGGATAGCGGTCGCCCTTTCGGATGTTGCAGGTATCGCACGCGTAGAGGAGGTTGCCGTACTCGTTCTCTAAGTCTGGGCGGGCTCTCTGCGGCTCATAGTGGTCGATTGTGAAGCGTATGGACTGAGCTTCTGCTTCCGATATCGTGCAATAAGCGCACGAACAAAAGAAGTCGTGGCGCAACGGCTGACGATACTCATTGTACGGCAGTCCGGGCGTTACCGATGATCGCTGGACAAGGGACCGACCTGCGGTGACTGCAGGTAAGTTGCTGCCCCCGGTTTCATCGCTCATTTGCGTCTGCTACCGCTTTTGGCGGCGCCTAGCTGCTTCCGGAGTCCGTCGATTTCCTCCGCAAAATTCTCATAGCGGGCAATCGCACTCTCCAGCATCTCCAGGCTGTGGCCGTGGCGTGCGTCTTCTATGCGATCCAACGACCAGCGAATGTACTCTAACCGGTTGCTCTCTTGCCGGCTGATCGTGCCGTCGAATTTCTTATCCAGGAGAGTTTGCCGGTCGATGAGCAGCTTTCGATATTCGTGTTCAGGAGTGCTGCGTGCGTTAATCCGTCCAGCGCGGCGCGCGGCGTCTGCCTCAACGCCGCTAGAGAATTGCGAGAAGTTCGGCGCGCGGAAGCCGGTGCCCGAGTTCTCGCTGGTGCTGACATTCCGTGGAGCTGAGGGGACGTCGCCCCCATCGCCGCGCAAATCCATCGGCGCGGTGAAGTCAAACTCACGTTGTGCCGCTGATGACGTGCTCATCGAACCGACTCCCTTCGGCCAATTCCTCAAAGTATTCTAATGCGGCCTTCTGCCCGGACGCGGTCATCGTGTTGAGCGAGGCGGGGTTAGCTGCCTGCGGCTCGTCGAATTCCCGCATCCAGTCGAAGGTAAGCGATACCAATTTGGTTGGGTCTTCAGGTTTTACAATCGTGTGACTGCATTTGTCATAGGAGCCGTCGCGCTCTGCGAGACGGGCCGCTAGTGTGAAAGTGCAGCTTTCCAGTCCACCTGCCCAAGGCTTTCCCATATACGAGATTAGACGGGCGATACCCGGAGGAAGTTCGTCTTCAGTGACGCTCGTGCTTGAGACGATCCCGAGCCGTCGAATTCCCCGCTCCCTTGCATTTGGAAGAAGCAATGTCGCTTCGATTAGGCGCTCAATTACTTCTGGAAGCAGTTCCGTGTAAGGCAGCGGCCGCGACAGCATATCAATGGTGGGGGGACCGCCACTCACTAACCTCGTGCGGATTCTGTGGTGAAATCCAACGGTCACCCTAAGAGGGTCAAAAGTATATCTGAATCCAGCATCATTCACGAAGGCAATCGAAGTTGATGTGACCTCTTCGATTTGGAAAGTTGCGGTATCACCCTCAAATTCGCGGTTAAGGATAGGCGCAAGCGTATCCAGATAACGATCACTAGAGATGATCATTGGGTCAAGCTTGAACCCCACTAAAGGGGTGGAAGCGAGTTTGTCACACCAACTCACGGGGTTTCCTTCGCTCTTTGGATCGACTTGACCGTAGCATGCCGCTTGGCCGCTTCGAAGGGGAGTGGGGATTTCGCGAAAACCAGCTAACCTATTGACGACAAACAGGCGGATTTCAGTCGTCTTCGGAAAATAACCTAATAAAAGCAATGGATCGGATTAGCTTCCCAAGCTGAATGTCGTGGGTTCGAATCCCATCGCCCGCTCCAGTTTTCGGGGGCGTCAGTCTCCCCAATCGGACTTCTCCCCCATGAAGACCCTCCTTCTTGCGACCGCGTTCAGTCTCACCGCCGCCCCGGCCTTCGCCCAGGCCAATTGGGCGCAGCCGGCCGAGCCCTACAGGATCATCGACAACACCTATTCGGTCGGCTCGGCCGGGCTGACCGCCCTGCTGATCGTCACGCCCAAGGGCGCGGTGCTGCTGGACGTGGGGCTGCCGCAGAACGCCGCCCTGGTGGAAGCCAATATCGTCAAGCTGGGCTTCAAGCTCAGCGACGTGAAGATCCTGCTCACCAGCCACGGCCACTTCGACCACGCCGGCGGCCTGGCCAAGCTGAAGGCCGACACCGGGGCGGCCATGATCGCCCTCGAGGGCGACCGCTACGCCTTGGAAAAAGGGGTCTATCCGGGCTCGGAGGCCAATACGGCGATGAACTTTCCGCCGGTGAAGGTGGACCGGGTGGTGAAGGACGGCGGGGTTGTCGAACTGGGCGGCCTGAAGCTCACCGCCCACCTGACGCCAGGCCACACCGAGGGCTGCACCACCTGGACCTGGCCGGTGAAGGACAGGGACGGCAGCGCCCACACCGCGCTCTATTTCTGCAGCGCCAGCGTCGCGGCCAACAGCCTGGTCCCTGAGCAGTACCCCGGCATCGTCGCCGACTACCGCCTCACCTTCGCCACCGCGCGCGCCATCCCCGGCGACGTCTTTCTGGCCCCGCATTCGGAGTTCTTCGACGCACCGGCCAAGCAGGCCCGCCTGGGTAAGCCCGGCCCCAACCCCTTCATCGACCGCGCCGGCTACCTGAAGGTGATCGACGCCCAGCAAAAGGGCTTCGAGGCGTCGCTGGCCAAGGCCAAGGCGGCGAAGTAGCCCGCAGCCAAGATGCTCCCCTGCTGGGGGAGCTGTCAGCGGAGCTGACTGAGGGGGACTTTGACTCTTGTTTTGGGGTCGAAGGGGTCAACTACGTTGATCCCCCTCCGACCCGCCGCTTCGCGGCGGCCCACCTCCCCACATCGGCGCGTAGCGCCTGGGGGAGGATCTAGCGCCCGTGAACGCAGCACTTGTCGAACTGTGTTCGGAAGGTCTGGATAGCCGCGAAGCGTGGACCAACCGCGCCCCCGGGTAGGAGATTATTCAATGGCTGACGGCGCCGTGGACATCCTGAAGGACAAGCGCGCCGCCGCGCACAAGTCCGCCTACGAAACCCCGCTGGAGGAGCTGAACCCGGCGCGCGCCTCGCTGTTCCGCGACGACGCCATGTGGCCGATGTTCGAGCGGCTGCGGAAGGAAGACCCGATCCACTACACGGCCGACAGCAACTACGGGGCCTACTGGTCGATCACCAAGTATAACGATATCCTGGCGGTGGACTCCAACCACCAGGTGTTCTCCTCGGCCAAGGGCATCACCCTGACGCCGAAGGTCGCGCAAGGCTTCCGCGACCCCAACAACACCGCCACCAACTTCATCGCCATGGACCCGCCGCGCCACGACGTGCAGCGCAAGACCGTCAGCCCGGCCCTGTCGCCCCACGCGCTGTCGATCATGGCCCCGCTGATCCGCGAGCGGGCCGGCCTGATCCTCGACAGCCTGCCGATCGGCGAGGCCTTCGACTGGGTGGACCTGGTCTCCAAGGAACTCACCACCATGACCCTGGCGACCCTGTTCGCCTTCCCGTTCGAAGAGCGCCGCAAGCTCACCCGCTGGTCGGATGTCATGACCACCGCGCCAGGCCTGGGCCCAGCGGCCGACCTGGCGGAGATGCGCGCGATGATGGCCGAGTGCTTCGGCTACTTCACCGAGCTCTGGAACCAGCGGGTCAACGCCGAGCCCACCGGCGACCTGATCTCCATGCTGGCCCATGGCGAGGAGACCCGGAACATGACGCAAGCGGAGTTCCACGCCAACGTGGCCCTGCTGATCATCGGCGGCAACGACACCACGCGCAACACCATCTCCGGCTCGGTCCTGGCCCTGAACCAGAACCCCGACCAGTACGCCAAGCTTCGGGCCAATCCGTCGCTGATCCCGTCGATGGTGTCGGAGACGATCCGCTGGCAGACCCCCCTGGCCCACATGGCGCGCACCGCGACCCAGGACTTCGAGCTCGGCGGCAAGACCATCAAGGAAGGCGACAAGGTCGCCATGTGGTACGTCTCGGGCAACCGCGACGAGAGCGTGATCGCCAATCCCGACAGCTACATCATCGACCGGGAGCGGCCGCGCCAGCACATGTCCTTCGGCTTCGGCATCCACCGCTGCGTGGGCAACCGCCTGGCCGAGCTGCAGCTGACCATCATCTGGGAGGAGATCATGAAGCGCTTCCCCGACATCCAGCTGCTGGAGGAGCCCAAGCGGTCCTTCTCGATCTTCGTGAAGGGCTACGAGGACATGAAGGTCGTGCTTCCGTCCCGGCTCTAGGTCATTCTGACGGCGGGAGGACGCCGTGAGTGACGAGTTGAAGCTGAACGCCGGTCCCGGGACGCTGCGCCGCCGCGCCCTGGACGCGGCCCGCGCTCTGCTGGAGGAGAGCGGCGCCGAGGGTCTGCACCTGCGGGCCATCGCCGCCCGGGTGGGCAATGCGGTGGCCACCCTCTACCACCACTTCGCTGACAAGAACGCCCTGCTGGCCGCGCTCGCCATCGAGGGTTGGGAGGAGCTGGCGCGCGCCATCGACCAGGCCATGGGCAGCGGGAAGTTCACGCACCGCATCGATGCGGCCTCGCGGGCCTTCCTCACCTTCATCCGGCGCAATCCGCAGCTCTACGCCCTGATGCAGACCGAGCAGGCCCTGGCCGCCAACGACGCCGTGCGCGCCGCCGAGCGGGCGGCCTTCGCCACCTTCCAGACCTCGTTCCAGGGCGACGAACGCGTGCCGCCCGAGCGGGCGGAGGAGGTGGCGCTCACCATCTGGGCGCTGGGGCGCGGCATCGCCTCGGCGGTGCTGATGCAGGGCGACGATGATCCCGCCGCCGCCGGGCGCCTGGTGGCCAAGGTGATCTCGGGCTTCGGCTTCCTGCTGTCGCGGCGCTTCACCGGCTGACGCGCGCCGCAGGGTCGGCTAAGGCCAAGCCATGCGCATCGCCCTCACCACCCTCGTCGTCGCCGACTATGACGACGCCTTGGAGTTCTACGTCCACGCCCTGGGCTTCACCCTGACCGAAGACACCGACATGGGCGGCGGCAAGCGCTGGGTGGTGGTGACGCCGTCGGCCGGCGGAGCGGGTCTGCTGCTGGCCCAGGCCTCGGGCGCGGCCCAGGTGGCCAGCGTCGGCCACCAGGCCGGCGGCCGGGTCATGGGCTTCCTGCACACCGACGACTTCGCCCGCGACCACGCGCGCATGACCGCCGCCGGCGTCACCTTCCTCGAGGCCCCGCGCACCGAACCCTACGGCACGGTGGTGGTCTTCCAGGACCTCTACGGCAACCGTTGGGATCTGATCGAACCCAGCTAGCCTAAATCCTTCTCCCGCAAGGGGAGAAGGAAAACCTAGATCTGCACCACGGTCTCGTCATGGCGCGGCAAACGCCCTCGCAGGGACATGTGGCCGTGCAGGCGAGCGACGCAGTGGCTGGCGGTCTTTTCGAACAGGAAGGGGAAGATCGCGTGGATCACGCAGGCCAGGCCCGCCGCGACCAGGGTCGCGCCGAAACCGGCCGCGGCCCCCATGTGCTCGCCATAGGTCTCGCCGACCTGGTGCGGATGTCTGGTGAAACGCTCGATCATGGCCCGCCCCTGGTGCTGAGAGACAGGATGCATCGAGCTCCAGAGAGGATCATTGTCGATTTCGCCGTGCACCATGCCTAGAATAGAAAAATATTCTCCAGATACGGCGTTTCGCATGAGCGATGTTCTCGATCCCGTCGACCGCCGCATCCTGCGGGAACTGCAGGCCGACGCCACCATCTCCATCGCCGACCTGGCGGAGATCGTCGGCCTGTCACAGACCCCCTGCTGGAAGCGGGTCAAGCGGCTCACCGACGACGGTGTCATCGAGCGCCGCGTCGCCCTGCTGGACCGCGACAAGCTGGATCTCGGCCTTGTGGTCTTCGTCTCGATCCGCACCGCCCGCCACGACGAGGCCTGGCTGGCCGCCTTCGCCAAGGGCGCCTCGGCCCTGCCCGAGGTGGTGGAGTTCTACCGGATGAGCGGCGAGACCGATTACCTGCTCAAGGTCGTGGTCTCCGACATCGGCGCCTATGACCGCTTCTACAAGCGCCTGATCGCCACGGCCGAACTTGGGGACGTCTCCTCGTCCTTCGCCATGGAGCAGATCAAGTTCACCACGGCCCTACCGCTCTAGGGACCTCGCCCCGTAAGGGGCAGGGGAGAAGATCGTTGACCACCACTTCCTCCGCGCCTAGCCTCACCCCGTCGCCAGCACGCCTCGAAAGGAGGGTTTCCCCATGACTGTGTTCATCCAGACCCTTCTTCGCCGCGCCGCCGACCGGGTATCCTGATACCTTAGATCTCTCTGTCGGCCGGGCGCTCTGACGTCCCTTCCGATCGACGGATCATCCCATTGCTGAAATCCTATGGTTGGAGCGAGAAGCTCCAGACCCAATTCCAAATCCATGCCGACCGTGGCCTCACGCCCGGCCGGGTCACCGTGCAGCAGCGCGGTCTCTATCGCCTGGCCACTCCCGAAGGCGATCTTTCCGCCGAGCTCTCGGGCAAGCTCGCCCATAAGGCGCTCGAGGGGGGCTATCCCGTGGCCGGGGACTGGGTGGCCTGCGCCACGCGCCCAGCCGAGGGCGCGGCCACAATCCACGCCGTCCTGCCCCGCGCCAGCGTCTTCGTGCGCAAGGCCTCGGGCCCCAATATCGCGCCGCAGACGGTGGCGGCCAATGTCGATGTCGCCCTGCTGACCGCCTCCCTCAACGCCGACCTCAGCCTGCGGCGATTGGAGCGCTACCTCGCCGTGGCCTGGGAGAGCGGCGCCCAGCCGGTCGTCGTGCTCACCAAGGCCGACGCCTGCGACGACGTCGAGGCCCTGGTGGCGGAGGTGGAGTCCATCGCCTTCGGCTGCCCGGTCCACGCCGTCTCGGCGGTGACGGGCGAGGGGCTCGACGCGCTCGCGGCCCTGCTGGGCCCTGGCCAGACCGCCGTCCTGCTGGGCTCTTCGGGGGTCGGCAAGTCCACCCTGGTCAATGCGCTCGCCGGTCAGGCCCTGATGGCCACCCAGACCATCATCGATGAGGGCGCGCGGGGCCGCCACACCACCACCCACCGCGAGCTGATCCTGCTGCCGTCCGGCGGTCTGGTGCTGGACACGCCCGGCATGCGCGAACTGGGTCTGTGGGACAATGAGGCCGGCGTGGCGGCGGCCTTCGGCGACATCGAGGCCCTGGCCGCCCAGTGCCGCTTCGGTGACTGCGCCCACCACACCGAGCCCGGCTGCGCGGTCCGCGCCGCCCTGGAGGACGGGACCCTCGACGCGAGGCGCTGGAAGAGCTTCGGCAAGCTGCAAAGGGAACTCGCCCACCTGGACCTGAAGGATGACCCCCTGGCCCGCGCGGAGGTCCGCAAGGTCTGGATCAGCCGCCACAAGGCGGCCCGGGCCCATATGAAGCACAAGCGCGGGGGCGGGGCGTGATCTCCTCGCCCTCGGTGAGGTCCCGAGGGCTGACGATTCGTCGCAAGTTGCTGATTTCGTGGGGTCGCGGCCGAATTCTTCAGTAGTCTGTCGCCAGAGCGACGGACAGAGTCCGGCTGCTGCGTTTTACTTGTGGTCATATTCAACCGCGTGGGGCCGCGGGCTGCATGAGCGACGACACCACCGAAGCGCGCGCCGCCTCCGAGATACGGCACCGGATGGCCAACACCTTCCAGCTGATGTCGGCGCTTGGCCGCATGCGTAGTCAGCGGGCGGGCGACGCCGAGGCCCGCCGGCAACTGCTATGGATGGCCGACGCCATCGGCTCCCTCGGCGCCCTGGAACGACACCGCACCCCCGAGGGCGTCGATTTCACGGCCTATCTCGCGGAGATGGCGCCCGTCTGGCGCCGCCGCCACGCCACGCGGCAGGCTGAGGTGCGACTGTCGGCCATCCCGGTCTTCGCGCCAGACACCGCGGCCTCGACCCTGGCCCTGGTCGCCCAGGAGCTGGTGGGCAACGCGCTGGCCCACGGCTACCTCGATGACCGTCCTGGCATGGTGGAGATCAGCCTGACGCAGGAAGCCGATGGCCGCTACGCTCTGAGTGTGGCGGACGACGGCCAGGGCTTTGATCCGGAAAGTGCCCGCGAACGGTTCGGCCTGTGGTTTGTCCGCAGCCTGGCCGCCCAGGTGCGCGGCGAGTTCACCCTGACCTCCCGGCCCAGCTGCACCGCCCGGCTGGTCTTCACGCTCTAGCTGCCCGGCAGGAGGCGGTCATAGGTGCGTCGTACGACGCCGTAGCACTCGCAGGTCATGGCCTCGAGACCGGCGCGGTCGACGATGTCCACGACCCCCCGACGATATCGGATATAGCCGCGCTCCTGCAGGGTCCTGGCCACCGCGGTCACGGTCGTGCGCTGCACGCCCAGCATGTCGGCCAGGAATTCCTGGGTCAGGGCCACGGTGTTGGTGGAGATACGGTCGTGGCAGGTCAGCAGCCAGCGACAGAACCGCGCCTCCACCGAGTGCAGGGCGTTGCAGGCCACCGACTGGATCGCGTGGCCGAACAGGGCCTCGGTGTGGCGATCGATGAATTTCCGGATGGCCGGACTCTTCTCCCAGGCCTCGTGCAACTGAACCGCGCTGATGCGCGCCGCGCGGCAGGGGGTCTGGACAATGGCCCGCGACAGCGACGCCCGGGGCGACACCGCGGCCATCAGGCCCAGTGCGCCCTCGGGACCAATGGTGGCGCTCTCTATGGCGCCGCCGTTCTCCATCAGGGTCATCAGAGAGATGACCCCGTCATGGGGGAAATAGACCGTGTCGATGGGATCGCCCGGATCGTAGAGCAAGCGCCCGCGCTCCAGGTCGATATGGGTCAGGTAGGGACCCACAAGCCCGTAGTCGGCCGGCGGCAGGGCGGCAAGCAGGCGATTTTGCAAGGAAAGGAAAAGCCTTTGCATGGGGAATCGAAACGTCGCCGGACAGCGAAGGTTGCAAGTTATCGAGGCTCCACGAGGCAGACTGTCGAGAACTCGACACAAATCTGAAACGCAGTCAGTAAAATCGGATCGGTGTTCGCCAGTGAAGACGACGGTGATCACATGAAATATTTGCACAAATGGCGTCGGTCGATGATCGCCTGTTTCTTAAGTTGTTTGAGAAGCTTCGATGCAGCTGCTCTGACCTTGCTGTTGCCTCCGGCCCCCCAACTTGGGGACAACACAGGCTTCGGATCGCAAATAGGAAGCCCCGCCGTGCGGGACGGCGGGGCCTGGTGTTGTGGGGGCCGTGGGACCTAGTGGAAATTCAGGCTCGCGCTGCCGCCGACATCGGGGGACTTGTGGGTGGCGTTGGCCTTGGCGATCTCCCAGACGAATTTCACTGGGCCGCCCTGGCTGATCCACACCTGGGCGTCGTCGCAGTCCAGGCACAACATGGTCAGATGCGGGTCTGCCTTGCCCGCCGGGTACCAGGCGGCCACCACGGCGTTCCAGTATTTCTCGATGCGGGCGGTGTCGCGCTGCAGGGTCAACTGGCCGCCGATGCAAGCCTGGAAGTCCTTCTGCTGGTGGACGAACATCGCGCTCTTACCCTGGCTGACCTCGCGGGCCAGCTCGGTGTCGGTGCGGGTGAAGAACCAGATCTGGTTGGTCTTGCGTTCGACGAAGGCGGTCATCGGCTGGGTGTGATGCGCCGCTACGCCGGTGACCCCCAGCATGCCGGTATTGTGCTTTTCGATCTCATCCCACAGCCGGCGTTCGACGTCGGCGCGGTTGGTCAGGTCGGTGCTCATGGGGAGGCTCCTGGGTTCGGGATAGGGGTGCTGAATCAACCCAGGAGCTGAGGGAATGTTCCTGCAATCCGCACCCGACCCCACGTGCGGCGGCTTGACCTTGACCGGAACAATGAGTGAACTGACGAGATGCATAGGAGGTGGCCATGACCGTATTCGGCGTTGCGTGCGCAGCCCTCATCGTCCTGGTGTTGGCAGGCGCAGCGTTTCAGGGCTGGCGAGAAGGGCGCGGTGGAGTCCGCCGGCGCAAGACGGCCCAGTCCTCCGGCAAAGGTCCGAGCGCCACAGCGCTCCGTCGTGAATTGAAGGCGCTTGCACGCCCGACCTTGCTGCTCCTACCGGCGGAGGCGGCGGCCTTCTCCAAACTCGGCGGCGCGCCGGACCTGGAGGCCAGCGCGGCCTGGCCCACGTCGACGGTCACCTACCGCTACCCAAAGCGCGATGTGACCACATCGATGGGCTTCGTCGCCCAGCTCGACCTGGCTGAGGTCCGAGCGGCGGGCGGTTCCGATTGGCTACCGGACCAAGGTCGGCTCTACTTTTTCGCCGAGCCCTGGATGGGCGCGGCCCTCCACGTCGCGACGCCCTACGACGCGCAGCCGCTCATCGTGGTCCCGGCCCTGCCCAAGGGCTTCCCGCTGCCGGAGCGCCGCGTCGCCATGACACCGGCCACCTCCTATCCCGATCTGGAATGGCTGGTGGAGGATCTCTCGGAACTCGACATCGAAGGTGAAGCCCTGGAGCGCCTGTCGGCCTTCCCCACCGCGCACATGCCCACCCCGGAACATCGCGTCGGCGGTCATCCCTCGCCGATCCAGAGCTCGGACATGGAACTGGAGTGCGAGCGGATGCTGGCGGCGCATGAAGGCCGCGAGCCCGCAGACCTGCGGCCGCGCGATTCCGACTGGCGGCTGCTGCTGCAGGTGGACACCGACGACGAACTGAAGACCAGATGGGGCGACGGCGGCCGGCTCTACTACTGGATCCGCGAGGCCGACGCCCGGGCCGGTGACTTTTCAAAGATCCAGATGGTTGGTCAGTCCCACTAGCCTAGCCCGAACCGCCCCGCCTCGATCCCCGCGCGCAGGCGCGCCGCCAGGGCCTTGGGCGCCACCTCGCCGGTGTCCACAGCATGGGCGGCGTCCTCGGCGGCGAACAGGTCATAGAGCGCCCCATAGGGGCTGTAGTCGGCGATCGGATCGGCGGTCCGCGTCCTGGCCCGCTCGGCGGCGATCGCCTGGCCGGGGATCAGCACGATGAAGTCGAGCTTCACGCCGGCGTCGCGCGCGCCGTCCACGAACACCTGCTTGACCCAGTCGGTGATGATCCCATCGGCCACCACCTCATAGCCCCCGGCCGCATAGGTGACGGCGGTCCGCATCATGGCGGCGGCCACCACCTGGTTCTGACCGTGCGACTCTGGCGTCCAGGGCGCCAGCCACCCCTTGCGGATCACCCGATAGAAATGGTCGGTCTCCAGGTGCACGGCCAGCGGCCCGGGCGCACTGGCGCAGAGCAGGGGCGCGACGGTGGTCTTGCCGGCGCCCGGAGGCCCGGTCAGCAGGATGACGCGGCCCGGCATGGATTTCTCTCGCGATGGACAGTGCGACGGCGATGGTCTCTGATCCCGGCGACGACGGTCAAGCTCAAGACCGTGAACCAGGGAGGCCGAGATGGCCGACGGCGCACGCATCGCAGCGGAGGCCCGCGACCGGGCCTATTCGACCCCGCTCGAAGACTTCCACGTCGGCGACCCGGAGCTGTTCCGAACCGACACCCACTGGCCCTGGTTCGAGCGTCTGCGGGCCGAGGACCCGGTCCACTACTGCAAGGCCAGCGACTTTGGCCCCTACTGGTCGGTGACCAGGTTCGACGACATCGTCGCCGTCGACGGCGACCACAACACCTTCTCCTCCTCGTCTGAGAACGGCGGCATCGCGCTCGGCGATTCCCATGAGTCCGCCGCCGGCGCCAGCTTCATCAGCCAGGACAGTCCCCGCCACGAGGCCCAGCGCAAGGTGGTGGCGCCGATGTTCACCTCCGGGGCCATGGCGGCCATGGAGCCGCTGATCCGCAGCCGCGCCGCCACAATCCTTGATGAGCTGCCGCGCGGGGAGACCTTCGACTTCGTCGACCGCGTCTCCGTCGAGCTCACCGCCCAGATGCTGGCCACCCTGATGGACTTTCCCTTCGAGGAGCGCCGCCTGCTGCCCAGGGCCTCGGACCTGCTGCTGGCGGCTCCGATCCTCGGCGGCGGCTCGCCGGCCGGGGAGCCGGCCCGTCAGGCCGAACTGATGGCCACCTTCGGCCGGCTGGTGGGGATCTTCGCCGAGCGCGCCGCCAGTCCGCGCAACGACGACCTGATCTCCATGCTGGCCCACGACCCGGCCACCAACGGCGGCGGCGACCCCTACAAGTTCGTCGGCAACCTGGTTCTGCTGATCGTCGCGGGCAGCGACACCACCCGCCACTCCATCACCGGCGGCCTGCTGGCCCTGAACGAGAACCCCGACCAGTACGCCAAGCTCCGCGCCGACCCCGGCCTGATCGCCGGTATGATCCCCGAGATCATCCGTTATCAGAGCCCCGTCGCCCACATGCGCCGTACGGCGATGGCCGATGCGGAGATCGGCGGCAAGGCCATCAAGAAGGGGGAGAAGGTGGTCATGTGGTACGTCTCGGGCAACCGTGACGCCTCGGCCATCGAGAACCCCGACGCCTTCATCATCGACCGCGAGCGGCCCCGCCAGCACGTCGCCTTCGGCTTCGGCGTCCATCGATGCGTCGGCCAGCGTCTGGCCGAGATGCAGCTGCGCGTGGTGTGGGAGGAGATGATGAAGCGCTTCCCGGTCATCGAGGTGATGGGCGAACCGCGCCGCCTGACCTCAAACTTCGTGAAGGGCTATGAGTATTTGCCGGTTCGAATTCCCACCTGAGAAATTAGAGATCTGTTATTAATCAATTGAGGCAATTGAGTTCCAATTGTGTTGGAAAATGTCAGGTAGCCGACAAATATATCTGAAATCGAGGGAAACAAATCATCGTCCACAGGTTGTGTGATCTCATAAGGATTCACGCCTATGGCAATCCGCCGTATCCTATTTGTGGATGACAACTTCATTTGCAGCTTTGAAAACTGCGAAATTCTGCGCGAAGAGGGCTTCAGTGTTCTGCCGGCCTACACGGCCCCGGCGGCCTTCGAGCACATAAACCGCCATCAGAGTCTGGCTGCCCTGGTCACCGATATCGACCTGGGGCCTGGGGACGACGGCTTTGCGGTCGCCCGCTGGGCGCGGAAATCCTATCCGGGCCTGCCGGTGGTGTTCATCTCAGGGACCGCGTCGGGGCGCCACGCCGCCGAGGGGGTCTGCGGTTCGGAATTCGTCTCAAAGCCCTTCAACCCACAGCAGGTCGTCGACGCGCTGGGCCGTGTGATGCATGCCAAGGCTGCATAAGGACTTCTTCTGGCGCGCCGCCCTGTTCATGGGACTCGCGGGCTACGCGCTGGCCGCCGCCATCGCCTGGTCGGCGGCGGGATAGGGACTGCCTCTAGTCCTTCGGCGCCTTCTCGGCGGCTGCAGCGGCTTTCTTCTCGGCCTTGGCGGCAGCCTTCTGGGCGTCCTTGGCGGCCTTGGCCTTATCGCGTTCCATCCGTTCGAAGCTGTAGTTGGGTGTCCGCGCCATCGTGAGCCGCTCTCCTGCAAGTCAGTCGCCTATCTGGCGTATCGCACCCCGCGCCGCAAGCGTGACCGTTCGAAGCGGGGCAGACTTACAGCGTCACCTCACCCCTGAACATCGGCGCGCAGCCGCCGCCCACGGTGGCCCGCACCCCGTCCGGAGTCCGTCGCGCGGTCGCCTTCAGCAGACTGGGCCGCCCCATCTCCACCCCCTGGCTGATGGTGAAGGCCGCCTGGTCGACCCCGGCCCGGGCGACCAGCAGCGCCGCGAGGGTCGCATTGGCGCTGCCGGTGGCCGGGTCCTCATAGGTGCCGGCCAGGGGGGCGAACATGCGGGCCCGGATGTCCTGGCCGTCGCGGGCATAGATCAGCAGGGAGTAGCGTCCCGCCAGGTCCGGCCGCCCGCCCTCGGCCCTGCGGAAGGCCGCCACGTCGGGCTCGGCGCGGGAGAGCGACTCTCCGGTCACCTCGGCGAGGATGAAGGGCACACCCACCGTGGCCAGTATGGGCGTGTGGGTGGCGGTCACCAGGTCGCCCGGACCGATCCCGGCGCAGGCGGCGACCTCCTCGATGGGGATTTCCGCCCCCGTCGTCAGGGGCTGGGGCGCGGCGATCACCGCCCCGGTCGGCGCGCCTGCGGCGTCGCGGTCGACGTCCACCTTCACCAGGCCCGCGATCATCTCCAGGGTCAGGGCGCCCTCATGGCCCAGGGTGGCCAGCACATAGCCGGTGCCGATGCTGGGATGGCCGGCGAAGGGCATCTCCCCGGTCCGGTGGAAGATACGCACCCGCGCCGTATGGGCCGGATCGGCGGGCGGCAGGATGAAGGTGGTCTCCGACAGGTTCATCTCACCGGCCAGGGACAGCATCTGGGCGTCGGTCATGCCGCGCGCGTCGGTGAACACCGCCAGCGGGTTGCCGCCGAACGGGCGGTCGGTGAACACGTCGAGGGTGACGAAGGCGTAGGTCGGCATGGGAACCTCCAGCACAGCTTGTGACGACGCCTTGCCATGAATTAGCCAGTTGGCAAAGTCCCAAAGATGTAGTGGCCCAGAGTCTCGAAGTCGTGGGCCCCGTCCAACTTCTCCACCGTCATGCCCGCCAACAGATCGGGGGACATCAGCCGGGCGTTCACCGCCATGCGCTGGGACTGCGGGTTGAGCGTTTTCCAGTGGGTGGTGCAGCCGCAGGTCGGGCAGTGATGGCTGGTGAGTGTCTTGTCGCCCTGCATGTAGGCCACGGTCTCCCCGCTCATCCGCACCTGGGGCTGCTGATAATAGGCCCACAGCACCCCCAGCTTGTGACAGAGGCTGCAGGTGCAGTCGGTGACCATCGTCGGCGCCTGATCGATCTCGAAGATCACCGCACCGCAATGGCAGGCCGCGTGGATCATGGAGGGCTCCTCAGTCGGCGGGCAGGACGTCCAGTCAACCTCCCAGCTGCACTGCGTCGCCGTCAAGAATGCGTGCGGTGATGCGGTTCCGGGCGCTGCCATCGACATGGCGGGCTTCACCCCATTCCCCTGCTTCCAGCGGCTGCTAAGCTCGGATCAAACCCAGCCTCAGCACGGACGCCCCATGACCGATCTCTCCCGCCGCGGCCTGATCCTCTCCACCGCCGCGCTCGCCGCCATCGCCGCCGCCCATCCGGCCCTGGCCCAGGCGGTCGCCGACCCCGCCGTGGCGGCCTGGGATCTGACCGACCTCTATCCCAGCGACGCCGCCTGGCGCGCCGACCGCGACGCGGTGGCCAAGGCCATCCCGGGCTTCTCCAAGTTCAAGGGGACGCTCGGCCAGAGCGCCGGCGCCCTGAAGACCGCGCTGGAGACCATCTCCAACGAACGCAAACGCCTCTACCGCGTCTACATCTATGCCAGCCTGAAGGCCGACGAGGACCTGCGCATCGCCGCCAACCAGGAGCGCAAGCAACAGTTCAGCGACCTGGCCACCGACTTCGACACCGCCGTCGCCTGGATGAACCCAGAGGTTCTGACCGTGGGCAAGGCCAGGATCGACGGCTTCCTGGCCGCTGAGCCCGCCCTGGCCAAGTTCCGCTTCGCCCTGGAAGACACCCTGCGCCAGGCGCCCCACACGCTCAGCGAAGAGTCCGAGGGGGTCCTGGCCGGCGCCGGCGCGGCGCTGGCGGGCCCCAGTGATGTCCGCGACCAGCTGGCCTATACCGACATCCCGCGCCCCGAGGTCACCCTGTCGGACGGCCGCAGGATCACCCTCGACGACCAAGGCTACACCCTGGTGCGCGACGCCCCCAACCGCGCCGACCGCAAGCTGGTCTTCGACACCTTCTGGCCCAGCTACGGCAAGTTCGAGGGCTCTCTGGGCGCGGCGCTGGCCTCGAAGATCAAGGGCGACATGTTCACCGCCAAGGCCCGCAAGTACGGCTCCTCGCTGGAGGCCGCACTCTCGGGCCCCAACATTCCGCAGGCCGTCTACCGGACCCTGGTGGCCGAGACCAATGCCGGCCTGCCCCAGCTGCACCGCTATTTCGAGGTCCGCCGCCGGCTGCTGAAGCTGCCCGACATGGCCTATTACGACATCTATCCGCCGCTGGTGTCTCTGGACCGCAAGTTCACCCTGGCCCAGATGCGCAGCCTGACGCTGGAGGCGCTGAAGCCGCTGGGCAAGGACTACGGGGACCAGTTCGCTCAGGCCTCAGCGAAGAAATGGATGGATCCCCTGCCGCGCAAGGGCAAGGCCTCGGGCGCCTACATGAACGGGGCCGCCTACGACGTTCACCCCTATATGCTCTTGAACCTGTCGGAGGCCTATGACGGCCTGACCACCTATGCCCACGAATGGGGCCACGCCATGCACACGGTGTTGGCCAAGGGCGCCCAGCCCTGGGAGACCTACAGCTACCCCACCTTCACCGCCGAGATCGCCTCGACCGTCAACGAGCAGCTGCTGGTCAACCACATGCTGAAGGGCGCCAGGACCCGGGAGGAGAAGCTTTTCTACCTGGGCCAGCAGCTGGAGAACTTCCGCGGCACCTTCTTCCGCCAGACCATGTTCGCCGAGTTCGAGCTGGCGGTGCACGACCTGGCCGAGAAGGGAGAGGGGCTTTCGGGCGCCAGGTTCAAGGAGGTCTATCTCGACCTGCTGAAACGCTATCACGGGCCCAAGGTGGCCATCGATCCGGCCTATGCGGCGGAGTGGTCCTACATCCCCCACTTCTACCGCGACTTCTATGTCTACCAGTACGCCACCTCGATCGCCGCGGCGGTCTATTTCAGCCAGCAGGTGCTCACCGGAAAGGCCGAGGCCCGCGACCGCTATCTGACCCTGCTGAAGTCCGGCGGATCTGATTATGCGACAAGCATGCTGGCCCGCGCCGGCCTCGACATGGCCAGCCCCGCCCCCTACCGCGCCCTGATCGCCGAGTTCACCAGCGCCCTCGACCAGGCCGAGGCGCTGCTGGGGTAGGGGGGCTATCTCCTCTCCCCCTGGGGAACAGGTTAGGGTGAGGGGGCCTCCGCGCAGCGGAGGTCTTCCGGCGCTCGGAGCAACAACGAGACGTCAGAAAGGGCCCTCACCCTACCCCCTCCCACAAGTGGGAGAGGGGAGATGATGTTTCCTCACCCACGGTCACACTGGTAACATCCAAGGTAATAAATCCCAGGAAGCGTCCCATGAGCCAATTCTCCCGCCGCACCCTGCTGGGCATGACCGCGGCCGCCCCCTTCACCTTCGGCGCCCTGGCCCAGGCCGCCAGCCCCGCCGACGCCAGGTTCGAGACCCTGGCCAAGGGCTGGGTGGATGCGTCCCTGCGGCTCTCCCCGGTCAGCGCCACCCAGGTCGGCGACCACCGCTTCGACGACCTGATCGACGACATGGGCCCGGCCGGCCGCGCCGCCGTCGTCAAGCTGGCGACTGAAACCCTGGCGGCGCTGAAAGCCACCCCCCGCGCCGAGCTTTCCCGCGCCAACCAGGTGGACGCCGCCATCCTGGAGAACCAGGTCCGCAGCGACCTCTTCACCACCCAGACCCTGCAGCCCTGGGCCTGGGACCCGCTGACCTGGAACGCGGTGGCCGGCGGCGCGCTCTACAACCTCACGGCCCGGGAGTTCGCGCCCCTCGACGTGCGCCTGCGCAGCGCCACCGCGCGGATGGAGAAGTTGCCGGCCCTGCTGGCCCAGGCCCGCGCCGACCTGGTCCCCGCCCGCGTGCCGAAGATCCACGCCGACACGGTGGTGGGCCAGAACAAGGGCCTGCACTCCCTGGTGGACGGCGTCGTCGCCGACGGCGCCAAGCTGCCCGCCGCCGACCGCGCCCGGCTGGAGGCCGCCGCCAGGACCTGCAAGGCCGCCATCGACCAGCACCAGACCTGGCTGGAGACCGTGCTGGTTCCCACCGCCAAGGGCGAGTTCCGCCTCGGCGCCGAGCTCTATGACGTCAAGCTGGCCTTCGCGCTCAACTCGCCGCTCAGCCGCGCCGAGATCAAGGCCCGGGCCCTGGCCTCGATGACGCAGCTGCGGGCGGAGATGTACGCCATCTCGGCCAAGTTCCTGGCCGGCAAGCCCGGCGCCCCGCCGACGCCCGCCGATCCCACCGATGCCCAGCGCCAGACGGCCATCGAGGCGGCCCTGGAATACGCCTATGCCAAGAAGCCGCCGCGCGACAAACTGGTGGAGGCCGCCGAGGCTTGCCTGGTCCAGGCCACCGCCTTCGTCCGTGAGCGGAACATCGTCACCGTCCCCAGCGATCCGGTGAAGATCGGCCTGGTGCCCGAGTTCCAGCGCGGCGTCGCCGTGGCCTATTGCGACGCGCCCGGTCCCCTCGATAAGGGCCAGCAGACCTACTACAAGATCTCGCCCATCCCAGACGACTGGACCGACGCCCAGGCCGACAGCTTCCTGCGCGAATACAACAGCCTGGGCATCCAGGAGGTGACGGTTCACGAGGCCATGCCTGGCCACTACCTGCAGCTGGCCCACGCCAACGCCTACCCCTCGGTGCTGCGCGCCGTCCTCTCCTCAGGCCCCTTCGTCGAGGGCTGGGCCTGCTACGCCGAGGATGTGATGGCCGACGAGGGCTATCTCGACAGCGACCCCCTCTACCTGCTGGTCCACCTCAAACTCCAGCTGCGGGTCTGCGCAAACGCCCTGCTGGACCAGGCCGTCCACGTCGACAACATCAGCCGCGACGAGGCCATGAAGCTGATGACCGTCCAGGCCTTCCAGCAGGAGCGCGAAGCCGCCGGCAAATGGGTCCGCGCCCAGCTCAGCCAGGCCCAGCTCCCCACCTATTTCGTCGGCTGGGAAGAGCATAAGGCCCTGCGCAAGCAGGCGGAGGCCAAGTGGGGTAAGACCTTCACCCTGAAACGCTACCACGACGGCATCCTGTCGTTCGGCTCGCCCCCGGCCCGGTTCGCGGGGCAACTGCTGTTCGATTTGCCGATCGCCTGATGGAATTCCTTCTCCCCTTGCGGGAGAAGGTGGCCCTGCGACGCAGGGTCGGATGAGGGGTCGCTAGGCCTCCCGGGCTAGGGCGTTGCAGGATCAGCGGAGAGGGGAGCGTGACCCCTCATCCGACCGGTCTCCGACCGGCCACCTTCTCCCGCAAGGGGAGAAGGAACTCTAAGTTTCCTCCGCCGCGATCTCGGTCTGCTGGTGCGCGGCCAGCTTCCAGCCGTCGTCGCGCTTCACATAGGTGCTGCTGACGCGGGCCTTGTGCGCAGCCCCGTCCTTGCGCGTCGCCTCGGCGTCATAGGCCACCACCGCCACGCTCGGCGCCAGCTGCAGGAAGCCGGTGGGCGTCAGCCTCACGTCCTTCCAGCGGCCCTTCTCGGCGGTCTTGGCGATGGCGTCGCGGTCCATCACCGCGGCCATTCCGGCGAACACCACCAGGCAGCTCGCATCGGCGTGCGCGATGTAGGCTTCCGGCCCTCCGGTCCAGAACTGGTCCTCCAGCGCGAGCAGGTCGGTTTCAATCGTCATGGCGGGCTCCCTCTATGGCGCCCTGATTCAACCGCCCCCACCCCCTTGCGTTCCCCCACGGGAGCCGCGCCTCACTGCCGTCAACGACATTCAAAACGAGGCGACACCCATGAAGGCCATCCAGACCGTCCACCCCACCGGCCTCGACACCCTGCGCTACGCCGATATCGCCGAGGCGAAAGCGCCCGGCCCCGGTGAGATCAGCGTCCGCCTGCGGGCCAGTTCGCTGAACTATCACGACTACATGGTGGTGCTGGGCGCCATCCCGACGCCGGAGGGCCGCATCCCCATGTCCGACGGCGCCGGCGAGGTGACGGCGGTGGGCGAGGGGGTGCGTGAGTTCGCGGTCGGCGACCTGGTGGTCTCCACCTTCTTTCCCGCCTGGCTGGACGGGGTGGACGCGCCCGACGGCGGCTTCTCCGGCGTGCCCGGCGACGGCGCCGACGGCTATGCCCGCGAGATGGTCACCACCGCCGCCACCAGCTTCACCCACGCGCCCAAGGGCTGGAGCGCGGCGGAGGCCGCCACCATCACCTGCGCCGGGGTCACCGCCTGGCGCGGCCTGGTGGCCGACGGGGCCTTGAAGGGCGGCGAGACCGTGCTGGTTCAAGGCACCGGCGGGGTCTCCATCTATGGCCTGCAGATCGCCAAGGCCTTCGGCTGCACCGTCATCGCCACCTCTTCCTCCGACGAGAAGCTCGAGCGCCTCAAGGCGCTGGGGGCCGACCACCTGATCAACTACAAGTCCGAGCCCGCCTGGGGCGCGGCGGCGGCCAAGCTCACCGGCGGCCGCGGCGTCGACCACATCCTGGAGATCGGCGGCTCGGGCACCCTGCCGGAGTCCATCACCGCGACCCGCAACGGCGGCCACATCGCCCTGATCGGCGTCCTGGCGGGCCTCGCCGGCCCGGTCCCCACCGTCGCCATCATGGGCAAGCAATTGAAGGTCCAGGGCCTGACCGTCGGCAGCCGCCGCCACCAGCTCGACATGATCCGCGCCATCGACGTCGCCGGCTACCGCCCCGTCCTCGACAAGCACTTCCCCCTGGAAAACCTCGCCGACGCCTTCCGCCACCAGGCGTCGAACACCCACTTCGGCAAGATCGTGGTGGATATCTGAGCCGAGCGCGGGCGCATGGGCGCTTAGCGCCGCCACCCCAAACCCCGCTCATCCCGGCGAAGGCCCGGATGAGCGGGTCGGGTTGTGCCGCCCCCTGAAATACAGCCAGAGGGGAGTCGCCCGAAAGATCATGTTCTGCGTTTGTTCCAACATCGGAGCAGGCCATGAGCGACTACATTCCCCCGCCCAAGGGCTGGCGCGTCTTCAACGGCAAGCTGGTCCCCGACCCCACGCTCTGGGGCTACCTGAATCGCAAGCAGGTCGTGCGCGGCGCCTGCTACACCCGCGACTGTCGGCGTAACTACTACCTGGACTTCGAACTGCTGCTGCGGCGCGGCTACGCCGCGGTGCAGATGCGGGAGATCCAGCGGCTGCTGCTCTGCCACATGCCCGGTGGCTGCAGCATGACCTTCCGCGATGAGCGCGACGGCTCAGGCCTGCCCCTGTCGGTCCTCGCCACCAACCGCGACGTCCGCATCCTGTTCCGCTGCGGCGGCTGCAAGTGGGAGAAACAGATCACCCCGGGTCAGGCCGTCCAGCAGCTGGTGGTCGCCAAGACCGGAACCGCCAGCACCCTCCACACCGACCTGCTCACCAAGATCAGCAAGCCCTGCCTCAAATGCGGCGCCTCCAACTGGTCCTGCGAGGTCCGCTGGCCCACCGCCCCGAAGGACAAGACCTACGGCGAGCGGCACGCGGAGGAACAGGCGCTGGAGCGGCGGGCGATCCCGAGGGCCAATGATGGCTAGAAGGTTCCCCTACAACCCCAACGCCACCGCCGCATTGCCGCCCATCCACTTGGCGCGGACCTTGTCGTTCAGCGGCAGGGCCTGCGTCTCCTCCACCAGCTGGGCCAGGGGGACCATCGAGGTGCCCCAGCCCGAGCCGAAGATGATCTTGTCCTGGAGCCCCCGCGCTCCGTAATAGATCAGGCTCTCATAGCCTGCGCCCGGCGACAGCATGTACTTCACCCGGCGGCAGGCGATGTCGATATAGACGTTCTGATGCCGCCCCGCGATGGCCACCATGTCGGGGATCCAGGGATAGCCCCCCAGGCCCGAGACGATGCGCAGGGTCGGGAAGGCGATGGCCAGTTCGTCGATATATTTCGGGTGGGCGTAGTCATAGGGGCGGTCCGACAGCAGGTGGACCCCCACGGTGATCCGTACCGGGATGTTCAGCTCCACGCACTTGGCCAGGAAGGGCCGGTAGGCGGGGTCGTTGATGTAGCGTTCCTCGCGGTAGGAGCTGATCTCGAAGCCCCGCACGCCGCGCTCGCGCACCCCGCGCTCCAGGGCTGCCACGCCGGCCTCGCCCTCGTCGCCCCAGATGCGGAACCAGGGGATCAGGCGGTCGGGATATTCCGCGGCGAAGGCGGCGACGTCCTCATTGCTGGCTCTACGGCCCGCGTTGCCGATGCAGGCCTTGGCCACCCCGGCGTTGTCCAGCATGGCGATGACCTGCGCGTGGCTCATGGCCTTGGTCATGTCGACTTCGCAGAGCTTCAGGGCCAGCGCCGTCAGGCCGATGGTCTGCTTGGCCTCGTTGAATTCCTCCAGCGACATGCCGATCTGGGCGGCCCAGCCGGGCGCCATCTGCTGGGCGTAGCCCTCCTTGTCGAAGCCGCGCCCTGACTTGATCAGCCGCACGGTGTCCTCGACGGCTTCCTTGGTGGGGGTGTCGCATTCGAAGTCGATGATCTGCATCGGAGGTCTCTTGAAAAATGAGGCTGCTTAAGAATACGCCAGACGTGCCACGCTCAAGCCTGGGCGACAAGATTGCCGTAGGGGCCGCTTTGCGTCATAGGGGCGGCCTGTGACCCGCACCCTTCGCACCCTTCCTGCCTTGGCGCAGGCGGGCCTCATCGAGGCTCAGCAACTGCCCGCCCTGGAGCGGGTGGCGGCGCAGTACGCCGTGGCTGTGACGCCGGCCATGTCCGAGCTGATGGACGAGCCGGGGATCGCCCGCCAGTTCCTGCCCGACCTGGCCGAGCTTACCGTCCTGCCGGGCGAGGACGCCGATCCGGTGGGCGACTTGAGCCACATGCCGACCGAAGGGGTCGTCCACCGCTACCCCGACCGGGCGCTGCTGAAGGTCACCCACACCTGCGCGGTCTATTGCCGGTTCTGCTTCCGCCGCGAGATGGTGGGGCCCACCGCGGAGGTTCCGGCCCTGTCGGCCCAGGCGCTCACCGCCGCCATCGCCTACATCGCCGGGCGCCCGGAGATCTGGGAAGTGATCCTCACCGGTGGTGACCCGCTGGTGCTGTCGCCGCGCCGCCTGGCTGCGATCATGGGACGCCTGGCGGCCATCGACCACGTGAAGGTCATCCGTCTCCACACCCGGGTCCCGGCCGTCGACCCCGACGCCGTCACCGACGCCCTGGTCTCCGCGCTGAAGGCCCCGGGCAAGGCGGTCTATGTCGCCCTGCACGCCAACCATCCGTCGGAGCTCACGCCGGCCGCCCGCGCCGCCTGCGCCAAGTTCGTCGATGCGGGCATCCCCATGGTGGGCCAGACGGTGCTGCTGAAGGGCGTCAATGACGACCCGGCGGTGCTGGAGGCCCTGTTGCGGGCGATGGTGGAGACCCGGATCAAGCCCTACTACCTGCACCACGGCGACCTGGCGCGCGGCACCAGCCACCTGCGCACGACCCTGGCCGAAGGCCAGGCGGTTATGCGTGAGTTGCGCGGCCGGCTCTCGGGCCTGGCCCAGCCGACCTATGTCCTGGATATCCCCGGCGGCCACGGCAAGGTGCCGGTGGGGCCGGACTATCTCGGCCACGACGGCGAGGTGGAGGATCCCAATGGAACGCTCCACCCCTATCCGCCGAAGGTCTAGAGAGAACTCCTTCTCCCGCAAGGGGAGAAGGGGTTCTAAGAGCCTACGCGTCGTTGTCGGTCGAGATCTCTTCCAGCGTCTTGCCCACCACCTTGGCGCCGTAGTCGGTGGCGATGTCGCCGAGGCTCAGGATGCCCACCAGCTTGCCGGCGTCATTGACCACCACCAGGCGGCGGATCTGGTGATGGGCCATCTGGGCGGCGGCGTCGGCCAGGTTGTCGCCTTCGCGGCAGGTCTGCACGTCGCCGCTCATCACGTCGTTGGCCGGCGTGGTCAGCGGGCCGCCCTTGGCCACCACCTGCAGGATGATGTCGCGGTCGGTGACCAGGCCCACCACCTTGTCGCCCTCGACGATCGGCACGGCGCCGGTCTCGATGTTGAGCATGATGCCTGCCACCTTCTGGACGCTGTCGGTCGGACCGGCGGTCGCGACCTGGGCGGTCATGGCTTCACTGACATTCATGGGGTGGTCCTTTATGTGTTGAACTAGACACCAAAACCCTTCACCCCCGCCCTCGTTCCGCCAGGAGCCCCCACGATCATGACCGACCTTCGCGTGCTGGGCCTGGCCGGCAGCCTGCGCCAGGCCTCCTACAACCGCGCCCTGCTGCGCGCCGCGCAAGCTTCCGCGCCCGACGGCATGACCATCGCGGCCTTCGATCTGCTGCCGGTGCCGCTCTACAACGGCGACGTCGAGGCCGCCGGCGATCCCGAGGGCGTGGCGGCGCTGAAGGCCGCGATCCGCGCCGCCGACGCGGTGCTGTTCGTGACGCCGGAGTACAATCACGGCGTCCCGGCGGTGATGAAGAACGCCCTGGACTGGGCCTCGCGCCCGCCGCGCGGCGCGGCCCTGGACGCCAAGCCGGTGGGGATCATCGGCGCCAGCCCCGGCATGACCGGCTCGGCCCGCGGCCAGAGCCAGCTGCGCCAGGCCTTCGAGTTCACCAACTCCTACGCCATGCCCCAGCCCGAACTGCTGGTGTTCCGCGCCCACGAGAAGTTCGACGCCGAGGGAAACCTCACCGACGAGACCACGGGCAAGTATCTGGCCAGCTACCTGGTGGCCTTCGCCGCGTGGGTGGCGCGGTTCAAGTCGGCTTGACGAGAACGAAGACGGAACATTAATCTGCAAGCTCCACTTGAGGGGGAGCAGGCGGATGGGTCTGACATTGTCGTGGGTCGCCGTGTCGGGGCTCGCCAAGGACGAGGTGCTGGCGCGGCTGGGCCTGGAGGATAGCGGCGAGCCCGCCGAGTTTTACCAGCGCCGCGCCCAGACCTGCGCCGAACTGCCCAGCGGCTGGGTGCTGCTGGCGCGCGGCGAGATCGATGACTTCAAGGCCGCCGAGCTCGCGACCCTGTCCCAGGGCGCGCGGCTGATCAGCGCCTATTGCAGCGAGACGGTGATGTTCAGCGGCGCCAGCGGCTGGAAGGACGGCGTCTGCACGTGGGCCATCGACCACAATCCGGAGCGGGGCCTCTCAGACCTCAACATCGAGGGCGACCCGCCGCCGCAGCTGGCCGCCATCTTGGCCGAGGCCCGCGCGGTCCAGGCGGAGGAGGGGGGCGACGAGGCTGATGTCGACATGGTCTTCGATTTGCCCAAGGACCTGGCGGAGGCGCTGTGCGGCTGGCATCCGGACAAGGACAACGCCGATTGGGGCGAGATCGAATTCACCCGGCTGCGTCGTCTCGGCGAGCCCGATCCGCCGCCGAAACCCGGCTGGCTGGCGCGGCTGCTGGGCCGCTAGGTCCTCGGCCGGGTCATGCTCTCGATGAGCTGGCCGAGGGTCGGGGGCTCGGCCACCGGGGTGATCCACAGGTTCGATCCCTGCGCCTGGGCGACGCCCTCGTCGAAGATGCGCTTCATGTTGGCGGTGTCGAAGGACAGCATGTTGCCGTTCTCCGCCGCGTCCGGGATCGAGGTGAAGGACAGCGGCAGGCCCATCCCGGCGCAGAAGGTCGCCGCGTTGGAGAGCGCGTTACGGTACGAAAACCGCAGCATGGTGTCGAAGCTGCGCACCAGGATCGCGGCCAGGTTCGGGCTGGTGGTCTGCGGCGCCTGCTCCAGCACGGTGTTGACCACCACATAGATGCGGCCGCCCTTCAACAGCCGCCCCAGCTGTTTCCAGCGCAGCATGGCCTCGGGCATGATGAACAGGGGCGCCGAGACCCCGCCGTCCACGTGCATCTCCTCATAGGACACGCCATCGGCCTCGCAGGGGAAGCTGCGGGGCGGGAACAGGCCAGGCAGGCTGGCCGAGGCCACCAGGATGTCGCGGAACAGCACCAGCGCCGCCTCGCCGCCGCGGGCGGCGATCTCCCCCATGTCCCAGATACAGGTCTGCTGGCTGTCCAGGTTGGTGGTGGCCACCAGCAGGCGGCGGCCCTTGCCATGCTCCACCGCCACGGCCTCGACCACGGCGGCGTCGATGAAGGAGTCCACCAGCTCCTCCAGGTTCGCCGCCTGGAAAATCCCCGACCCGAAGGCCGGCGCCAACCGGCGTATGGACAGCAGGTTCTTGGCGTGGCCGCCGGTATAGGCGTCGGCCAGCCGCTCGTCCCAGGCGGGCCCCAGGAAGGCGAAGGGGGCCATCAGCGCCCCGGTGCTCACCCCGGTGACGATGGCGAAGTGGGGCCGCTTGCCGGCCTTGGTCATCCCCACCAGCACGCCCGCCCCAAACGCGCCGCCCGCCGCCCCGCCGGAGATGGCCAGGATGTTGAAGTCCTTGCGCGCCACCGCCGAGCGCGGCAGCGACAGCCGCACGGCCGCCGCGTTCAGGCTGTCCTCGGCCTGCTCGACGCTGAACCGCACGCCCTCGAAGCCCGGCAGCATGGCCCGCACCCCGGCGGGCGGGGCGGGCAGGCGGGTGCGGAACAGCCCGCCCAGCATGTTGATCGTCCGATCAGGCATGGGTCCATTCTGGCGTGGCTGGATCGCCAAGGCGAGGGGGGAACGCGCGCCCCCGCCCATCGCTCCTGTTATAGCCTGGTCCGGTACTTCTTCGGTGTCAGCCGCCCGATCCGGCCCTCCAGATAGGCCACGTCCCGCTTGGCGGCGCGCAGGCCGGTCAGCTCCACCCGGTCCACCACCATGTCGATATCCAGCTGCAGGTTCATCCGTTGCCGCACGCGGGCGCGTTCGTACATCGCCCGGAACTCCGGCCGCTGCCGCAGCCAGCGATAAACCATCTTCGGCGTTGGCAGGTGCGGATGCGCCCGCATCTGCGCCAGGGTCATCCCGTCGGCCACCGCCTCGCAGAAGGCCCAGGCCCGGCAGAGCGTGTAGCGGCTCTTCTGCCCGCCCTTGTGCAAACCCTTGCCGAACCGCACCGCATAGTCGCGCCGCTGGGCGTCGACGTGGTCGCGCGACCACAGGCTGTTTTCCGCCAACACCCGGCGCACCTCGCCATACTCGGCGGCGAAGTCCTCGTGCACCTTCAGCCACTGATACAGCGTCGCGCGAGACGGCATCTCCGGATCGGCGACGATGGAGGTGATGGTCTCGCCCACCTCCACCCGCGCGCAGATCACCCGCCCGATGGCCGCCCGGTAGGCCGAGGGCTTCCACCCGCCGGTATGGTCGAAGTCCGGCACGATGCGGTCCCGCGGATGCCGCCACGGGTTTGTCGGCCCCCAATTCTCATCGAACCTCGACACCGCTCGATCCTGCCACGGGCGTGGCTGATTGTCGAACAAAACAAGAACAAATGTCAACCCCACGGCCGACAGGGCCTTGCCCCGCGCGGGCCGCAGCCTCATCTTTCCCGCAAGCACGGAGGATGAAGCCATGAGCGACGCGGTCGGTCCCGGCGATCTGGTGATATGCGTCAATGTCGCCCCCAACCACGGCACGGGCCGGCCAGTGCCCCTGGTGGCGGGTGAGAGCTACCGCGTCTTCGGCGTCATGGACTTCGCCTGCCCCTGCGGACGCGCCGACGCCCTGCTGGACATCGGCGTCGATTTCGCCTGGTGCCAGACCCGCTTCCGCCTGCTGCCCAAACCCAAGGCCCAGACCAGGACCCGCCGCGTCACCGCGCCGAAGGAGCTGGAGCCGGTGGACTGAGCCGGGACGCAAGGCGCCCCGCCGCCGGGGCCGACAGCGCCCAACGAAAAGGCCGCCGCCTCCGGTAGCGTCCGGAAGCGGCGGCCCTGTCCGTCGTCGGCCAGCTGGCCGAAGCGGGATCGATTACTTCGACAGCGAGGTGTCGGGGGTGTTGGCGGTCGTCGCGCCGCCGTCGGCGTTGCCCGCCTGCTGCTCGATGGCGTCGGCCTTGGCGTTCAGGGCGTTCTCCTCGGCTTCATTCGGCGTGGCGGCCGCCTGGGCTTCCAGGGCGTCGGCCTGCTTTTCGGCGACCTTGTCGGTCTTGCTTTCGCAGGCGGCGAGGCTGAGGGCGGCGCAGGCGGCGGTGGCGGCAATAAGGATGTTACGCATGTTGGCTCTCCAAAAATTTCCCGGATGAAGCCTGATTGCGTAACGGCGCCCAAGGTTCCATCCCAAGGTGTGGATTCCCGCCGAGGCGCCCCGCCGTTCAACCGTCATCGTCGGGCTTGTGCCGACGCCCGACCTCAGTCCCGCGCCCCGAACCCCCGCTTCAGCGCCTCGAAGCCGGCCTGGTCGTCGCCATAGCCGCAGGCCGACAGCAACAGCGCCGCCCCATTCTCGATCGGGACCATCTTGCGCTTCAACACCGCCGGATGCCCCGGCGCGCCGGGCAGGGTGAAGGTGTAGAGCGTCCCCGTCGGATCGTGCCGGAACGAGGTGAAGTCCCGGCCCTCCTCGGTGGGCGACAGGGCCAGCCCCGGCACGGCCCGGATCGCCGCGGCGGTCTCCGCCAGCGTCGGCGCACAGACCAGGGCGTCATCCTCGGGCTCGGCGGCCCGGGCGGCTGCGGCCAGGGTCAGGGCTGAGATGAGGGCGAGTGTCCGGCGCATGACCCCATAATGACGGTCATCCTGGCCCTTGTCCCGAGGATGACGGTCAGGTGGAAGGCGAGGTGGTCGCCGCCCGCGCCGCCCCCTCGACCCGGTGGCAATACGGTGACAGTGCATTTAACCTCCAGCGCGTTAGGCATTGAGTGCACTGTCACCGTAACCGGGAGGCGTGGTCACCGCCGCCCGCGCCGCCCCCTCGACCCGTGCCCGATCCATCAGCCGCACGGCCCCTACTTGCCCCGCCCGATCCGCCCCTGGTCCACGATCCAGACCGAGTCCTCTCCCGTCATCACGTAGAGCGGCCTGCCCATCCAGAGCGACAGGAAGACGTGGATCTCCGTCGGTCTGGGGTCCATCAGGTGGGTGACGCCGGGGATGCCCCCCGGCGGCGCCCCCGCCATGTTCAGGTTGAAACAGGCCTTGGTGAAATCCCGACCCCCGGTGATCCGGCCGTCGGCGCCCACATCGACCCGGTAGTGCCCGCCCAGCGGATAGACACCCGAACTCGTCATTGGGGTCAGCTGATAGACCGTCACGGGCCCCGCGTCGTTCTCCGGCGGGACGATCACGGTGTTGAAGGGCGCGTCCGTGCACGGCGTCTTGCGCTCCGCCCTGGCGGCCGCGCCGGCCTGCACCAGGCGGGTTTGACGGGGCGTGAGGCGGGCGTCCTCCTCGGGGGTCACCCGGTGGCTGGCGACGACCGCCTTGCCCCGCATGTCGGCCCAGAAGAACGCCCGCGCCGCGCCGCTGGTGTCGTCATAGAAGATGACCCGCAACAGCCCGTCACGGGGCTCGACCACCCAGCCGCCGGACGCGGGCGAGCTGGCCACCTGACGGCGCATCTCATCGGTGGCGTGCCAGGCCGCCTGATCGTGGTCGTAAATCAGCCGGCCCATCTGTTCGGCGCGCGCCAACGCCGCATCGGGCGCCTGGGCCATCGCGGGCGTGGCCACCAGGGCCAGAGCTATCCATAGTCCGTGCATTCACGCCCCCTACGACCCAAAGGCGAAGCTTAGCAGGTCGGGCTCAGCGCGTCGCCGCCCGCGCCGCCCCCTCGACCCGCGCGCGATCCATCAGCCGCACGGTGGAGGAGGCCTTGGCCAGCACGGCGCCGGCCGCGTCCGTCAGCCGCCCCTCCAGGAAACAGACCGAGCGCCCCTGCCGCTCCACCCAACCCTCGGCGATCACCAGGCCGGGCCGCGCGGGCGCGAAGAAGCTGACCTTCAGCTCCAGGGACATGGGCGTCACCTCGCCCCCGGCCGCGCTCATCGCCGCGTGCGCCATGGCTGCGTCGATCCAGCCGCTGATAAAGCCGCCCTGCACCACCCCGCCCGAGTGGCACATATGCGCCCCGGCCAGATACTCGATCACCGCGCGGCCGTCGGCGTTCGACACCACGCGCTGCTGGCCGAGGGTTTCGTTGAGGGAGGGGGTGGGCGAGTTCATGGGGCGACTTCCGGCTCGTGGGAGGTGCGCCACCCTAGCGGATTCGGAGGCCGGCCCCAGACCCTCCCAAACACCGCTCACCCCGGCGTAGGCCGGGGCCCAGATTCATCCCGGACCCGGAGGTGAGCCCCGTTCTTGTGGTTCGTGAGGTTCGTGGTTCCAAGTCTTGCGGCGGTGGCGCGGCGCTGCCGATCAGATTGTCCACGAACCACACGAACCACACGAACCACACGAACCACACGAACGATACCGCTGAGGCACCGGTGAGCGGGCTGCGCCGTCGTTTCCCCAGGCGCAGCGATTGCCGGTAGGGTGATCGCCGACCAAAGGGGAGATGCTGGCTGATGCGGGTGGTGGCCTGGAACTGTCACGACCGGCTGGATCGCAAGCTTTCGGGCCTGATGGGGCTGGCCCCCGACATCGCGGTGGTCTCCGAGGTGGGCGAGGCCGACCTGCATGCCTTGCCGCAAGGTGTCTCGGCGGTCTGGACCGGCGATCCGCAAGGCGGCAAGGGTCTCGCCGTCCTGGGCTTCGACGGCTGGGGCCTGACCCCCGCCCCGTCCTGCGAGGAGCGCTGGTTCCTGCCGGTCACTGCCGTCCGCCAGAACCAGACCCTGCGGGTGCTGGGCGTCTGGACCCTGCCGGCCAAGGACTACGTCGCCCCCACGGTCCGCGCCCTGACGCAACTGGGCGACTTCCTGGCGGAGGGTGACAGCCTCTGCGCCGGCGACTTCAACCAGAACGTCCGGTGGGACCCGGGCCGCTCGCCATCGCGCCGCTTCGCCCACGTGCTGGAGCGGTTCGAGGCCCTGGGCCTGAGGAGCGTCTGGCACGAACATCACGGCGAGGCCCACGGCGCGGAGAGCCAGGCGACCCATTTTCACCGCTGGTCGTCCCAAAGCCCCTACCACATCGACTATGTCTTCGCCTCGCGGGCCCTGGCCGCCCGCGTTCCACTCGGTCACCCTCGGCTCACACCCAGACTGGGTGGCGGCCAAGATCAGCGATCATGTGCCGCTGTGCGTGGAGTTCGAGGAGGGGTAGGACGGCGCGTTAGCGTGATCCGAAGGCTGCTGGTCGGCGACGGTATATGAGCTGCCTATTTCATACAGTGGCACCGTAACTCCGCACAAAGACCTGGAGCCCGTGGAGTGACCCGCGGCGGGCGACGCGCCCCCGCGCCGCGGGGGTAGACAGCCGCACGTCCAGCCTGCAACCTGCATCTTCAGGTTGGGGGACCCGATGATCGCCACGTCACGCCGCGCCACGGTCGGCTTTCTCGCCATCGCCGCCCTTCTGGCTCTGACCGCCTGCAACGGCCTGAAGATCGATGCGGAGGCCGAGACCATCGCCAAAGCGGCCTATGTCAGCCTCGTTCAGAAGGACGACGCGGCCCTCATCGCGATGTTCGAGCCGGCCCAACGCACCCCGCGCGCGGGCGCCATCCTGCCCCAGATGCGCGCTCTGATCCCGCTCAGCCCCGCCGGCGCCGACGCGATCCGAGCCCAACAACTCGACCTCCAACAACGCTGGCCTGACGGCC
>NZ_JBBKVV010000111.1:0-26795 GCF_037968635.1 Phenylobacterium sp.
GGCGGCGCCCGCCACAGCCGCCCCTGCGCCCGCCCCTGTTGACGTCGAGGCGGTGCTGACCGAGCTGGCGGCCCAGAAGGGCGGCGGCGGCAACTGGCGTACCTCCATCGTCGACCTCCTCAAGATGCTGGACCTGGATTCCAGTCTGGACGCGCGTAAGGAACTGGCCAAGGAGCTCGGCGTGAACGCCGGCGCCCACGGCAGCGCCGAGCAGAACGTCGCCCTGCAGAAGGCGGTCTGGAAAAAGCTCGCCGAGAACGGTGGCAAGGTCCCGGCCAGCCTGAAAGACTAGGGCGGCGAGGGGCGGCGAAAGAGCCTTCACCCCCCACGTTAACGGCCATTCAACGCCAACTCGCTCTACTGCGGCCTCCTGCCCGCGTGGAGCGAAGACCGATGGCGCTTGCCGAGACCTCGATGACGCTGGAGGGCGACCGCCAGTCGATCCTCGGCCGCGCCGCCGTCGTCCTGGGCCTGCTCACCTACGCCGCGCTGCTGGGCGTCGCCTGGTGGGCGGTGGTCAACCTGCTTCCCAACGAAGTCACGCTACAGGCCTTCGGGAAGACCAAGGTGGTGAGCGATGTCCACGACCGCATCGTCACTGGCATCGGCCTTGTGGCCGCCATCCTCCCCACCGTGCTCTGGATCGAATGCCTGGCGGTCGGCTGGCGCCGCAGTTCGGCGCGCGCCCTGATCTTCGGGCCCACCATGTCCATGCGCACCGACCTCGCGGTCCTGGTGCTGGGCCAGGGCCATGTCCTGGACCTTGTGGGCAGGGCCATGATGCTGGGACTCTCGATGATCTCTGGAATGGCGATCCGCGACTGGATCAAGGCGCAGACCGGCTTTGCGGTCGACCTGACCAGCCTGCCCTTCGCCGCCCAACTGGTGATCTATTTCTACGTCTACACCTTCTTCGACTATTGGACCCACCGGCTGGACCACAGCCGATTCTTCTGGCCCATCCACCGCTATCACCACTCCGCGCGGGACTTCTGCGTCGTCACCTCAGCGCGTCAGCACCCGGCCGCCTTCAGCGCCTTCTTTGTGATCAATCTGCCGCTGGCGGTCCTGGGCGCGACCCCGGCGGTGATGATCTTTGTCAGTGTGCTGGTGACCACGGTGGGGTTCTTGATCCACTCGCAGCTGACCTCCGACTGGGGCTGGATCGGCCGCTGGGTGATCCAGTCGCCCCTGCACCACCGCCTGCACCATAAACTCGACATGACCGAGCCCACCGGCCACTTCGCCATGGCCCCGATCTGGGACCGCCTGTTCGGCACCTGGCGCGGAACCGCCGACCCCGCCCTGGTGATCGGCGTAGCCCAGCCCTATCGGCACGGCTTCTGGATCGTCCCCGACCTACTGCGCGACTATTGGCATTTCTGGTCGGGCTTCATGGTGAAGCGGACCGACTGAGGCGGCGGCACGGGCCGCAGGCTCAATGTATTTCTTGGTGCCCCAGGTCGGACTCGAACCAACACGCCTCTCGGCAACAGATTTTGAGTCTGCCGCGTCTACCATTTCGCCACTGGGGCCCCAGGAGCGGCGCGCAATGTAGCGGCGGGACCTGCCGCCGCAAGCGGTGATTAGGCCTACTGCGCCGCCGCCTCGTCCTCATGGCGATTGAGCATGGCGTGGGCGGCCAGCAGGATATCTACGGCCACGACGGCGCCGACCACGACCGCCGCCGCCATGGCCGCGCCGCGCTTGGGGTTGTCGCGCCCGGTGGCCTTGCCCAGCGTAAACAGGAACATGGCGTCGCCGCCGACCCGCAGCCAGAACCACGGCCCCGGTCGAACGGGCGACAGCAGGCCTGCTCCGGCCGCGATCTCCCGCGCGCCGAAGGTGGCCACCGACTCCTCGTCGGAGCTCAGCCCCACGAACTTCGCGAGCCGTCGGGGCGCCGCCACGGCCACCAGGCCCAGGCCGAGGCTGACCACACCCAAGGTGCGCTTGATGATGACGAGGTCCAAATCCGTTTCCTCCAGCTCTTGGAGCAGCCAATTCCTGACCCGGCGGCCAGTTCCGGCGAGACCCTTCGCCGCAAGCACGGCCACACTCTCGACGCGGCGTCATCCGAATGATAATCACTCGCAACGAGTGAGGGCGTCCGCATGAACAATCTGTCGATGGATCGGCTGGAGATCGCTGAGGCGGTCCCTGAGGTCGGGATCACCGTGCGACTGAGCGACGCCTCCGTCGGCGATCGGGGCGTCATCGTGGATGTCCGCGCCGAGGACGACGGCCAGGATCACGGGGTCGATATCGAGGAACTTCAGCGCCGCCTGCTGGAGTTCGGCTTCGTCGAGGGTGCGCGGATCGAGGTGATTCACGAGGGCGCCATCGGCCACGACCCCATCGCTGTGCGCCTGGACGACATGCGCGTGGCTCTGCGCCGCCGGGACGCAGGTGAGGTCATCATCCTGCTGGACCGCCCATGACCGACGTCGCCCTGTCGCCGTCCCGGGTCGCTCTGGTCGGCAATCCAAACTCCGGCAAGACCGCGCTGTTCAACGCCCTGACCGGCGGCCGCCAGAAGGTGGCCAACTATGCGGGCGTCACCGTCGAGCGGAAGGAGGGGGTGGTCACCACCGCGTCTGGCCGCACGATCCACGTGCTGGACCTGCCCGGCACCTACTCCCTGCGTGCCCGCAGCCCCGACGAGGTGGTCACCCGCGACGCCGTGCTGGGCCAACTGGCCGGCGAGACCCCGCCCGACGTCATCGTCTGCGTGGCCGACGCCACCAACCTGCGTCTGGTGCTGCGCCTGATCCTGGAGCTGAAGCAGGTGGGCCGCCCGCTGGTGCTGGCGCTCAACATGTTCGACATCGCCCAGCGCCAGGGCCTGCGCATCGACCTCGAGGGCCTGGCCCGCGACATCGGCGCTCCTATCGTCACGACCGTGGCCACCCGCAAGCGGGGCATAGAGGAACTGGTGGCCCAGATCGACGCCACGACTCTCGAGGCCGCGGCGGCCGGCGCCCAGGATTGGCGAGAGCCGGACGCCGGCGAGATCCGCGACGCCCATCGTGAAGCCCAGCGTCTGATGAAGGCCCACGTCCGGCCGCCGGAGCGACCCGACACCCTGACCGGGAAGGTCGACGCGATCCTGCTCCACCCCGTCTGGGGCCTGGCGATCCTGTTGGCCATCCTACTGCTGATGTTCCAGGCGGTGTTCACCTGGGCCACACCGCTGATGGATTTGATCGACGCGGCCATGACCGGCCTTGGCGGCCTGGTGGCCCTGATCGTGCCGGAGGGGCTGGTCCGCAGCCTGATCGTCGACGGCGTCATCGCCGGGGTCGGCAGCGTGCTGGTCTTCCTGCCGCAGATCCTGATCCTGTTCCTTTTCATCATCATGCTGGAAGACTCCGGCTACATGGCCCGCGCCGCCTTCCTGATGGACAAGATCATGGGCGGGGCGGGTCTGCACGGTCGGGCGTTCATCCCCCTGCTCTCCTCCTTCGCCTGCGCGATCCCTGGGGTCATGTCGACGCGGGTGATCGACAGCAAGCGCGACCGGTTGACCACCATCATGGTGGCGCCGCTGATGACCTGCTCGGCGCGAATTCCGGTCTACACCCTGATCATCGGCGCTGTGGTTCCGGCCAAGGTGGTGGGCGGCGTGTTCAGTCTGCAGGGCCTGGTGATGTTCGGCCTCTACGCGGCGGGCATCCTTTCGGCGCTCGGCGTGTCCTTCGTCGTGCGGCGCTTCCTCTGGCGGGGGATGAGCGAGCCCTTCATGATGGAACTGCCCACCTACAAGAAGCCCGACCCCACCAACGTCGCCCGCAATCTGCTGCTGCGCGGACAGATCTTCATGAGCCGGGCCGGGCGGATCATCCTGCCATTGATGGTGCTGGTGTGGTTCCTGTCGACCTTCCCCTACGCGCCGGTGGGCGCCGTCGGTCCGGCCATCGACTACAGCTTCGCCGGGATGATCGGCCATTTCATCCAGCCGGTCCTGGCCCCGATCGGCTTCAACTGGCAGATGTCGGTGGCCCTGGTCCCCGGTATGGCGGCGCGTGAGGTCGCCGTGGCCGCCCTCGGCACCGTCTATGCGGTGGGCGACGCCGAGCAGGCCAGCGGTGGCCTCTCGGCTCGGTTGGCCGAGCAGTGGTCCCTGGCTTCAGGCCTGTCGTTCCTGGCCTGGTACGTCTTCGCGCCGCAGTGCGTGGCGACCCTGGGCGTCGTGAAGCGCGAGACCAACAGCTGGCTGTGGCCCACGGTGATGTTCGCCTACATGGTCGCCTTGGCCTACATCGCCGCCCTGATCGTCTATCAGGTCACCGTGGCCCTGGGCGGCGGGTAGAACGTTCCAAACACAAGTTAAGCGTGAGTTTTAAGGGTGCGATAAATGGCCCCGGCGCAACCTCCGCAGGTGGGAGGCGTCATCATGGAAAAGATCCAAACCGAACGGCGGCGGAGGCCGCGCCCCAAGACCAGCGCCGAGGCCGTGGCCGAGCGCATCCGTCAGACACTCATGCAGTTCGGCGGCGAGGCCCATCGCCGGGAGGTCATCATGCAGATGGCCCGGGACTCCGGCGTCGATGTCCGGAATATCCCCGAAGAGTTGGAGACCACGGTCATCACCAGTTTTGAGGCCGCCTGGAACGACGCGGAGAAGCGCGAGACCTTCGGCTTCACTCTGCGGTTCGGCGAGGGCTCTCATCGTTGGGGCGTCCGGATGCCGGAGACGGCGCACTAAGCGCGGGCCCGGCGTCGCCCGCCAGGGCGTTGGCCGCGGCCTGCAGGCGGCTCAGCAGCCGCTTGAGCAACGACACCTCATCCGGGGCCAGTCCAGAGATCAGCGCCGCTTCATAGGCCAGGGCCAGGGGCGCGATCTCGATGTGCAGACGGGTCCCCTCCAAGGTCAGGGCCAGGACGTGCGACCGCCCGTCGGCATGGTGATCGGAGCGTTCCAGCAGCCGGCGCTTGAACAGCCCCTGGGCCGCCCGGCTCACCGTCACCTTGTCCATGCCGGTGCGCGCCACGATGGCGCCCTGGGTCAGGCCGCCATCCTCCGCCAGCACACAGATCAGCCGCCACTGCGGAATGGTCAGGCCGAACCTGTCCTCATAGGCCCGGGCGATCAGGCCCGAGACCGCGTTGGAGGCCACCGACAAGCGGTAAGGCAGATAGGCGTCCAGCTTCAGCCCCGTCGCGGCGGCGGTTTCGGTGGGCTGGGACTGAACGGTCATCTGGCCGCGACCTCCTGTTCGATGGCGCCGAAGATGGAGTGGCGGCGGGCGTCTCGCATTTCAACCCTCACCCGATCCCCGGCCTTGAGGAACGGGGTCCTGGGCGCACCCTGGGCAAGGGTTTCGATGGTCCGTAACTCTGCGAGGCAGGAATAGCCGACACCGCCTTCGGCCACAGATTTCCCTGGGCCGCCGTCCGGGCCTCGATTCGAGACGGTGCCGGAGCCGATAATGGTCCCCGCGCTCAGCGCCCGGGTCCTGGCCGCATGGGCGATCAGCGTCCCGAAGTCGAAGGTCATGTCGACCCCGGCGTCGGCCTCGCCCAATGGCTTGCCGTTCAGTTCGACCTCCAGGGCGCCGCTCAGCCGGCCGTTGTCCCAGGCCTGCCCCAGGCTGTCGGGGGTCACGGCGACCGGAGAGAAGGATGAAGCAGGCTTGGACTGGAAGAAGCCGAAGTTCTTGGCCAATTCGTCGGGGATCAGGTTCCGCAGCGACACGTCATTGGCCAGCATCACCAGGCGGATGGCGGCGAGCGCCGCCTCGCGGGTCGCCCCTTGGGGCACGTCGCCGGTGATCACCGCGATCTCGCCCTCCATGTCGCAGCCCCAGGCCTCGTCGGCCAGAGGGATGGGATCGCGCGGCGCGAGGAAGCCGTCGGACCCCCCCTGGTACATCAGGGGATCGGTCCAGAAACTTGCGGGCATCTCGGCGCCCCGCGCCTTCCGCACCAGTTCGACGTGGTTCACATAGGCCGAGCCGTCCGCCCACTGATAGGCGCGCGGCAGGGGGCTTTCGGCGTCATGCTCATGGAAGCGGACTCGCGGGATCGAGCCGTGATCCAGACTTTCGGCCAGGCCTTTCAACAGCGGCTCACACCGCTCCCAGTCGTCGAGGGCCGCCTGCAGGGTGGGCGCGATATTGGTCGCCTCCACGCACCAGGCTAGGTCGCTGGACACCACGACAAGGCGTCCGTCGCGCCCCCACTTCAGTGAAGCGAGCTTCATTCCTGGTCTCCCATCATTTCTGTTTTCGTTGGATCGCGGCGTGGGATGACGCGGGTCAGGCGCACCCCACGCTCATAGGCTTCGGGCTGGTAGACGACGACCTCGACGCAGATGTCGCCCTTGGGCTCGTCGGCCCAGAGGTAGTTTCGCTCAAATTGCGCGGAGCGGCCGGCCGGCGTGAAGCCTTCGTAGGTGTCGCCCCAGGAGGTGACCTGGGACAGGTCCCGCCAACCCAGCTCGCAGGCCCTTGCCAGTTCTTCCTCGGCGGCGTCCGCCAAATCCTGCTGGCGGTCGACGCTGGGCATTCAGATACGCACGTCCATGGGGACGGCGGCGAGCGAGCGCTTGTTGCGGTCGAGGGGGACTTTCACCTAGGCGGTCTTCCAGCTGTCGACATAGGCGGCATTCTCAACCGTCGCGGCGGCCTCGCCAACCTCCAACGGGTCGCGGGTGTCGATCATCACGGCATATTCATCGGTGGCGGGCTTGGGCTGGCTGAGCATGTTCTTCAGCGCCTTGGGGTGCGGGCCGTGGGTGAAGCCGGACGGATGGAAGGTCATCATGCCGGCGTCGATGCCGTCGCGGCTGAAGAAGTCACCGGCGTGGTAGAACAGGACCTCGTCGAAATCGTCGTTGTTGTGGAAGAACGGGACCTTCAGGGCCCCCGGATCGGTCTCGAAGGGCCGGGGCGCGAAGGTGCAGACCACGAAGCGGTCTGAGACGAAGGTGGTGTGGACACTGGGAGGCAGGTGGTAGCGGTGGCTCGCCACCGGCCGCAGGTCCTTCACGTTCAGGCGCACAGGCGCCAGGTCCCCATGCCAGCCCACGGCGTCGACGGGATTGTAGGGGTAGGTGACCACCGAAACCTGGCCGCGCTTCTTGATCTCCACGCGGTATTCGCCCGGCTCCGCCTGATGGGCGCGGAAGGCTTCGTCCATGGCCGGGGTGTCAAGCATGGCCGGATCGAACAGGGCGTGGCCGCCCAGCATGCCTTTGTCGGGCAAGGAGAAATGGGTGTTGGTGGCCTGGATCATCAGGACCGCGCTCGGCGCCGAGGGCGTCAGCCGCCACATGGTCCCGCGCGGCAGGTACAGGTAGTCGCCGGCCGCATAGGCGATGCGGCCATAGTCGCAGAACAGGTCGCCGCCCCCTTCGTGGACGAACAGCAGCTGATCGCCGTCGGCGTTGCGGGCCAGGGCCGGCATGGGGGCGGCCAGCTTCCAGAAGCGCATCTCCACGGCGGCGTTGTGCAGGACGACGGGGGCGTTCCAGGGCGAACCCGGCGCCTCGTTCAGGCGGGCCAGGTCGAAGGCGCGGGGGCGCAGCGGGCCCTCGAAGCTGGTCCAAGATGTTGGTGGCCGTGGATGGTGCAGGAAGGCCGCGGGACCGAAGAAACCCTCCTTGGAGACCTCTCGCTCATAGGTGCCGGTGGGCATGTCGGCGTGGGCCTGGCGGGAGTGAACCCCTTGTGCGCCACGGATTGGGATCCAGTTGCGAGCCATCACACCTCGTCCTTGTAGATGCCGACCGACATTGGCCGACTTTCGACCGACATTGCCCGATACATGCCCGAGGTGTTGAAGCTCCAGGCCACGTCGCCATTGGGTGCGACGGCGATCACGCCGCCATCGCCGCCGAGCGCGGTCAACCGATGTTGCACCACCTCATCGACCGCGGCCTGCAACGAAAGGCCCTTCATCTCCACCAGGGCCGAGATGTCGCGCGCGACCGTCAGGCGGATGAAGTACTCGCCGGTCCCGGTGGCCGAGACCGCGCAGCCGGCGTTCGACGCATAGGTCCCCGCCCCGATCAGGGGGCTGTCGCCTACCCGGCCCCAGCGCTTGCCGGTTGTGCCGCCGGTGGAGGTGGCCGCCGCCACGTCGCCGTGGATGTCGAGGGCGACGACGCCGACCGTCCCGTGCTTGCCTTCGTCGTGAGCCAGTCCGTGGGCCGGGTCGGGGCGGTCGGCGCCGACCGGCTCGGGCGGGATTGGCAGGTTCTCGGCCTTGAGGAAGTTGGTCAGGCTGCGCCAGCGTCGTGCCGTGTGGAAGTGGAAGGGCTCCACCAGTTCCTCGCCCTGATCGGCGGCGAAGTCGTCGGCGCCCTTGCCGATCAGCATGACATGGGGCGAGCGCTCCATGACCGCGCGGGCGAGCGTGATCGGATGCCGCGCACGGGTGACGCCGGCCACCGCGCCGGCGGCCAGAGTGCGGCCCTCCATGATCGCGGCGTCCAGTTCGTTGCGGCCTTCCGCCGTAAAGACCGCCCCCCGGCCGGCATTGAACAGAGGGTCGTCCTCCAGCAGACGGACGGCGGTCTCGCAGGCGTCCAGGGCCAGGCCGCCCGTCTTCAGCACCTCGGCGCCGGCCTGCGTCACCCGGGTCAAGGCGGCGCGATAGGCGGCCTCCTGCTCAGGCTTGAGGTGGGCGCGTTCGATTGCCCCTGCCCCGCCATGCACGACAATAGCCCACTTCGGCGGCAATCAGCCCTCCTTGGCCGGCAGAACCCCACGACGCACCTGGTCCAGCTCGATGGACTCAAACAGCGCCTTGAAGTTGCCCTCGCCGAAGCCCTCGTTGCCCTTGCGCTGGATCAGTTCGAAGAAAATCGGCCCGATCATGTTCTCGGTGAAGATCTGCAGCAGCAGACCCTGGCCCTCGGTCGGCGCCCCGTCCATCAAGATCTGGTCGGCGCGCAGGCGCTGCAGGTTCTCGCCGTGGCCTTTCACGCGGTCGGGCAGCTGCTCGTAATAGGTCTCCGGCACCGACTGGAAGCGGACCTCGCGGTCCCGCATGGTCTCGACGGCGTGGTAGATGTCGCCGGTCCCCAGCGCCACGTGCTGGATTCCCTCGCCGTGGTAGTCCTTGAGGAACTCCTCGATCTGGGAGTGGTCGTCCTGGCTCTCGTTGAGCGGGATGCGGATCTTGCCGCACGGGCTGGTCATGGCCTTGGAGATCAGGCCGGTCTGGGCGCCCTCGATGTCGAAATAGCGGATCTCCCGGAAGTTGAAGATGCGCTCGTAGAAGTCGGCCCACTTGGCCATGTTCCCGCGGAACACGTTATGGGTCAGGTGGTCGAGATAGGTCAGGCCGACACCATTCGCAGCCTCGGCCTCCGCCGCGCCGGGGACGGGCACGAAGTCGACGTCGTAGATCTCCTGGGCCCCGTAGCGGTCCACCAGATAGAGGTTCGAGCCGCCGATCCCCTCGATGGCCGGAATGTTCAGCTCCATCGGGCCGACCGGGCCGAGCACAGGCTTGGCGCCGCGCTCCAGGGCCAGGGCCATCGCCTTGGCCGCGTCCTTGACCCGAAAGGCCATGGCGTTGGCCGACGGGCCGTGGATCTGCCGGAAGTCGGCGGGCTGGCCGGCGGGCTCCATGTTCAGCAGGAAGTTGATGTCGCCCTGGCGCATGCGGATGACATTCTTCGACCGGTGCTTAGAGACCGCCGTGAAGCCCATCTTCTCAAACAGGCCCTTCAGCAGGTCCGGATCGGGGGCGGTGAACTCAACAAACTCAAAGCCGTCGGTTCCGAGGGGGTTGTCGAACAGGTCGCGAGAGGGGGCCTGGGCGTTCATGTGCACGCTCCTTCGAGCAGATATAGTATCATTTGAAACCAAATGCCTGATCCGAGCCGGCGAGACAAGCCTTGCCGCGCCTGCTAGCAAACGTGTGAACAGCCGCTTCGGATCACAATGCTTCGCAAACTCTACGACTGGGTCATGGGCCTAGCCGGGTCGCGCCACGCGCCCGTCATGCTGTGCGGGGTGTCCTTCGCCGAGAGCTCGTTCTTCCCGATCCCGCCCGACGTCATGCTTGCGCCGATGGTGCTGGCCCGTCCAGAGCGGGCCTTCCTCTATGCCGGGCTCTGCACGATCTCCTCGGTGCTGGGAGGCTGCCTCGGCTATTTCATCGGTTACCACTTGGGGGACCTGGGCCATTGGCTGCTGGCCCTGATGGGTCACGCCGACGGCGACGCCGCCTTCAAGACCTGGTTCGAGGAATGGGGTCTGTGGGTGATCCTGATCAAGGGCCTTACCCCAATACCCTACAAGCTGGTGACCATCGCCTCAGGTCTGGCCGAATTCTCCTTCATCACCTTCCTCTGGGCCTCGGTGGTGACCCGCGGCGCGCGGTTCTTCCTCACCGCCACCCTGCTGAAATACTTCGGCCCGGCGGTCCGCGAGGAGGTCGAAAAACGCCTGACCCTCTACACCGTGATCGGCGTGGTGGTTCTGGTTGGTGGCATTGTCGCGCTGAAAGTCTTGGGCTGAGCCCGGTTTTGCGCTCATATCGCGCGCCATGATGTCGTTGATCCGCGCTGTTCTCGACCGCTGGGCCTTCTGGGCTCTCGGATCGTCCGCCCTGATGCTGGCGATCGCCCATGCCTTCGAAACCTTTGGCGGCTACGCCCCCTGCACGCTCTGCCTGCGAGCACGCGAGATCTACTGGGTCGCGGGCAGCCTCGCCCTGATCGCAATCCTGGTCTGCAAGCTGCCGCGCGGTCCCCGCTGGCGCGGGCTGTTCGACATAGGCCTCGCCCTGGTCTTCGCCGTCGGCGTCGGGGTGGCGGTCTATCACGCCGGCGCGGAGTGGAAGTGGTGGCCCGGCCCCTCGACCTGCGCCTCGACAGGGGCGGCGGTGAGCACCCAGGCCATGACCGACCTCCTGGGCGGCGCGAAGATCCGACCACCGGCCTGCGATGAAGCCGCCTGGGTGTTCCTGGGCCTGTCGATGGCCGGCTGGAACGCCCTGATCTCCCTGAAGCTGACCATCCTTAGCGCATGGGCCGCCGTCGGCGACCGGCGTCGGGCATGAGCGACAAACCCGTCCCCCCTCGCCCTGGACAGGGCGCCACCGCCGCTCGCCTGGCGGAAATCCTGCGGGTCGACCACGCCGGCGAGATGGCGGCGGTGCAGATCTATCGAGGCCAGCGCGCCGTCCTCGGCGCCTCCAAGGGCCATGAGCGGATCGCCAGCCAACTGGCCGAGATGGAGGGGCACGAGGCCGTCCACCTGGCCCGCTTCGACACCCTGCTGACCGACCATGGCGTTCGGCCGACCGCGATGACTCCGGTCTGGCGACTGGCGGCCTTTGCGCTTGGCGCCGGCACCGCGCTGCTCGGAGAGAAGGCGGCCCACGCCTGCACCGAGGCCGTCGAAGACGTGATCGAGCAGCACTATGCGGGACAGGTCGCCGAACTCACTCAACGCGAACCCGCGCTGGCCGCCGAATTGTCCAAGTTCCGTGACGAGGAGCTGGCCCACCGTGACCACGCCGTGGAGGAAGGCGCTCGTGAGGCGCCGGGCTACCCGATCCTGGCCGCCGTGATCCGCGCCGGCTGCAAGGCCGCCATCAAGATCAGCGAGAAGCTATGACCGACGCGCAGATCGAAGCCCTGCGTCGCGGCGCCGAGTCACCCGTCGCCGCGGGTCCCGCCGATATCGACGCCGTCGCCGACGACCTGAACGAAGCCTTCCGCACCGACCCGCAGTTCTGCTGGTTCCTGCGTAACGACAACCGCCGCGAGGCCGCCCGCCTGCGGTTCATGAAGATGCTGCTCAAGGAGATCGCCCTGCCCACCGGCGAGGTGACGAGGCCCGCCGGCGGCGGCGCGGTCTCGATCTGGATTCCGTCGGAGGCGCTAGGCCCCAACAGCCTGCTGCAGGAACTGCGGGTCTTCCCCGCCATCCTCGGCGCCACCGGGTTCGGGCGGATCGGGCGGCTGGCCGCCATGCGCAAGATCATGGACGAATTGCACCCCATGGAACGGCCCCACGCCTATCTGTGGTTCCTCGGCGTCCGCCCGGAAGCGCAAGGTTTGGGGCTCGGCTCGCGGATGCTGAAGGCGGGTCTCGCCAAGGTCGACGCCGCCAGCCTGCCCGCCTACCTAGAATCCTCCAACGAGGCCAACGTGCCGCTCTATCGGCGCTATGGCTTCGAGGTGATGCGGGAGTTCCGCGCCCGCCCCGACGCCCCGCCCGCCTGGGCCATGTGGCGCGAGCCGCAGGCGGTGTGACCGGCCCTGCCCGCACTCTGCTGCTGACCCGAGGGATCCGCGCCTTCGGGGACGGCTTCGTCGCGCTGCTGCTGCCGGTCTATCTGATCGCCCTGGGCTTCTCCCCGCTGCAGGTGGGGATGCTCACCACCGCCACCTTGCTGGGCTCGGCGGCCCTCACCCTGGCGGTCGGCGCCGTCGCGCACCGCGTCAGCACACGCCGACTGTTGATCGCGGCCTCAGGCCTGATGTTCCTCACTGGCCTTGCCTTCGCGGGCCTTGGGAGCTTCTGGCCACTTGTCGTGGTGGGCTGCGTCGGCACGCTCAATCCCTCCGGCGGCGACGTCAGCCCCTTCCTGCCGCTGGAGCAGTCGATGCTGGCTCACAGCGCGACCGACTCCGAGCGCACCAGTCTCTTCGCCCGCTATAGCCTGACGGGCTCCCTGATGGTGGCCGGGGGCGCGCTCGCCGTCGGCCTGGCCGAGCAACTGGGCCACCATTTCGCTTGGAGCAGCCTCGACATCGCACGTGGCATGTTCCTGCTCTACGGGGTCCTGGGCCTGGTGGTGATGGTCCTCTACCGAGGCCTGCCGGCCGTGGAGAGCGACGCGGAGAAGGCTCGAACACCGCTCGGTCCGTCCCGCAACCGGGTCTTTCTGTTGGCTGGCCTATTCAGTATCGACAGCTTCGGCGGCGGCTTTCTCGTCCAGTCCCTGCTGGCCCTCTACCTCTTCCAGCACTACGGCCTGTCGCTGACCACGGCCTCGGCGCTGTTCTTCTGGATGGGTGTGCTGACCGCCTTCTCGCAGTTGGCTTCGGGGCGGCTGGCCAAGAAGATCGGCCTGGTGAACACCATGGTCTTCACCCACATCCCGGCCAATATCTGCCTGATGCTGGTGGCCTTCGCGCCGAACCTGACGGTGGCCATGGGCCTGCTGCTGGTGCGCTCCACCCTCTCGGCCATGGATGTGCCCGCGCGGTCTTCCTACGTCATGGCCATCGTCACCCCACCGGAGCGGGCGGCGGCCGCCAGCCTGACCAACGTGCCCCGCAGCCTGGCCTCGGCGCTCAGCCCGTCGATCGCGGGCCTGCTGCTGACGCTCAGCCCCTTCGCCTGGCCGCTGCTGATCGGCGGCGGCCTGAAGATCGGCTACGACCTGCTGTTGCTGCTGATGTTCCGGACGGTGAAGCCGCCGGAAGAAATGCGCTAGCGGACGCCCAGGGTCCGGCGCCCAAAGGCGAAGAGGGCCGCCAGCGACGCCTCCACCACAATGGGCATGACCATGTCAGGCGAGAGGCCTTCCGTACCCACGGTGATCAGGCGGCCGGTCAGGGCGAGGCCGACCAGGACCAGGGGCACGGTCGCCAGGCGCCGGTCGTCCCGGATCGCGGCGGCGAGCGCGAAGGCCCCCATGCCACCGAAGAACCCGCCGATATCGGCTCGCAGCGTGGCCAGCCCCAGGCCGCCGACGGGAGAGACGCCGAGGGTGGCGGCCGGCACGGTCGGATCGATCCACAGCCGCAGGGCGCCGAAGAGGGCGAGAACGCCGAGCGCGCCGATGAGCAGGCGGGGCAGGAGTCGGAGCATGATAGGATTCCAGATCGCTTGATTGTGGCGCGATACATGCCACTATTTCCCGGCAAAACGAAACCTGGCCGCCCCATGACCCTGACCTACGACCTCTATTGGTCCTTCCGCTCGCCCTACTCCTACATGATCATGCACCGGCTGACGGCGCTGGAGCGGGACTATGACGTCACCTGCAATGTGCGGCCGGTGTACCCGCTGGCGGTGCGCACGCCGGAGTTCTTCGACACCCGCGATCCGCTCTGGTTCAGCTACTTCTTCGCCGACATCCACCGCGAGGCGCAGTTCCTGAACCTGCCCTTCCGCTGGCCCAGACCCGATCCGGTCTACATGGACATGGCCACCCGGACCTACCCGAAGGACCAGCCGCACATCCATCGCCTGACCCAGATGGGCGCGCTCGCAGCTGAGCAGGGCAAGGGCCTGGCCTTCCTCGAGGAGATCAGCAAGACGATCTGGAACGGAACCGTGGATGACTGGCACCTGGGGGAGCACATCGCCCAGGCCACCGCACGGGCCGGCCTGGATCCAGCCACCTTCGCGGCCACGGCGGACGCTGAGTCAGAGCGTCTCAACGCGGTGATTGAGGCCTCCCAGGTCGCCCAACGGGACGCCGGTCACTACGGCGTGCCTATGATCGCCTTCAACAAGGAGCCGTTCTTCGGCCAGGACCGGTTCGACCAGTTCAAGTGGCGGCTGGAGCAGCAGGGGCTCAAGGCGCGCTAGAGCCCTTTCCGATCTGACCGCTTCAGTCAGATCGGATCAAAAGGGCTCTAATTCAAAAATTTAGAGCATTTTTCGATCCGATAGCCGTTTCACACCTATCGGAAAATGCTCGAGGCGCCGGCTGCGGGGATCAGACCCCCGACCGCGCGACACCCAGGGTGCGCTCCCGGACGGCGCGCCACTCCTCGGCATAGTCGCAATCGGCGTAGCCGGCGAAATAGGGGCCGCCGCGGGTGAAGTGGGCGATCTTCGCTGCGGGGTTGGCCGGGTATTCTCCCACTAGCCAGTTCCATTCCAGCGGCAGGCCGCCAATGTCGGCATCGCCGTCCAGCCAACGGAATTGGTGCAGGTCCAGGCCGCTGGCGGTGTCGACATAGTCCGGCGTCAGAGCCCGGCAGCGCGCGTTGTTGAACAGGACCACGCTGGACCAGTTCTTCTTCGGATAGGCCAGCTGCTGGGCGCCCAGGAACTTCACGTCGTCGCGCGGGACGTAGTCGTGCTGCGCCACCATCACGTCGAACCGGTCGTCGGCCAGGGCGAACAGCTCGGCGATGTCGGCCCGCACCAGCATGTCGCAGTCCATGAACAGCGACCATCCCTCGTAGCTCGACAGGTACGGGGTCAGGAACCGGCTGAAGGAGAACTCCGTCGACTGCTGCGACACGCGGGCCCGGCTGTGCAGCCCCGGCAGGGTGGACAGCGCGATCGGCGTGATCCGCAGCGGCCGCGTCGCGTGGTCGATGAGGCTCTGGCTGAGCACATGGTAGGCGACGCGCTCGGCCACGTCATAGCCGATGTAGATGTCCAGCGTAGGCGGAAGGGACAACCGGAGCTCCAGGACGACGCTGGGGACGCGCCCCGGACAGGAGCTAACGTTTTAGCGATGGGTGCGGAAACGCCAAGCTGATCCGGCGGTCGTCACGCCTCCAGCTCGATGTCCCAATAGAGGTAGTCGAGCCAGCTCTGGTGCAGGTGGTGCGGCGGGAACTTGCGGCCACGTTCCTGGAGTTCGTGGGCGCTGGGACGCCGGGCCTTGTGGCGCGGGAACATGTGCGCCTCCTGCGGGGTGCGGCCGCCCTTGGTCAGGTTGCAGCGGGCGCAGGCGGTGACGATGTTCTCCCAGGTGGTGCGACCGCCGCGCGAGCGCGGCACCACGTGGTCGAAGGTCAGGTCCGCGCTCGAGTGGCAGTACTGGCAGGTGAAGGCGTCGCGGAGGAACAGGTTGAACCGCGTGAAGGCCGGCGGCCGGTCCTGGGCCACGTACTGTTTCAGCGAAACCACGCTGGGCAGCTTCATGGCGAAGGATGGGGAGTGGATTTCCTGGTCGTAGTTGGAGACCACATCGACCCGGTCGAGGAAGACCGCCTTGATCACGTCCTGCCAGGGCCAGAGCGACAGGGGGTAGTAGCTGAGCGGCCTGAAATCCGCGTTCAGCACGAGGCAGGGCCAGCCGGACGGCGGGTGGGTGAGCACCTTCATCGCCGGTCGTCCCGGTGCGCTAAGGCGCCAGATGGGTACGCGTGGAAACTGAAGACGAAGCCCTCACTCTCAACCGCGCTATCGGCGAACCGGTTGGAACCTTGAGGCCCCAGATTCCCGACGCAGGAGAACTATAGGAGAGATTCTGAGACATCGCCATGACGGCGACGTTGCGGCCTGCACCCCGCTCGCAACCCAAATGATCAGGCGAGCGGGGTGATGCCGAAGGGCATTAGGCGCCGACGATGGCGGTGGCGCCGGCGAGCGTCAGGCTGAGGGCGACGAAGGCGACGACGATGGCGGTGTCGAAGAAGCGGGCGAAGGCGTGATCGTTGTGGGTGAACATGATGATGGTCCTTGGTGTTGCCGGAGCCCCCGGCCGGGTTGTTCATGTGAACAACGCTAAGATACCTCGCATCTGAACAATGTACAGATACATTTTACAGTGTACGCTATGCATTTACGCATAGCCCTGGCCTCGGCGTTTCAGGCCAGAAAAAAGGGCCCCCGAAGGGGCCCTTGCGATCAGGGATCGACTTTCCTTCTTAGGCGCCGACCACTGCGGTGGCGGCGGCGACGGTGAGGCCCAGGACCAGCAGGATGGCGGGGGCGATACGGTCGAAGAAGCGTTCGAAGTTAGCGAGAGACATGACACACACCTTGTAAGTTTGAACCCGCGGGGAGGCGGGGCGTTTGTTATTTGAACAATGCTAAGATAACAGCGATCTGAACGCCGTCAAGATGATCTTTACGGCGTCCAGATATACTTTTACAGTGAGCCCGATGAGAGAAACTACAGCCGCCGAGTCCCGGCCCTATCACCACGGCGACCTCAGCCGCGCCCTGATCGACGCGGCCCGCCGTCTGTTGGAATCCGAGGGGCCGTCGGCCCTGTCGCTCCGCGCCGTGGCGCGCGAGGCCGGCGTCAGCCCGGCCGCGCCCTATCATCACTTCAAGGACAAGGGTGAGTTGCTGGAGGCCGTGGCCACCGAGGGCTGGGATATGCTGAACCAGTCGCTGTCGGCGGCCCGCAAGTCGGCCCAATCGGTGAAGGACAAGCTGACCGCGCTGGGCGTGGCCTACGTTGTCTTCGCCCGCGAGAACCCCAGCCTCTACCGCATCATGTACGACGGCTCGCGCAACAAGGAAGAATTGCCCTCCCACGTCCACATGGAGGACGACAGCGCCTATTGTCAGGTCCGCGACACCTTGGTTGAGGCTGGCGCCGATCCCAGCGACGAGATCGCCCTGGAACTGGCCACCACCGCGGCCTGGTGCGCCGCCCACGGCCTGGCCGAGATGGCCTCCTTCAAACAGTTCGACACCTTGAAGACCGCGCTCGGCAGCGAGGAAGCCTTCCTGCGCGGCGTCTTCGAGCACATGAAGATTTTCGCCGACGACCACGGCAAGTAGACAAGGGGCGTGACCACGCCCTTCACCACCCGTTTCGCCCCCTCTCCCACCGGTCGCCTCCACCGGGGGCACGCCTTCTCGGCGCTCACCGCCCATGACGCGGCCCGCGCGGCGAAGGGGCGCTTCCTGCTGCGCATCGAGGACATCGACGTCACCCGTTGCCGACCGGAGTACGAAGCCGCCATCCACGAGGACCTGGCCTGGCTGGGGCTCGAATGGGAACAGCCGGTGCGGCGGCAGTCCGAACACCTCGCCGAATATCAAACCGCCATCGAAGCCCTCGCGGAACGCGACCTGCTCTACCGCTGCTTCCGCACCCGCCGGGAAATCGCCGAGGCGATCGCCAGCGCGCCCCACGGCGCGATGGAGACCTGGCGAGGCTCCCCTCTTCCCGCCGACGACGAAGCGCGTCGACTTGCGGCGGGGGAGGCCTTCGCGTGGAGACTCTCCCTCGACAAGGCCCTTGCCAAGGTCGGCCCCCTGACCTTCGTCGAGGAGGGGTCAGGGCCGAGCGGCGAGAGCGGCGTCATCACCGTCCAACCCCACCTCGGGGGCGACGTGGTGCTGGCTCGCCGCGACGTCGGGGTCGCCTATCACCTGGCCGTCACCCTGGACGACGCCCTCCAGGGGGTGACCCACGTGATCCGCGGCGAGGACCTGTTCGAGGCGACCCACGTCCAGCGCCTGCTGCAGGCCTTGCTCGGCTTACCCGCACCGGTCTATCGCCATCACCGGCTGCTGACTGGCCCCGACGGCAGGCGCTACGCCAAGCGCGACCAGGCCCAGACCCTGGCTGAATTGAGGGCCGCCGGCGTCACCTCGCAGGCGCTCCGCGCGGAGATGGGACTTTGACCGACCAACCCGACGATCGTGGCAAGGCCCTCGCGATGCTGCTGATGGGCGCCTGTGTCATCGGCGTCGGCCCGATACTGGTGCGGCTGTCGGAGGCCGGACCCGCGGCGACGGGTTTCTGGCGGCTGGTCTTCGCCCTGCCCTTGCTGGCCATCATGGCCCAGAGAACGGGCGGCGGTGTCGGCAAGGCGCCTTGGGCCGCCGTGCTGGCGGGCGTCGCCTTCGCGCTCGATCTCAGCTTCTGGCACTACGGCATCGCCTATACCTCGGTGGCCAAGGCGACCGTGTTGTCGAACCTCACTCCCGTGCTGGTGACCGCCTTCGCCTGGATTTTTCTGAGGCAGCGCCCCCGGCGTCTGTTCGTGCTGGCCGTGGCCCTCGCGGTAGCCGGAGCCTGGACCATGGCGCTTACCAAGGGCGCCGGCTCGACCGGCGTGAACCCGCCTTTGGGGGACGCTCTCTCGGCGGCGACAGCCGTATGGTACTCGCTCTATTTCCTCCTGGTCGCCAGCGCACGGCAGTCGATGTCGGCGACCCGGATCATGTTCTGGTCCACCCTGGTGGGCGCACCGCTGATGCTGCTGGCGGCCCTTGGCCTGGGCGAGCCGATTATCCCCGCGGGCCTCGGGGGCTGGGCGGCCTGCGCGGGCCTCGGCCTCATGCACGTCGCTGGCCAGGGTTCCATCGCGTGGGCGCTCGGACGACTGCCGGCCGCGACCGCGTCGGTCGTCGTTCTGGTTCAGCCTGTGGTGGCCGCGGCCCTCGGGTGGGTCTTGTTCAATGAACTGCTGGGAACCTGGCCCGCCATCGGCGGCGCCGTGGCGCTCGCCGGTGTCGTACTCGCCCAATGGGCAAGCCGTCCCAGACCTGTCGAGGCTTCACCGGTCAGCGCATGACGCCGAGCAGATAAAGGACGATGATGATTGGGATCGGGATGCCGACCGCCCAGAGCAGAATGCCCTTCATGATGCGAACTCCTCAGTAGGCCCACAGCCAACGCGACGGACGCGGGGTGGGTTCCTGAGACTCAGAGGTCCCAGGCCTGCCGGGCGGCTTCGATCCGCGCCAGCTTGGCGTGGAAGTCGGTCCAGTCATCGTCGGCCGCGATGGCCTCCCAGATCGCCTCGATCTCGTCGATGATCAGCTCTTCCGGCTCGGCCTTGGCGAAGTAGGGATCGAGCAGACGGCCCGGCCGCTCCGGCTCTGTTTCGGCCACTCGGCGGCGGAAATCGGCGAAGGGCTGGCCGCCATAGATGTCACCGCGCGGGCTGGCCATGGCCCGGCCCACATCCCCGCAGAACCAGTCGAAGAAGAAGGGCTCCCATCGCAGCCGTTCGCCCCCGGCCGCCAGGGCCGTGAAGGCCGCGTTGACCAGGCCTGCGTCCAGCTCCCGGCCACGGCTCTTGAGGCCCAGGCGCCGAAGCATGGCGGCCGCCAGTCCACCGCGATAGGCGTCGGCGAAGCCATTTAGAGCCTCCACCAAGGGCTGCTGCTCCCCCACCATGGAGAGGCAGCCCCCCAGGTTCTGCAGGTTCCAGAACACCGCCTCCGGCTGCCGGCCAAAGCTGTAGAGACCTTGGCTGTCGAAGTAGGCGGCGACGAAGTTGGGATCGTTGTGCGGCAGGAACCGGTAGGGGCCGTAGTCGAAGCTCTCGCCGGTGATGTTCATGTTGTCGGTGTTGAGCACCCCGTGGACAAAGCCCGCCGCCATCCAAGAGGCCGCGAGCGTCCCGGCCCGCTCCACCACCGCCGTCAGCAGGGCGCAGGTGCGGTCCGGCACCTTGTCCAGCTCGGAGTAATAGGTCTCGATGACGTAGTCGACGAGGCGGACGAGTTCGCGCGGCTGTTCCAGAAACGCCTGGCGCTGGAAGGTGCCGAAACGGATGTGGCTGTGCGACAGGCGGGTCAGGACCGCCGAACGGGTCGGGCTGGGCTCGTCGCCGCGCTCCAGGGCCTCGCCGGTCTCGATCAGCGAGAAGGACTTCGAGGTCGGAACGCCCAGGGCCTCCAGCATTGCGGTGGCCAGCACCTCGCGCACGCCGCCCTTCAGGGTCAGGCGACCATCGCCGGCCCGCGACCAGGGGGTGGTCCCCGAGCCCTTGGTCCCGAGGTCCAGCAGACGGTCGGTCCCGACTTCCCGCAGTTGGGCGAAGGTGAAGCCGCGACCATCGCCCAGGTCGGGGTTGTAAACCCGGAACTGGTGGCCGTGATAGCGCTGCGCCAGGGGCGTTTCGATGTTGTCCGGCAGCGGCTGGAAGCGCCCGAAGTGCGCCACCCACTCGGCGTCGGTCAGGGTATCCAGACCCACGGTGGCGGCGGCGCGGTCATTGCGGAACCGCAGCAGGGTCTGGGGAAAATCAGCCGCCGCGACAGGGTCGGCGAACTCCGGGCCGAGGTCAGGCAGGCGCGGATCGGGGCGGTAGGCGGACGAGACGGGCATGGGCGCCAGATGGAACTGAAAACCGGCGACGGCAAGCTTGGTTGTGATGCGCCGGTCACGCGAGGCATGCTACCGCTCGGCCATGGCGCGACGCATCACCCTCGATTTCCTGAAGACCGAAGCCGCCTCGGGCATGATCCTGGCGGGCGCGGCCCTGGTGGCCATCGTTCTGGCCAACTCCCCGTGGTCACAGAACTATTTCAGCTTCATCGCCCGCGAATTCACGATCCAGGTCGGAGCCTTCGACGAGACTCATTCCGTGCGGGCCTGGGTGAAGCAGGGCCTGATGACCATTTTCTTCTTCGTCGTGGGGATGGAGATCAAGTTCGAGATCCTGCGCGGTGAACTGTCAAACCCCAGGCGTCTGGCCCTGCCGGCCATGGCCGCGATCGGCGGCATGGCGGTTCCCGCGGGTGTCTATCTGGCCTTCAACCTCGGGGCTGGCGGGTCGCCGCAGGGCTGGCCCACGACCTCGGCCACAGACATCGCCTTCGCCCTCGCCGCCCTCGCCATCGCCGGCAGGACCCTGCCCCCCTCGCTGCGGGTCTTCCTGCTGACCCTGGCCATCGCCGACGACCTGGGCGCCGTGCTGCTGATCGGCCTGCTGTTCACCGCCAAGGTCAATCTCCTGGCGCTGGGCGGGGCGGTCTCGACGCTGGCGCTGATGTTCCTGCTGGGGCGCTGGAAGACCGCGCCCTACTTCTTCTACGCCTGCTGCTTCGTGCTGATCTGGGCCTTCACCCTGAAGAGCGGGATCAATACCTCGCTGGCCGGGGTGGCGGCCGCCATGACCGTGCCCATCGAGCCCCGCCGCCCCGGCCAGGGCGGCGTGCTGCACTACTTCATGGGCAGCCTGCACGGCTATGTGGCCTTCCTGATCCTGCCGCTGTTCGCCTTCACGGCGGCGGGGTTCAGCCTGAGCGGCCTGTCCCTGAAGGAGCTGTTCAGCCCGGTGGCCCTGGGGGTCGCGCTGGGCCTGTTCCTGGGCAAGCAGGTGGGGGTGTTCGGGGCCGCGGCCCTGGCCATGGGGCTGAAGCTGGCCCGGCGGCCGACGGGGGCCAAGTGGATCGAGCTCTATGGGGTCGCGGTGCTGTGCGGGGTGGGCTTCACCATGAGCCTGTTCATCGGCACGTTGGCCTTCAGCCCGCAGGACGTGGCCGGACAGACCGAGGTGCGGATCGGGGTGATCGCGGGCTCGCTGATGTCCGCCGCACTGGGCATGGCGGTGCTCGCCTGGTCCCAGGCGCGGCGCCGGTCAGAGCAGGGCTGAGGCCCAGGTCTCGTCGTCGCGGGGGGCGGCCAGGACGGGGACGCCACCGGCGAACTGAGCGATGGCCGCGACGGTCTGGGGGAAGTCGGGCGCGTCGGGATCGGCGGTCTGGCTGATGACAATCCCAAGCACGGCAAGGCCTCGCGACCGCAGGACCTCCAGAGCCGTCAGGGTGTGGCTGACCCCGCCGAGGTAGGAGCCGCCCACCAGGATGGTGGGTAAGCCCAGCGCCAACTGCAGGTCCAGGCCGGTGGCGTCTTCGGCCATGGGGCTCATCACCCCGCCCGCGCCCTCCACCAGCAGGAGGTCGGCGGTCTGGGCGGCCAGGACCGGGCGGCAGACGGTCAGGAGGTCGGCCAGGGTGAGGCTCAAACCCTCCAGCCGGGCGGCCATCGGCGGCGACAGGGCGGCCTCGAAGCGCAGGGGGGACATGGCCTCCAGGGCCTCGACCGACAGGTCGCCCCCAAGCGCCGCGATCAACCGTCCGGGATCACTGGTGACGGCCGTGGATGGAAGATAACCGGTTACGACGGGCTTCAGGGCGGCCACCGACAGGCCCTTGACGCGGGCGGCCTTGAGGAGGGCGCAGGCGGCCCAGGTTTTCCCCACATCTGTATGGGATCCAGCAATGAAGACGGCCCTCATGCGATCAGACCGACGATGGCCGACATCAGACCGTCTATGTCCCGCGACGTGTGACCGGCGGTGAAGGCCAGGCGCAGGCGGGCGGTCCCGGCGGGCACGGTGGGCGGTCGGATAGCGACGGCGAGGAAGCCTGCCGATTCAAGGCTTTGCGCGATGTCCAGCGCCCGGTCGGCCTCGCCGATGAGGATCGGAACCACGGCCGATGTGGCGTCCGGCAGGTTGAGGCCGCGAGTGAAGCGCCGCGCGTTGGCCAGCGGCGCGGCCACCAGGTCCGGCTCGGCGGCGATCACGTCCAGGGCCGCCAGGGCCGCGGCCGCGTTGGCGGGGGGCAGGCCGGTCGTATAGAGGAAGGTCCGGGCGCGGGTCTTGATCAGGTCGATGACCGGCCCGCTGGCGCAGACATAGGCCCCGTAGCCGCCCAGCGCCTTGGAGAAGGTGCCCATGGCCAGATCGATGCGGGCGGTGGGATAGAGCGAGCCGGACCCCGCGCCACCGGCCCCAACCACGCCCAGGCCGTGGGCGTCGTCCACCAGCAGCCAGGCGTCGTGCGCGCGGGCCAGGTCGCTGATCTGGTCGAGGGGCGCCAGGTCCCCGTCCATCGAGAAGACCCCGTCGGTGGCGATCAGGCAGCGGGCCGCCGCGCCGCGATGGCCGGCCAGCTTCTCCGCCAGGTCGGCCATGTCGTTGTGGCGGAAGGCCAGCACCGTGGCGCCGGACAACTGCGCGCCCGACCAGATGCAGGCATGGGCCAGCTCGTCGGCCAGGATCAGGTCGCCGGGCCCCATGAGGGTGGGGATGATCCCGGCATTGGCGAGATAACCCGAGCCGAACACACAGGCGGCGTCCTTGCCCTTCAACGCCGCCAGCCGAGCCTCGAGCTCGCCGAAGATCGGATGGTCGCCCGTCACCAGCCGCGAGGCGCCCGCCCCCGCGCCATAGCGCTCGACGGCGGCGATGGCGGCGCCCTTCACCGCCGGATGGTGGCTGAGGTTCAGGTAGTCGTTGCAGGAGAAGGACAACAGGCGCCGCCCGCCCCGCTGCACCCAGAGGCCGTCGATCCGGTCGGTGGGCACCAGCCGCCGGCGCAGGCTGGCGCCCTCCAGCTGGTGGAGCTTCTCGTCGGCGAAGGCGGTGAGGCTGTCGGTCATGGGGCGCCGATATGCACCGGGCCGGAACCCGAGGAAAGGCCGGACGCCAGGTCACCCGCCCGGGGCGCGCGCACCAAGCACGAAGGCCAACCCCACCACCAGGCAGAACCAGACGACGCCGGCCGCCGCGCGGATGGAAAGCTTGCGGCCAGGCGGCGGCGGACGCGAAACCGCCTCGGCGGGCGGCGCGCCGGCCGTCCCGTTCATCCAGGCGATCATGTCGGCCACCACGACCTGATCCTCGTAGAAGCCGCAGTGGCGAAGGCCCTTTTGGCCCTCTCGAGGCGGAAGGCTGAGGACCCGGCTGCCTGGCGGCAGGTCCCACAGAGGACGGACATCGGGGCTCACCCGCAGGGCCATGGTGAAGAGCGGGCTCTCGCCGCCGAAGGCGAAGCGCGAACCGCGCAGAGCGGCGCCGATCAACGCCGCCAGGGGCGTCAGCCACATAACCCAGGCTCCGACGGTTGCGACCGCCACGAAGCTGTAAACCCAAGCCGCCCCCGAGGCCGCATAGGTGGGAGACCCTTCGCCCGCGACCGCCGAGACGGAGGCAAACACGAGCAGGGCCGCGCCCTGAGCGGCCACCACGCCGGGCCCGGCGAGCCGCACCAGCCGCTGGGGCCACCAGAACATGGCGCTCAGGCGGTCGAGGGTGTGCAGCAACAGGCCCGCCTCGTCGGCCGGCACGGTGGCGATATAGACCGGACAGCCCGGACCGGTCTGGTTGGCGAGGTCAGCATGGCGCGCCTGGAGGCGCGGGAGCCGTTCGTCCAGCCATCTGGCTATCCAGGTCCGCATCTTCGCCTGGGTGGAGATCCCCAGGGGGACCCCGTAGAGGGCGGCGACCACCACGAAGCCCAGGCCCCAGTTCCCAGGCAGAAGGATCGAGACCAGCACGGCGGCCACTGCGAAGAGCAGGAACCCCAGGTAGGCTCCGACGATCGAGGCGAGCAGGGCGAACTGCGCCGAATTGGCGGTGATGTTGCGGCGCCTGACATTGAGGAAGGGGGTGCCGAGGAAGGCGATGGTGGCGACCTGCGCCTGCGGGTCCAACCGTCGCGCGGCATAGAGGACGACATTGCCGCCATGGCTGTGGCTGATCAGGTGTAGCCGCGCGGCGGGCCATGTCGCGCAGAGCGATTGCAGCATCATGGCCAGTTCGGCCCCGGCCTGCAGACGGGCGCCGTGATGGTTGGCGCCCGACCACCGGAAGGTCCGCACCTGACAGTCGGGCAGGCCCAGACGCAGGCTGTGGGCGAGGGCGGCGTCCTCCCCCACCCACTCGGCGTCCCGTGCATGGGTGCCGTGCACCAGCACTACCAGATTTTGCGCCATCGCTCCCCCAATACGCGCCGATGCTGCATGGCGCCGGCGGACGCGTCCATCGCCAGATTGTGACATGGGCGGCGTCAAAACTTACCCGTGGTTAAGGCCGAACACCCATATTTGGGGGACGGCTCAGTTGCGCCCGGAGTACCGCGTCCATGTCATCCGACCCCAGGCCGGCCGACGATCTTTCGACCTTCTTCGATGTGTCGCTGGACATGTTGTGCATCCGCGACGCGGCAGGCTGCTTCGTGCGGGTCAGCCCGTCCTGGACCACCGTGCTGGGCTGGACGCCGGACGAATTGATCGGCAAGCCGCTGCTGCCCCTGATCCATCCTGACGACGTCCCGGCCACCGCCGACCTGATGGCCTCGATCCTCTCGGACGGCGAGATCGTCGGTTTCGTGAACCGCTACCGCCATCGCGACGGACGCTACCGGCAACTGGAGTGGCGCGCGCGGCTATCGGGCGACCAGGTGTTCGCCGTCGCCCGCGACGTCACCGACCGGGTGGCGGCCGAAGCGGAGATGAAGGCCGCCCACGCCGCGGCCGAAGCGGCCAACCAGGCCAAGACCGACTTCCTGGCCAATATGAGCCACGAGATTCGCACCCCGCTGAACGGGGTGATCGGGGTGGTGGCGGCCCTGGCCCAGACAGAGCTTTCCGCCGACCAGAGCGAGATGGTGGGCCTGATCGAGACCTCGGGCCTGACGCTGGAGCGGCTGGTCTCCGACATCCTGGACCTGTCGAAGATCGAGGCCGGACGGCTGGAGATCGAGACCGCGCCCTTCGACCTGTCCGAGGCCCTGGAAGGCGTGCTGCAGATCAACCGACTGAAGGCTGATGAGAAGGGCCTGACCTTCGCCGCCGACTTCGACGAGACGGCGCGCGGCGAGTTCCTGGGGGATGCTGTCCGGCTGAAGCAGGTGGTGGGGAACCTGCTCTCCAACGCCGTGAAATTCACCGACCAGGGCGGGGTTCGCCTGCGGGTCGGGGTGGCCGAGGACGGCGACGCGCCGGCCTGCCTGACGGTCGAGGTGCGCGACACCGGGGTGGGGTTTGACGCGGCGGCCGGCGCCGGCCTGTTCCAGCGGTTCAGCCAGGCCGACGCCACCATCACCCGGCGGTTCGGCGGAACGGGGCTGGGCCTGTCGATCTGCAAGGCCATCGTCGAGATTATGGGGGGCGAGATTTCCGCCAGCTCCGAGCCCGGGCGCGGCAGCCTGTTCCGCGCCAGTTTCCCCCTGCCCCGGGTCCGCGCCCTGGCCGACTATGACGCCCAGCCCGCCAACGACGCGGCGCAGGCGCCCCTGGCCCGGGTCGACGCCCTGCGGGTGCTGCTGGCCGAGGACCACCCGATCAACCAGAAGGTCGTGCAGCTGATCCTGGCGCCGCTGGGCGCCGAGATCACGGTGGCGGAGGATGGGGCCCAGGCCCTGGCCGCGTTCAAGGTCGGGGTCTTCAACCTGGTGCTGATGGACATGCAGATGCCGGTGATGGACGGCCTGACCGCCACCATGGCCCTGCGCGACGAGGAACGGCGGCGCGGCGGGCCACGGACCCCGATCATCATGCTGAGCGCCAACGCCATGACCCAGCACCGCCGCGACGCCATGGCCGCCGGCGCCGACCATCACATCGCCAAACCCATCACCGCCCACCTGCTGATGGACGGCATCGAGGTGGTGTTCGAACGGGCCGAGGCG
>NZ_JBBKVV010000112.1:0-3702 GCF_037968635.1 Phenylobacterium sp.
ATGGCGGGAAACGCGACCCCATCACGGCAATCACTGTCTCTGGCCATGGGAAGCGTGGCCAAGGCGCAGGCGGCTGTGCAGGCGCTGTCGGACAATTTCGACGCCTGGATGCACGAGGAAGTCGTCAAGCTGGACGCCGCCCGTGAGGCCCTGCCGAGGGATGGCTACGGCATCGAGGCCGTCAGCGTGCTCTATATGCGCGCCCACGACATGAAGGGCTTGGCGCCCACCTTCGGCTATCCCCTGATCCACCAACTGGCCGCGGGCCTCTGCGTCTTGATCGACGACGACAACCTGCCCTTCGAGTCCCGGCTGCCGCTGATCGACGACCACATCGACGCCATCCGCACCCTGGCCGGCAAGAAAGTGAGAAGCCAGGCCGACGCCTTCGGCCGCAAGCTGGTGGCCCAGCTTGAGGGCGATCTCCGCCAGCTGATGGAAACGGCCTGACGCGCGGGGAGATAGAACCTGACATTAGAGCCCCGTCGGGACCGCCTCCCGAAGGTTCGCTCGCCGAGGTGAAGCAAATGAACGGGTCCGACCCTTCCGTGACGTTCGGGATTTCCGCCTTCGGCACGTAGGCGGAAGGATATCCGACGTAGAGCCTCACCACGAGCTGGATGACATCGGGTGAGCTACCCAATCACCTGAACGAGTCATCGGGCTTCTTCTTGGGGGCCATCCGCCCCACCCCTGGTCAGCAAGTGGTGCATTTGGGCTGACAGCCCCGGCCGGACGTTGCCAGCGAGCGGCACGTCTGCCTTTATACAGTCCCTTCAGGGCGCGGGGTGCGTCGTCCGAACGCCAGGCATCAGTAGACCACAAAAATGGCAAGTAATCGCCTAGCCTTTGCTGTCGCTGGAGGCCTTGTCATCGGCTTTCTCGCACTCATCGCTATGGTGGGGATGACGGTATGGCTTGGCGAAAGGTCCAACACCGTTTTCCAGGAAACGGCGTTGCAGCGAGACACCCGCATCGCCGCGGTTGAACTGCGCGACGCCTTGCGAACGGCGGAGTCGAGCCAGCGCGGTTATCTTCTGACCGGCAATGAAATCTACCTGGCTCCCTTTGACACGGCCAAGTCCCGCGCCGGGCAGCAGCTGTCCGATCTCGCACGCTTTGTTATCGCGGAGTCCGAGCCAACGCCGCTCATGTCCAGGCTGCGGGAGGCGGTAGATGAAAAGCTCGGGGAAATGGACCAAAGCATCGCCCTGAAGCGCGCTGGCTCCGATGTGGATGCCCTGTCGATGATCCGTAGCAATCGCGGCAAGGCGCTGATGGACGAAATCAACGTCTACCTGTACGGCGCGATGCTCGATGCCGACGAGAAGTCCACCCTGTTCGAGATCGAGCAGAAGAAGAATGCCGCCATGCTGCGATGGGTATCCACCGTCGCGGCTTTCGTCATCGTTCTTGTCGTGGCTGCGGTGGCCTTCACCGTCTATCGCAACAGGCAGGAGATCGCGCAGGCGCGTGACGAAGTGCGTGCTGTCAATCTCACGCTCGAGGAACGAGTTGAAAGAAGGACGCAGGAGCTAGCGCTCGCGCGGGAACGGGCAGAACTCCTGCTGTCCGAAGTCAATCATCGCGTGGCTAACAGTCTCCAGCTCGTGTCGGCGCTGGTCCACATGCAGTCCAAGACCGTTACCGATGAATCGGCCAAGGGGGCGCTGAAGGAAACAGAGACCCGAATTCAGGCGATTTCGCAGATTCACAAGAGCCTCTACACCTCGCGCGACGTAACGTCGGTGGCATTGGACGATTATCTGGGGGTGATGCTGGAGAATCTTGGTGTCGCCATGCGCAACGATGGCCATACGGCCCGGCTTACGAGCATGCTCGACCCGGTTATCCTGCCTACAGACGAGAGCATCAGTCTCGGGGTGGTCGCCACGGAATTGGTGACGAACGCCTTCAAATACGCCTATCCGGCCGGGCAATCGGGGGATATCCACGTCATGTTGCGAAAGCTTCCGGAGGGGCGGGCCGAGCTTGTCGTGCAGGATGACGGCATTGGGCTGGGCGCCGCCGTGCATCCGGGTGGAACAGGCCTGGGCTCGAAGATCATCTCTGCGATGGCTGCCGCGCTGAAGACGAATGTCGAGTATGTCAGTCGGACACCGGGGACGGCAGCCCGGCTGGTATTTTCAACCGCACACGCGCTGTGAGACTTCCCGTTCCATCAGGTTCGATGCCGTCATGCAAGGTCACGCTCCTCGGGCGTTTGGCGCGCGGCGCACTGGCGGCGCTTCTTGCCATGGCCTTGCCATTGGCCGCGAATGCGCAAGGCAATGGCCTGACCAGGCCAATCGCCCTTCCGGCCTTTGATGCGGCCAAGCAGGCTTGTAGCAAGCCCAAGGGCCTCCGAAGGGAGCTGGTATTCGTTCAGGACAATGATCGCGAATTCGTAAAGGGGATTGGGCGGGGATTGGCGCTAGCCGCTGCAGAGCGTGGGCTGGCGTACCGCGTACTGCGTTCCGACAACGAAGCGGCCCTGATGGTGAAGCAGGTCAATGGCCTGTATGCCAACAAGACCGGCTCAATCGTTGTCGCTCCCATAGATCCGCCATCGCTGAGCCCGAGCCTCAAAAGAATGATCGGGAGCGGGGCTTATGTCGGGGCGATCGTGCCGCCGCCCGCCAACACGATCTTGAACGCGCCGCAGTATCTGACCGGCAAGGTGCTGGCGGAATCTGCAACAGCGCATATCCGCACCCGCCTTGGCGGCAAGGCCAAGGTGGTGTTGCTGACCCACGACAATCTGCAGTTCCTCGCGCCTCGTTTCACCGCGATGCGCGATACTCTGCGGCAGCTACCGGGAGTGACCATCGTCGCTGATATCTCGCCCGCCACCATCGACAAGGCAGGCGGCTATCGCACCATGAAGATGATCCTGCTCGCGCACCCCAAAATTGACGTGGTCCTGGGCGCCGACACCGTAGTTCTTGGTGCGCTGGACGCATTGCGCGAAGCAGACAAGGCGCGAGCAAACCAGTTTCTTGGGGGCATTGACGGGGAGCGTGAGGCTGTCGCGGAGCTAAAGAAGGCCGGTAGCCCCTACAAGGCCAGCATCAGCTTGGCATCCCCCATTTTCGGTTACGCCATGGGACGCTTCGCGTCTGACTGGCTGGATGGGAAGACCGTGCCTCAGGCGATGGATATCCTTCCAAAAGCCCTGACGATCGCCAATATTGGGCAATATGAGCGCGATGTCGCCGACCCCAGGGCCGTTTATGCCGACGCGGCGCGCCGCAAGTCCTATTTGAGGATGTATGGGAACATCTGCTTCGATAGCCGCGACCAGTACATCAATTTTCCTTGGTCGTCCGAACGCAAGTATTGAGTTGGCCAGGAGCCTCAAAGTGACCCGACCCTAAGTCGATAGTTCCGAAACTCTCGTACAATTCAGAACATCAGGGCGTTCATCGATTCGATGACCGTTTCACGCCTATCGGAACCTGCTCTAGGCGGCGGCCGTCGCGCCGTGGGTCTCGACCCAGCGGCGCAGCAGGCTGATGTCGGCCAGGCCTGCCTGGTTGGCGACGATCTTGCCGTTCTGAAAGACGAACAGGGCCGGGATGCCCTTGATCGCGTACTGCGCCGAGAGCTGGGGTTCGGCGTCGACATCGATCTTCACGAAGCGGGCGCGCGGCTCCAGTTCGGCGGCGGCGCGTGCGAAGATCGGCGCCATCGACTTGCACG
>NZ_JBBKVV010000113.1:0-3674 GCF_037968635.1 Phenylobacterium sp.
GGCGGCCGCACCGTCGGCGCCGGCGTCGTGGCCAAGATCGTCGAGTAGGCCTCACCGCCTAAACGACCTTCGACCCAAGATCAGGGCCGCCCGGGGAAACCCAGGCGGCCCTCTTCATATGTGCCTATCGCACCTGCCGCATGGAGGTGATGGCGTAGGCCATGCCGACCTGGTTGAGGTCGGAGACGCTCTTGTTGAAGGTCTGGCAGCGGCCGCCGAAGTCCTTGTCCGTACACACTTCCCACACGCCGCGATCGATCTTCAGGCTCAGGCCGCGGTCATTGTACTGCTTGGGGAGGTTGGTGATCTCGCTGGTGGCCCGGAAGCCGGCGCCGGCAAAGCCGATCCCGTCATAGAGCGTGATGACGCCGCCGGTGGGCTTGGGGCGTTCATAGCCGCCGTTGCCATAGCCGCCGCCGTTGTTCCCATAGCCGCCGTTGTTCCCATACCCGCCGCCATTGTAGCCGCCGCCCTGGTATCCGCCATTGCCGTAGCCGCCGCCCTGGTAACCGCCGCCCTGGTAGCCGCCGTTGCCATAGCCACCGCCCTGCCAGCCGCCGTTGCCGCGGCCGCCCTTGAGGCAACTGAGGTTGCCGTCCTCGTTGGTGATCTCGCTGCGGCAGTCTTCAAATTCCAGGCTGGTGCCTCGATAGCGGCCGCTGCGGTCACGGCATTCGGCGACCAGCATCGGCTCGACCGCGCCCACCACGCGCACCTTCTGGCAGCTCTGCCAGTAGCTGCCCGGCGGCGGGGCATTGTAGCCCTGCGCCTGAGCCCCGCCCGGCGCCGCAATTCCCAAGGCCGCCGCGCCCAATCCGGCGGCCGACCCCGCAATCCATGCCCCGATTTTCATCCTAGTCTTTCGATTGTGAAACGTCCCTGACGCCACCCTAGGGCGGGGAGGGGCCTCGGAAAAGTCCAAGGTGGAGCTTGGCGGGGCGCTGGCCTTGACTCCGCCCCCCGGCTCGGGCCGCTTGCGGTAAAGGAGAGGGGCGAATGATCCGGAGATTCTGGACCGGGGTGGGGCTTGCCGTCGCCCTTGTGGCCAGCGGCGCACAGGCTGCGCCCGATGTGGCGAAGATGACGAGCGGCGAACTGACCGCCTTCAGCCGCGCCATGCCCAAGGGAGGAGAACTGCACAACCACCTCTCCGGCGCCATCTTCGCCGAGACCCTGCTGGCCTGGGCCGTCGAGGACGGCCTGTGCATAAATGTAAAGACGCTCTCGGTGACGCCGCCGTGCCAACCGGGTGAGGACCTGAAGCCTGCCAGCGCGATTAGGACCGACGAGGTGCTGTACGCGGCGATGATCGACAGTTTCTCGGTGCGCCACGCCGGATTCAGGGACCGCTCGGGCCACGACCAGTTCTTCGGCGCCTTCGGGCGGTTCGGGGCGGCGGGCGCAAGGCGCGAAGGCGATATGCTGGCCAATGTGGTCGACAACCTGGCCCGGCAAAACACTTTCTACCTGGAGGCCATGGTGACGCCGCAGGGGGTGGCTTCGCGGGTCAAGGGCGCCCAGGTCGGCTGGAAGGGCGGAGACCTCGCCGCCCAGAAGGCCGCCAACACCGCCGTGGGACTGGAGGCCCTGGTTGCGGTCGCCATGGCCGAGACCGACGTCATGGAGGCCAGGGCTAGAAGCCTGATGAGGTGCGGCGCCCCCGACGCCATGCCAGGTTGCCAGGTGACCGTCCGCTACCTGGTGCAGACCAGCCGCGCCGCGCCACCGGAACAGACCTTCGCCCAGTTGCAGCTGGGGGTGGCCCTGATCGCCGCCGACAAGCGCTGGGTCGGCCTGCAGATGGTGGCGCCCGAGGATCATCCGCTCTCGATCACCCACTACAGCCTGCACATGAGGATGGTGGACTTCCTCACCGATCATGGCCGCACCACCAAGGCGGCGCTTCACGCGGGCGAGCTCTCAATGGCCTATGCGACGCCGGAGGAGCTGCGCTATCACATCGCCGAAGCGGTGCGGGTGGCGGGTGCGCGGCGCATCGGTCATGGCGTCGACCTGCCGCTGGAGACCGATGCCGAGGGCTTGGCCGCCGAGATGGCCGCCAAGGGCATACTGGTGGAAGTGAACCTCTCGTCCAACGACGCCATCCTGGGTGTCTCGGGCCAAGCTCATCCTTATGCCTGGCTTCGCCGACGCGGTGTGCCCGTGAGCCTCTCCACCGATGACGCCGGAATCTTGCGCATTGACCTCTCCCATGAATATGCCCGGGCCGCCGACGAGGGCGCGACCTATGCCGACCTCAGGACCTCCGCCCGAAACGCCATCGCCTTTTCCTTCCTGACAGGGGAGGGGCTGTGGGCGGACCCTGGCGCCTATCGCCATCCCGCCAAGGCCTGCGCCCGGCAGATCGGCAAGGCGGAGCCGAAGCCCGGCGGGTGCGCCGACCTGATCGCCGCCAGCGACAAGGCCCGCGAACAGTGGCGGCATGAACGGCTGTTGGCGACCTTTGAGGCGGCTGCAAGGTGACCCCGGTGTCATGACCCCGAATTGATCGCTTGCACTAGTGGCTGGCCGTCGCCCAGCTGCAGGATCGGGGCGAGGTTGGCGGCGATCTCCAGCTGGTACTGGCCCTTCTTCTCCCGGGGGAAGTACCGCACGGCGGAGACCAGGCCTCGGATGCCCTCGCGCGACTCGGCCGACGTTCGGTCGCCGGCCTCGTCCAGGGCGTCGTGCAGGTCCTGGATCATCTTGCGGAACATGCCGGCGGCGCCCGGGTAGATCTGGACCAGGTTGGCGTCGCCGGCGGCAGCCGCGACCTGCGCCTCGATCTGCGCCTGGCGGGCGGTGAGCTCGGCGTGACGATCGGCCACCGCCTTCCAGGGCATGCCCTCCTCGACCTCGGCGATCAGCCTGGCCAGCCGGCGCTTCACCTCGGCCAGCTCGCGCGCGGCCGCCGCCTGATGCTGCAGGGCGGCGCGTCGTTCGCCTGCCATGGCGGCCTGGTACTCGGCGACGGCCGCGGCGACCACGTCGGGGTGGAGCAGGTTGGCCTGGACGCTGGCCAGCACGCGGGACTCGATGTCGCCATAGCTGGGCGTCCGGGTGTTGGAGCAGGATCCAGGGCCCTGGCTGGCGCGGATAGCGCACCGCAGATGATCGCCGGATCCGCCCCGGGTCATCACCCCGCCGCACTCGCCGCAGCGGATGAGGCCGCCCAGCAGGGTCTTAGGCCGGCGCACGCCCCGGTTCTCCCCTGCAGGGCCGATCGCCTGGGAAGACAGCCGCGCCTGCACCCGGGCCCATAGGGTGTCGTCGACGATGCGCAGCTCGGGCACGGCGCTGCGCACCACCTCACCGGCGGGCTTGCCGCTGAGTGTGCGGCGCTTCCCGGTCCGGCGGTCCTTCACCATGGTGTTGGCGCCCCAGACGCGGACGCCGCGATAGATCTCGTTGCGCAGGATCCCGCGCCCGGCCTTGGCGTCGCCCTGCAGGCTCGAGGCGTTCCATTTGCCGCCCGTGGGCCCGGGCACGCCCTCGTTGTTGAGCGCCGAGGCGATGGCCAGCGGACTGGCCCCGTTGGCGTAGTCGGTGAAGATCCGCAGGATGATCGGACGCTCGGTCTCGCTGATCTGGCGCAGGCCCGGGATGCGATCGCCCTTGGCGTCGTAGGACAGGACGATGTCATAGCCATTGGGCCGGCCGCCGGCGGCCGGCCC
>NZ_JBBKVV010000114.1:0-18988 GCF_037968635.1 Phenylobacterium sp.
TGGGTCGTGGACAGAGCCGCGACCTGGGTGGCGTCCAGGGCCGAGAGGTTGGTCGCCGAGAGCGCCCCGATCTGGTTGGCGCTCAGGGCCCCGATCTGGGTCGAGGTCAGTTCACCAAAGTCGGTGGTGGAGAGCGACTTCAGTTGGCTGGTGGTCAGGCCGCCCACCTGGGTGGTGGTCAGGGAGCCGATCTGCGTGGCGTCCAGGCCCGAGAGGCTGGCGGCCGACAGGGCCCCGATCTGCGCCGCAGAAAGGGCGCCGAGCTGGGTGGCGTCCAGACTGCCCAGGCTGGTGGAGGACAGGGCCCCGACCTGTGCGGCCGAGAGCGCGCCAACCTGGGTCGAAGAGAGTTCGGCGATGTCGGTGGTGTCCAGCGCCTTGAGCTGGGTGGTGGTGAGCGCCTTGACCTGCACCGTGGAGAGCGCCGCGACCTGGGTGGCGTCGAGCGCCGCGAGGTTGGTCGCTGAAAGGGCCGCGATCTGGGTGGTGGCGAGCGCGCCAATTTGCGTGTCGGCGAGTTCAGCGATGTCGGTGGTGGAGAGCGCCTTCAACTGCGTGGCGGTCAGCGCCTTCACCTGGGTGGTGGAGAGCGCGGCCACCTGGGTGGCGTCCAGGGCCGAGAAGCTGGTGGCCGACAAGGCGGCGATCTGGGTGCCGCCGAGCGCGCCGATCTGCGTGGTGGTCAGCTCGCTCACGTCGGTGGCGCTGAGGGCCTTGAGCTGGGTGGTGGACAGGCCCTTGATCTGGGTCGTGGTCAGGGCGGCGGTCTGGGTGGCGTCCAGCGACGAGATGTTGCTGGCCGAAAGGGCGCCGACCTGGGCGGCCGACAGGGCCTCGATCTGGGTCGAGGTCAGCTCGCCGAAGTCGGTCGTCGAGAGGGTCTTGAGCTGGGTGGTCGTCAGGCCGCTGACCTGGGTCGTGGTCAGGGACCCCGTCTGAGTGGCGTCGAGGCCGGAGAGGCTGGTGGCCGACAGCGCGCCGATCTGGGCCGCCGACAGAGCGCCAAGCTGGGTGGAATCCAACGCCCCGACATTGGTCGCCGAGAGCGCGGCGATCTGGGTGGTGGCCAGGGCGGCGATCTGGGTGTCGGCGAAGTTGCCGATGCCGGTCGCGTCCAACCCCTTAAGCTGATTGACCGACAGTGCCTTGACCTGGGTCGTGGAGAGCGCCGCCGTCTGAGTGGCGTCCAGGGCCGAGATGTTGGTGGCCGTCAGGGATGCGATCTGGGCGTTGGACAGGGCGCCGACCTGGGTCGCGCTGAACTCGCCGATGTCGGTGACCGACAGCCCGCTGAGCTGGGTGGCCGCCAGACCCTTGACCTGGGTCGTGGTAAGGGCCGCCACCTGGGTCGCGTCGAGAGCTGAAAGGTTGGTCGAGGACAGAGCGCCGACCTGGGCGGCCGACAGGGCCCCGATCTGGGTCGAGGTCAGCTCGCCGAAGTCTGTGGTGCTGAGGGACTTCAGCTGGCCGGTGGTCAGGCCACCGACCTGCGTGGTGGTCAGGGACGCGATCTGGGTGCCGTCCAAGCCCGAAAGGCTGGTGTTGGACAGCGCGCCGATCTGAGCGGCCGTGAGGGCGCCGAGTTGCGTGGAGTCCAGGCTGGCCAGGCTGGTGGAGGAGAGCGCGCCGATCTGGGCGGCCGACATCGCGCCCACCTGGGTCGAGGACAACTCGGCCACATCGGTGGTGTCGAGCGCTTTGATCTGGGTGGCGGAAAGCGCCTTGATTTGGGTCGTGGTGATCGCCGCCACCTGGGTGGCGTCGAGCGCTGAGATGTTGGTGGCCGTCAGAGCCCCTAGCTGGCTCGGCGCCAGGGCGCCGATCTGGGTGTCCTGCAACTCGCCGATGTCGGTGGTGCTGAGGCCGGCAAGCTGACCCGCGGTGAGCCCCTTCACCTGCGTGATGGAGAGCGACGCGACCTGGGTGGCGTCCAGGGCGGAGACCGCGGTGGCGGTCAGCGCGCCGATCTGGCTGACGGAAAGGGCGCCGACCTGCGTGGTGGTCAGTTCGCTGATGTCGGTGGCGCTAAGGGCCTTGAGCTGGGTGGTGGCGAGCCCCTTGATCTGGGTGGTCGTCAGGGCCGCGGTCTGGGTGGCGTCCAGGCTGGAGATGGCCGTCGCCGACAGCGCACCGACCTGGGCGGCCGAGAGGGCCTCGATCTGTGTCGAGGTCAGCTCGCCAAAGTCGGTGGTGGAGAGTGTCTTGAGCTGGGTGGTCGTCAGGCCGCCGACCTGAGTGGTGGTCAGCGAACCTGTTTGGGTCGCGTCCAGGGCCGAGAGACTCGCCGCCGACAGCGAGCCGACCTGGGCCGCCGACAGGGCGCCGACTTGGGTCGCATCCAGGGCGCTGACCTGGGTGGTCGCCAGAACGCCGACCTGAGCCGTGGTCAAGGCGCCGATCTGGGTGCTGGAGAGCTCCCCGATGTCGGTGGTGCTGAGGCCCTTCAGCTGGTTGCTGGTGAGCCCCTTCACCTGGGTGGTGGAAAGCGCGCTGATCTGGGTGGAGTCCAGCGCCGACAGGTTGGTTGACGACAGCGCGGCGACCTGACCGGCCGACAGGGCGCCGACCTGGGTGGCGTCGAGCTCGCCCATGTCCGTGGTGGAAAGGCCCGCCAGCTGGGTGGCGGTGACACCCTTCATCTGGGTGGTGGAAAGTGCGCCGACCTGAGTGCCGTCGAGGGCGGAGAGGTTGGTGGCCGACAGCGCTCCCAGCTGGGTCGCGCTGAGCACGGAGATGTGGGACGTGTCGAGGGCGCCGAGCTGAGCGGTGGTGAGCGCCTTGACCTGAGGCGCGCTAAGGACCTGGAGCTGCTCGGTGTCGAAGACGATGCCGGTGTCGAAATGTGGGATCTGCGTCGCAGAGAGCCCCTTCACCTGGGTCGCTGACAGCGCCCCGACCTGCGTGGTGTCTAGGGCCGCAATTCCCGTTGTATTGATCGCGCCGACCTGGGTCGCGCTGAGCGACTTGATCTCCGTCTGGGAGAGGCTCTGGATGACGGTGACTGAGAGGGCGCCGATCTGAGCCGCCGAGAGGCTGGAAATCGCCATGTGAGCTTCCTAGTCGAGAATTTTGAGCGCGGGTTCAGATCGGTCGAAACGCAATAACTATGGAGAGCGTGATACTACCTGGACGCGCTTCCCCGACCCCACCCACAACAGAAACACTTACCAAGGTGTTACGATGATTCTTGGCCTGCGAGGCCGTTATCCCTTGGGCCTGGAAGTGTTGGGACAGATTAGAGCGAGAGGCTCAGGCCCTCCCCCGTCGGCTGCTCTTCATCGCAGGTGGAAACGACTCACCCGGGACGCGCAGGGGCAGCGGGCCAAGGCCCGATCCCGGAGCGCGCCCTGGAGGCGGCGCCACTTTCTCGCCACGGCCTCGACACAATCGACATCCGTTGCGGGGCTTGGGTTTGCGCGATTCAAGTGGAACGGGCCGCCTTGGCGCATGGCGGCGATAGCGGCTCGAGGCAATGGCCGGAAGGCCCTCGGCGACGCGGTCTTGAAGCCACGGAGCTCCGTGGCGGTTTCGGATATCGAAGGCCTCGGCGTCCCTCCGGCCGGGGGGCCCGCGACCTTAGCGCGCAGGCCGCCGATTTCGTGCGCCGCCTTACCATGAAAGTGCTCGGCGGGGCGCTGGGAAGGCTTCGTAGGCGGCGCCGTCAGAATCGATTCTGCTGATTCGGAGCGGTGACTCAGGCCGCCTCGGCGGCCCCACCACTCAGGCCCTGCATGATCATGCGATTGATCTCGATCAGGTCCTGAATGTCGTCCTGCCCGCGGATGACCAGGCTGGTGTGTTTTCCCACCCAGATGGCCAGCGAGATGATCGAGGCGCGGAGGGTGTCCGGCAGTGCGTTTTCGGGTGCGCCACAGTCGGTGGCGAACGCCGACCACATGCGACGATTCCAATCGAGCGCGTCGGCACGGCCGCTCAGATCCGAAGGATCGAGCTTGGCCGCTTCCATAAGGGCGCGCGTGACCTGGCCGAAGAGACGATACTCCGTCTCCCGGGAAGTCTCGGCCCTAGCTGCGGTCTGCTGGTACGCTCGAAGCGACATTCGTCCCCAACCTCTGATCTTCGTACTCGATGAGCTTCCGGCAGAGCATCAGCGCCTTGTAGTATTCTTTTTCCATGCAGTGCTTTGAGATCGCCACGCACTCCGAAAGCACGGCGGGGTTCCGGATCACACCCATGAATTCGGTCAGACGGTGAACGAATTCATCGTAGTAGCGGGCGGCGCCGGTCTCATCGAGGTACATCATCATCACCGGGAAGTATATTCGGCGCGCCGGGGTGGTGACCTCTTCTTGTTGCATGATGTCCTTCTCGCGAAGGACCGAGGCTTTGTTCTGGAGGATCAAGACTCCACGACGGTCGCCGTTCTGCACGACGGCGCCGTTCAGCACGAATTTCTCGCCGGGTTTCAGCGACAATTTCAGCGGCACGGCGCTTTTCCCCCGAACAACCTGCGCCGAGATGGCGCGAATTCCTGAACTAGCCTGCCTCGGAGACGAACTCTTCGTTCCGCGACCTAGGACGCATAACCTCAGGTTAGTTAACGACGCCTTGCGACGGGGATCAGGCGCATGCGGCGGAAAGTCCCGCGCCGCTTGGGCTTAGCTCCCAGTTAACCATGAACGCCTGTATTGGCGGCATACTCGCCTGCGACTCATAAGGACTCCGGCTCATGCCGCGCTCGGCCAAACATACCGCCACATCGCCCCTGGCGCTGGAGACGCGAGCCGCGCCGACGCCGGTCCGACTGGCGGCCGAGGCCATGGGGTCGGGCGGCGATCGTAACGCGCTGAACAAGCTGAACGCCGCCATCGGCGAGCTGAAGACGCTGGCGATCCAGCCATTGCTGCAAAGCGCGGTGAACGCCCTTCGCAAACAGGATCACCAGCGCGGAGGCGATTGGGCGCTGAAAGCCCTGGAGCAGGACGAACGCAGCGGGTTTGCCTGGTACATGCTGGCCATCGCCCGCGAGATGGCCGGCGACTTCAAGGGCTCCATCTCCTGCTACGAGGCGGCGATCGCCCTCCTCCCCGACCATGCGGAACTGGCCAACAACCTGGGCCGGCTCGCTCACCGTCTCGGGCAGTTCCCCGTGGCAGAGCAATTGTTCCGCCATTTCCTGGCCCGTTTCCCCGACAATGCAGAGGGCGCGAACAACCTGGCCTGCGCGCTGCGCAGCCAGGGCCGGTTCGACGAGGCCATAGAAATCCTCAAGGCGACGCTCACCAAGGATCCCGCCCATCCTGTGGTCTGGAACACCCTGGGCACCGTGATGTCCGAACAGGGCGATCCCGTGAACGCCCTGGTCTTCTTCGAAGAGGCTCTGCGACAGGATGAGCGCTTCGCCAAGGCGCGCTACAATCGCGGCAATATGCGGATGGCCGTGGGAGACATCGAAGGCTCTCTGGTCGACTGCGAGACCGCCCTGGCGCAGACGACCCTCGAGTCCGAGCGCCAGATGATGCGACTGTCGCGGTCCACCATTCTGATCAACCTGGGCCGCATCGGCGAGGGCTGGGACGACTACGAGGCGCGTCTGCACCCGCAGTTCGCCGACTCCACCCAGTTTGTCACCGACCGCCCACGCTGGGAGCCAGGCTGCGACCTGTCGGGAAAGTCCCTGCTGGTCATTGGAGAGCAGGGCCTGGGGGACGAAATCCTGTTCGCGAACACCTTGCCCGACGTCGTTCAGACCTTGGGGGCAGACGGCCGGCTGACGATCGCCGTGGAGCCGCGGCTGATCCCGCTCTTCCAACGCACCTTCCCCAACGCCGAGATCGGCCCTCACGCCACCTTCACCCATGAGGGCCGTTCGATGCGGACCGTTCCCTTCATGGCCGGACGCCTGGAGAGCGTGGATTTCGCGGTTCCCATGGGCTCCCTGCTGCGGGAGTTCCGCCGCTCGGTAGGCGATTTCCCTCAGCGCGAACGGTTCCTGACCGCCGATCCTGCCCGCGTCGCCCACTGGCGCGAGGTGCTGAAGAGTGCGCCGGCCGGCAAGAAGGTCGGCCTGTTGTGGAAGAGCGCGGTCGCCACCGCCGGCCGCCACCGCTTCTTCTCACCCTTCGAGCAGTGGGCCCCGATCCTGGCCACCCCAGGGGTTTCCTTCGTCAACCTGCAGTATGGTGATTGCGCCGAGGAGATCGAGCAGGCGCGCCGTGAGCTGGGCGTCGAGATCTGGACGCCGCCAGGCATCGATTTGAAGAAGGACCTGGATGACCTGGCCGCCTTGACCTGCGCCCTGGACCTGACGGTAGGCTTCGCCAACGCTACCTCCAACATCGCGGCGGCCTGCGGCGCGCCCTGCTGGCTGATATCTACACCAGGCGCCTGGCCCCGGGTCGGAACCGACCACTATCCCTGGTATCCGCAGATGCGGGTCTTCCTGCCGCCGGGCTTCCGCCAGTGGGCGCCGGTGATGGCCGAGGTTGCTGAGGCTCTGTCTGAGTTCGCGGCCTAGGGAAACCACGGCCGGTCCGATCAGGCGGAGGCTCCGTTCCTCGTTCACGCCGGACAGAGCGTGGCCGACCTCGACAAGCGGGTCGACGAGGGCCCGGAGCGCTTCCCAGCCTCCGACCCGCTTTCGATGACGTCGCGTGAGGACCAGTCAACGCGCCACTTAGGGCTCTCCGCGACGTTCATGCCGCTTGAATGTCGCGGCTGTCCCTTTAGGTTGGCCCCAGGTTGAAACATTTGTTCGAGCGCGAGCGTCATTCTACGCCCGCCCCTGGGGAGCCCAATTATGAGCGAACGTCAGCGTTTTGAAGGCACCGACGATTACGTCGCCACTGAAGACCTCAAGGTGGCCGTCAACGCCGCTATTGCGCTTGAGCGTCCGCTGCTGATCAAGGGCGAGCCCGGGACCGGCAAGACCGTCCTGGCCTTCGAGATCGCCAAGGCGCTCGGCGCCGAGATGATCACTTGGCACATCAAGTCCACCACCAAGGCGCACCAGGGCCTGTACGAATACGATGCCGTCACCCGCCTGCGGGACAGCCAGCTCGGCGACGAGCGCGTGAAGGACGTGAAGAACTACATCAAGAAGGGCAAGCTCTGGGAGGCCTTCACCGCCGACAAGCGCCCGATCCTGTTGATCGACGAGATCGACAAGGCCGACATCGAGTTTCCGAACGACCTGCTGCAGGAACTCGATCGGATGGAGTTCTACTGCTACGAGACCAATGAGACGATCAAGGCCGAGATCCGCCCGATCGTGATCATCACCTCCAACAACGAGAAGGAACTGCCGGACGCCTTCCTGCGCCGCTGCTTCTTCCACTACATCCGCTTCCCGGAAGCCGAGACGATGAACCAGATCGTCGAGACCCACTATCCGGGCATCAAGCAGAAGCTGGTCGCAGAGGCGCTGCGCATCTTCTACGACATGCGCAAGGTGCCGGGCCTGAAGAAGAAGCCCTCGACCTCGGAACTGCTGGACTGGCTGAAGCTGCTGATGGTCGAGGACATCGACGCCGCGGCCCTGGCGGAGAAGGATCCCACCAAGCTGATCCCGCCGCTGCACGGCGCCCTGCTGAAGAACGAACAGGACGTGCATCTGTTCGAGCGCCTGGCGTTCCTCGCCCGCCGCGAAGGCGCGGGCTCGCGTCCGGGCCAGTAACGCTTACGACGAATTCACTCGACCAAATCAAGGGCTCCGGTCACCGTTCCACGCGAACGGGATCGGAGCCCTTTTTCTTATGAAGACCCTGCTGTTGCTGGCCGCCTCGGCCCTGGCGCTCACCGCCTGCCAAAGGCCCGCCACCCTCGCCACCAAGCTCGACTGCCCGCAACACCAAGGCGGTCTCACGCTGGTGAGCGCCGCCGCCGACGGGCAGAGCTGCATCTACAAGGAAAGCAACGGCGCGGAAGTCACCCTTACCCGCATGGCCGTGAAAGGTAGCGCGACAGCGACGCTCGCGGCGCTTGAGGCCGAACTCAAGGCCCTAGGCGGCGCGCCCACCGGGGCGTCGAGCGCAGAGAAGGCCAGCGCGGCCTCGGCCGGCGCCTCAGCGGAGGCCGCACGCGTCGAGGCGGAAGCCCGCGCTGACGCCAAGATCGACGTCGCCGAAGACTCCGAGATTGACGAGGCGAAAGACGGGCGCGCGACCATCCGGGCCACCGTCGAAGACAACACGGACGGCAGCGAGCGGACTCAGGTCGACCTGCCCGGCCTGCATATCCGGGCCGACGGCGACAAGGCCAATGTGCATGTCGGCCCCATCCATATCGACGCCGACGGCGACAATTCCACCGCCACCATCAAGATGTACCGCGACGTCCGCCTGCGCGGCGAGGCGCTGTCGCGGGTGAAGCGCGGACTACGCGCCACCTTCATCTATGCCGGAGACGACCTGTCGGGCGGCTACAAGTACCTCGGATACGAGGCGGCCGGCCCCAAGGTGGGGCCGATCACCGTCGCGGTCGTGAAATCGGTCACCGAAAGCCGTCACACCGACATGTACGACGACGTCAAGAAGTTGGTCCGCCGGAACGGCGGGACCTGACCGCCACGGGTCAGGCCGGCTGGACTTCCACGACCTTGTAGGTCAGGGGCCGGCCGTCCTCGTCGGCGACGGTGACGTACTCGCCGACCGTGAAGCGGTGCTCACCCAGGCGGTGGACCGGCTCGTCGTCAGCGGTGTCATCAGCGTCATAGTCGAAGAACCAGCGCGCGCCGCGCCTGGCCAGGCGGCCATCGGTGGCGTCCTCGTCCGGCGCAAACCGGCGCACCACGCACTCGGCCTTGGCCTTGGCGTAGGCCGCCTCATCGATGTGACCGTCCGAGGTCAGCGGCGCGGTCAGGGAATAGCCGCGGTGGTCGTCGCCGCCGGCGAACTCGGTTCCCGGGTTGCGGGCAAGCCGCATGACGATGCGCGAGAGGCTCATGACGCTACGCTTTCAGTTAGTGGGACAGGAAAAGGGATGGCTGGTCGGCGGCCAGAAGCGAACGGGTTGTGCCGCCGAAGATGAACTCCTGCAGGCGCGGGTGCCCGAACGCGCCGGCGACGAGGACGTCGGCGTCGGCCTTCTTCGTGGCGTAGAGCAGCAGCGGCGCGGCGTCGCCAGAGTCCGGCAGGATATCGATGTCCGCGACGACGTTTCGGGCCGCGAAATAGGCCTGCAGGCGGGCCGGGTCGAAGCTGCGCGAACTGGCCTTGGGGGCGGCCAGGATCACGACGCGAGAGGCCTTCTCGAGCAGGGGCATGGCCAGGCGCGCGGCGCGCGATGCTTCCTTGCCGCCATCCCAGGCCACGGCGATCACGCCGCCGGTCTTGAAGCCGTCTCGGGCGATCAGCACGGGCCGCTGCTCATCGGCGACCATCTGCTGGAAGGCCTCGGCCAGGGGGCCGCGTCCGCGAGGCGGATCGTTGGTGAAGACCACCACGTCTGACAGCCGGCTCTCAGCCGAAAGCCCCGCCCAGACGGGGGTCTGCAGGGAGATGAACTCGGCCTTGGCGTAGGCGCAGGCGTCAACGGCCGCGCGTGCCTTGATCTCTCCGGCGGCCGCAGCTTCCTTCAGGGACTCCAGCGCCGTCGATTGCACGCCACCGAGGAAACCCTCGCCCATCCAGGGCATGACATCAGCGACATCGGCGGGAGTGTAGACGCAGGCAAGTTCAGCGCCGAACGGTTCGGCCAGCAGGGCCGCGGCCTTCACAGCGGCCTTATCGCCTTCGCCACCCGACAGCGGCGTCATGATTCTAGCCCAACTCATGTGTTTCCCCTTGGCCTTGGTGCACAGTGGTGACGACGATGGACCCGTACATTGATCTTTCTCAAGTCCTGGTTCAGGTCACGAGCTTGAGTGTGAGAGGAACGCATCGGTGAGGAAAGGGCTGCATAGAACCGCCAAGGCGCCTCGCGCGTGGCAACGCATGTTGTCGGGTCGGCGTTTGGACCTGCTGGACCCCTCGCCGATGGACATCGAGATCGAGGACATCGCCCACGGGTTGGCCCGTGTCGCCCGCTGGAACGGGCAGACGATCGGCGAGCACGCCTTCTCGGTGGCGCAGCACTCGGTCGTCGTGGAAGAGATCTGCGCCCATATCCAACCTGACCTGGAGCCGCGCTGGCGGCTGGCCGCCCTGCTGCATGACGCGTCGGAATACGTCATCGGTGACATGATCAGCCCGTTCAAGGCCGCGCTCGGTTACGACTACAAGTTGTTCGAGGAGCGGCTGGAGCACGCGATCCATACGCGGTTTGGTCTGCCCGCGAAGGCGCCGTTGGCGGTGAAGAAGCTGATCAAGCGGGCGGACCGGGCCTGCGCCTTCTTCGAGGCGACACAGCTGGCCGGGTTCGGGTTCGAGGAATCCATCGAGTTCTTCGACGCCCCGCCGGAGGGGTACGATCTGCACATCGAACCGTTGTCGGCCGCGCAGGCGCAGGTACGTTACGTCCAGCGTTACCATGTACTCTCGGAGGCGGCGGGATTCGCTCTCACGCCGGCGGCGTTCGACACGGAGTGAGCGTGACCTTCATCATCTGCGGTCTGGCCGAGGTTCCCGCCGTGATCGCGGCGCGGGCGCCCTCCCACATGATCACCCTGTTGGACCCGGCCAGCATGATCGCCACCCCCGCCGGGATCGAGGCCGCCAATCACCTGCGCCTGGGGGTCAACGACATCGCCGAGCCCATGGACGGTATGACCCCGCCCGATGAGCAGCTGGTCCACGACCTGCTGGCCTTCGGGACCGGCTGGCAGGGCGAGGCGCCGATGCTGATCCACTGCTGGGCCGGGATCAGCCGCTCCACCGCCAGCGCCTTCGTCCTGGCCTGCGCGCGCAATCCCCAGGCCGACGAGCGGCAGATGGCCCTGCTCATGCGCCGCGCCGCCCCCCATGCCTATCCAAACCGGCGTATCGTCGCCCTGGCCGACGCTATCCTGGGCCGGCGAGGCCGGATGGCCGACGCCGTGGCGGCGATGGGCGGGAATGACTTCGTAGCTCATGGCACGCCCTTCGATTTCCCGGCCCGCCACTAGGATGGACCGCGCCGTCGTCATCGGGCTTTCGGCCGTGGTCGTGGCCATCCGCGACGGCCAGGCCGTGGTGCTGACGGTACGGCCCCGGGGACCTCAGGCCGGCCTGCCGTTCGGTCCCTTCGACCCGGACGGGCATCGGACCTTCGAACTGGCCCTGCGCGCCTTCGTGACCGCCCAGACCCGGTTCGACCTCGGCTATGTCGAGCAGCTCTACACCTTCGGCGACAAGGGCCGCGACGCGCCGCTGGCCGACATGGGCGCGGGGACCGGGGTCGGCCGGGTGATCTCGGTTGGCTATCTGGCCCTGACGCCCCAGGCCGTGGACACCCATGCGCCCGACACCGCCTGGGCCGACTGGAGCCGGTTCTTCCCCTATGAGGACTGGCGCGAGGGCCGTCCGGCGGCTCTTACGGCTCTGGAGCCCGCTCTGCGGCACTGGGCGAACGCCGCGTCGGGCGTGGAGTCGGCGCGTCGCCGCGCGGCCGCGCGCCTGCTGTTCGCCCTGGACGACGCCCCCTGGAACGAGGAGCGGGTGCTGGAGCGCTACGAGCTGCTCTATGAGGCCGGGCTCGCGCCCGAGGCCGCCCGCGACCGGGGCGAAGGCGCCCCCTCCCCGGCCCTGGCGGCGGCCATCGGCGAGCCGATGTTCTCCGACCACCGGCGCATCCTGGCCACCGCCCTGTCGCGCCTGAGGGGGAAGATAAAGTACCGGCCGGTGGTGTTCGAACTGATGCCGGAGGCCTTCACCCTGTCGTTCCTGCAAAGGGCGGTGGAGGCGATCGCCGGGGTGCCGCTGCACAAGCAGAACTTCCGCCGGGCGCTGGAGCGCGCCGACATGGTGGAAGGCCTGGGCCGAATGGACACCGACACCGGTGGCAGGCCCGCCGAGTTGTTCCGGTTCCGCCGTGAGATCCTGGGCGCCCGGCCGGTGTCCGGGCTCAGCCTGCCGCTGCTGCGGGACTAGGGGCGCGGGTCGAAGATCGAGCCGAAGGTCGGGGACGTCGGGTCGAAGCTCCGGGTTTCATCCTGGGCAAGGACGGCATGATCCTCGGCATACTGCGTCAGCAAGGCCATCAGGCGGACCATCGGGTCATCGTCGATTAGCAAGATGCGGTCTCTGTCATGATTTTCCATGCACAAACAACCGATGATCACACAGAAAGCTCCCGGTCCGGCGTCTATATTAGTTTTTCCCTCCGATTTACTCACCGAAGGGTCGCAGATCGTCAGTTGTTAACGCGCAGTTACTTGGTGAATGACTTAAGGTCACCTTGCGCCTAGACTCGTGAAAGAGGGACGGCGAATGCGCTCAATTGTAAAGCCTTCCAGGCCGCCCCCAAATTGGGACAGGGGCGAATTGCCCGATGCCGCCCGGCCTCGCTAGTGACGGCTCACAAGCAGAGGCGCAGATGTTCATCAACCTCCTCCCAGGCCGTCGCGCAACATGACCCCCTTTGTCGTGCGTCATGCCCCAGGACTGACCCTGGTGGCCGGGACCTTGATCTGCGGCGGCTTCTGGTTGGGCGTCCTGCTCGGCACGCTTGCATTCGCGTCGCATTAGCGTGAGCCTGGGCTTGATCCCGCATGTGCACCGAGGATCAAGCTCCCGGCGGCGGTTGGTATGAACGACTCAATCGAGATCGCGGCCGCGCGCTACGTGGTCACAGCTCAGCGGCTGGTCACCAGCCACATGGCGCTGTTCGGCGGCGACGTGATCGACGGCTACATCTTCCAGGCGGTGGTGGCGGCCAATATCGCCCATGTGGACTCAAGTCCCGACATGCCCAGCCCCTGGGCCGACCTAAAGACGCCGCAGATTCCCCTCGAAGGGCGCAGGCCCATCGCCATCAGCGCCCTGGCGGCCTCTCTGGACATGCCCCGGCAGACGGTCTGGCGGCGGCTGCAGCGGCTGATCAAGGCCAAGCTGATCCTGCAGACAGGAGCCGGGGTCCTGGCGCCGCCCGGCGATCCGCGCGGCAACGCCTATGACGCGGCCCTGACCGTCAACACCAGCCTGCTGATCGCCTTTCTCGCGGAAGCCCGGCTGGAGGACGAGGCACGTGACCACGAGCGCCTGGCCGCCCTGGCGGTGTTGCGACGGCCGGACGCGCCGCATCGCACCGTGGGCCGGCTCAGCACCACCTTCATCCTCTATGTGATCACCGAGTTCTCGCGGCGGACCACCGGCGACGTGGTGGACGGCTATATCCAGGTCGGCCTGGCCCTGGCCTGCGCCAGTCCCGGCCGGGACGGACGGCCAAGGCCCCTGAACGCGGCTCCCACCCGCGACGTCGCCGAGGTCACGGGCCTAGCCGAGGAGACCATGCGGCGGAGGCTTCACGGCCTGGTGCGGGCGGGCTTCGCAGAGCGGACCCCAAGGGGCTACGCGCCCGCCTGGCGGGACGGCGTCTCCAGCCTTCCCGAGGCCCTGGCGATCGGCGTCACCCGGCTGATCCGGCAACTGGCGCGGCTGGGATAGGCATCCTTTTCCCCTTGCGGGAGAAGAATGGATCAGGCCGCGATCTCGTCCTTCGGGGCGGCTTGCTCGGCCTCCCACTGCGCCTTCAGGGTCGCGGAGGTGTCGCGAGAGCCGTCGGGGCTCCAGCCGGGCGGCCCGAAGAGATAGCCCGCGACCTCACGCGGGGAGCGGGATCCGGCCAGGTCCTTGGCGATCCCGGCCCATTCGTGAAAAGCAACGCGCAGGATATTGAAGTTGCTGAGATTCTTGACGATGCCGTATCGCGGCTTCTCTTCGTCCAGCTCGGGCTGGAAGGTGCCAAACAGCTTGTCCCAGATGATCAGGATGCCCGCATAGTTGCGGTCCAGGTAGCGCGGGTTGCGGGCGTGATGGACGCGATGGTGCGAGGGCGTATTGAACACCGCCTCGAACCACCTCGGCATCCGGCCAATAGCCTCGGTATGGATCCAGAACTGGTAGACGAGGCTGATCCCCTTCTGGATGGCCAGCATGGCGGGCGGAAAGCCGAGGAAGGCCAGGGGCAGCCACAGGGCCCAGGTGGCGGCCAGGCCCCCGGTCCAGGTCTGCCGCAGGGCGGTCGAGAGGTTGTAGTGCTGCGAGGAGTGGTGGTTGACGTGGGCCGCCCACCAGAACCGCCGCTCATGGCTGATGCGGTGGAACCAATAGTAGGTCAGGTCCTCCAGGAAGAAGATCGCAACCCAGGCCCAGATGGCCGTCATCGGGATATCGAACACCCGGTGCTGCCAGACCCAGACGGTGGCCGCGAAGGCCGCGCCGCCAGTGAGCAGACCGGCCACATTGCTGCCCAGGCCCATGGCGAGCGAGGCCATGGTGTCCTTGGTCTCGTAGTGGCTCTTCACCGCCTTGAAGCGGGTGAGCGCGATCTCGAGGATGATGGTGAGAACGAAGAACGGGACCGCAAGGGCGACAGGGTCGAAGGGCGCGTCCAGCGGATTCATCCCTGGGCTCCCGCCGGCGGCCAACTGTCGAAGGCCAGGCGTGCGCAAGGCGCTGAGACGTCGGCGAGATCAAGCTTCAGCACGCCGTCGCGGAAGCTGGCGGCCACGGCCTGGGCCCACGGAATGTGGCGGGCGGCGTAGCCATCGCCCACCTCGCACAGCACCAAGGCCGAGGCGCCGGACCGGGCGAGCGCGCCGCGACCGTCATTGGCGACCCAGAGACCGTCCAGGGCCTTGCCCGGGAACTCGTCGGCGAACAGCGCCCGAGCCCGGGCGTCGCTGAGCGGCGACATGGGTTTGGCGATCTTGGCCCAGGCGGCCAGCGCCACCAGCACGGCTACGGCCGCGAATGATCCAGCGAACTGGATCGCAAATGCCTTGTCCAAAGCGTTTTCTCCCTGCGCTGAAGGTCCGTCGTCGACGGACCAGCGTCAAGGGGCGCGGGGTGTGGCTCTACGCCGCCAGGCAGCGCCGCAGACAGGTGACGATCTGTTCGGCGTGATAGGGCTTGGCGACGAACTCACTGCCGTCCGGCAGGCCGCCCGACAGGTCCGCGCCGCCGGTGGTCACCAGGATGCGGACGTCGGGCCAACGGTCGTGGACCAACTGGGCCAGGTCGATACCGTCGAGGGAGCCTGGCATGTTCACATCGGTGAACACCGCGCAGATGTCGTCGTGGCTGTTGAGAATCTCCAGGGCCTGGGCGGCGTCATCGGCCTCGATCACGGCGAAGCCCGCCTCTTCCAGACCAACAGCGGCGGTGAGGCGGACCAGGATTTCGTCTTCAACCAAGAGCACTAAGGGGGCCATGGAGACGCAACCTGCGGGGTCGGGGGAAGTTCCTCAGCCGCTGTGATCAGGTTGCAGGCGGTTGAAAGAGGTAGGCCCAGGGATAGCCGTGAGGCGGGGCTGCGCCGGCCTCCACGCGGGCCAGGTCGCGACGCGCCTTGGCGCTGAGGAACTGGGCGTAGGTGATGAGTTCGGCGGTCGGTTCCTGGACTTCGGCGTCGGTGGTGTCGGGGACCTCGGTTTGCATGGCGTCACCTCTGTTGCGGCCTATGCCGCGATGACCCCATGAAGCGCCCTGCCCCCTGAACGGACGCGGAAGGTGGCCGTTGGGTGGCGTTCAGATTCTGGCCCTTGATGGGCAGGGGATTAGCGCACGGAAATTCGGCGCTTTGGCTGGGCGTCGCCGGGAGATGCGCCCCCTCTGGGGGAGCTGGCGCGAAGCGCCTGAGGGGGACTTTGGTCCTTGTTTTACTGAGTTAGGGTTCAACGACGTTGATCCCCCTCCGGCTCGCCGCTGCGCGGCGACCCACCTCCCCCACATCGGCGCTGCGCGCCTGGGGGAGGATCTAAATGCCGCCCAGCCTGCTCCATGTGAATGAGTACATTTGTTCTTGTTTCGTTCGCTTTTGCGCCGAAACTGCGGCATGGTCCCAGGCTTCTCAAACGAACTCGGAGACAGCCAGCTTGGCCGGTTTCAGTGAACGCCTGCCGCAGGATGAGCGTCGGGATGGTTATGATCGTGATCAGGTCGCGGGCCTCTGCGCGCGGGTCGAGGCCGGCGAGAGCCTGCGCCAGATCTGCAAGGACCCGGGCGTGCCGAGCCCCGCCACCCTGCACCAGTGGCGGATGCGCCATCCGGAGTTCGCGCAGATGTACGCCGCGGCGCGGGCGGCGGCGCGGCGCAACCAGATCCAGGAGGACCAGGAGGTCCGGCTGCGCCAGAAGCGGGCGCGCAAGCATCCCTGGGGGCGGCCCGACAGCTACACCGAGGCGCTGGGAGCCGAGATCTGCCGGCGGATCGCTGACGGCGAGAGCCTGCTGGCTATCGGCGCCTCGCGCGACATGCCGGCGCCGCAGACCATCTACAAATGGCTGCGCAAGTACGCCGACTTCCGGCAGGACTATGCCCGCGCCCGCGAGATCCAGGCCGACGTGAAGTTCGAGCTGGCCTGGGAGATCGCCCGGCACGCGGCGCCGGAGACCGAACGGGTGGCGCGGCTGCAGTTCGACGTCATCCGCTGGCAGGTGGGGCGGCTCTCGCCGAAGAAGTACGCCGAGACGGAGCCGGAAGGCGTCGAGGGCTTTGAGATGGACGTCTATGTCCAGCTCTATGGCGAGACCCGGGCAGAGGACACCCTGGAGCTGGTGGCGGGCCCCACCTTCGAGGCCCACAAGGCCAAGGCCGCGCGGGAGGCCGAGGGCGGCGGCTAGGGGGCAGGTGTCGCGTTCAAGCGAGCAGGGAGGCGTCGGCGCAGCGCAGGTCAGCTTCCGATCCTGCTGAGACATTCGGCTCGTCCGCCTACCGCCCCTTTAGGTGTCAGTCGTCGCGGTAAACGTCGATGGCCAAGCCCACTCCGCGCTGAGCGCACCACGCCGCTGTCTGAGGGCTAATTTCGAGCCCCTGATTTCCAGAAGCCAGTTCCAAAACCGCCCAAATCCGGACTGTCGCTGAGCTCTGAATGATGGCCCAAGCAGCGTCGTCCGTCGGTAGCTGCTGGATCAGCGATTTTAGGGCTTCATCCACGTCCCATTCATTCGTGTCCTCCGCCTTCAGCTCCAAACTCCAGCATCCCTTCCGCCGACGCCCCCCTTCAGGGTTCGTAGCTTTCACGAGGTCTCCCTTGGCCCAGGCTGTTGTGGGGCTAACGGACATGGCAGAGGTGATGATCTCCGGATCGACATCGTTGCCGACGCAAGTGAGGGAGACTTTTGTCCACTTGATCGGCCCGCCGAACCAATTGGTTCCTTCCGGAGCGCCAGCGGGAAGCGAGGGTAATGGGCTTTTCATCGAAGCATGGATCCCACAGCTTAAGTCCGCTCACCACCCGTTGCCGAAGTCCGGAACGTCCGCTTCCAGCAGGGGCCGCCAATGTCCGCTTTCGGGCAGGGTGCCTACTTCGCAAAGCGACCCTTAGCGGAAATTCGGACGGGCCCCTCTAGCCCTCACATGGCCCAGCCCCCAGTATTTGAGAGCGGTTTGGGAGTGGCGGCAATGACGACGAAGGCCCATTGGGAAAACGTCTATCAAACCAAGGCGGTTGACGAGGTAAGCTGGTATCGCCCCCACCTAGAGGTTTCGCTGAGGCTCATCGAACACGCGACGCCGGACACCGGGAGCGCGGTCATTGACGTCGGTGGCGGGGAAGCGACGTTGGTCGATGATCTTGTCGCGCGCGGTTACAGTGACGTGACGGTGCTCGACATCTCTCCAGCGGCGATTGAGGTGGCGAAAGGCCGACTGGGTTCTTCTGCGGCCCTGGTGCATTGGATCACCGGCGACATCACGGCAGTCGAGTTGGAAGCCGCTCGCTACGATGTTTGGCATGATCGGGCCGTATTCCACTTCCTGACGAGTGCAGGCGATAGGGCCGCATACGTGCGTCAGGTCGCCCGCGCGGTTAAGCTTGGCGGTCACGTCATTGTCGCCACCTTCGGCCCGGATGGGCCGGAGAAGTGCAGCGGATTGGATGTCGTTCGCTACGACGCAGAAAATCTGCACGGCGAGTTCGGGCCGACGTTCCGTCTGTTGGACAGCGTCACCGAGTTGCACGAGACGCCTTGGGGGACGCCGCAGCAATTTATGTATTGTTTCTGCCGGGTGGAGTGAGAAGGCGACATCCGCTCGGCACGCGCGCCCGTCCGCTTCGTACCCATCTCAGCCGTTGGTGAGGTCCGCTTGCGGACGTGATCGCCGAACGTCTGCTTCCAGCGCGTCAGCCGATAGCTGTTCGCGACCCGTTGCGGACATCGGACGGATTGCTAAGCTTGAGCGGTGGGGACCAGCAAACAAACTTTGGCGAAGCGTATTCTGTGGAGATGGCTTCGAATTGCGCTCGCGATGGAGGCAGCTCTTTGTGCGTTGATGGCCTATCTCGGGTTCGAGCGAGGCACGCCCTTTTTTAGAGACGCCAAGACGATCGAGAGCTTCGCCATCTACTCTATCCTGACCATCGTTGCGGCGGGAATCGTAGCGGCGGCCGAAGTGCTTGCCGGCGACGAGCGCTAGTCTGCTTTCCACCCAACGCATATATTGGCCACGTCTGCTCTTTGGGGGTCAAATTTGGCGTGTTACTCGACAGTGTCGGGACGGAGAGCCGGATCGCACGACGAAGAGTTCACTATCGGAAGTGGAAGGCGTCGTCGTTTGAACCTCAGAACCGCGAATCGGCGTCGGAGAGATCGCAGCCGCGTCTTCCGCTCACCGTACAACTTCCCGTATATCCGCTACATCAAGAGACTTTACGGCAAGACCCTCGATGAGGCTCACGCCAGCGTGGGGTTCACCCTTCGAGCTACCAATGTGGACACGGTGGATGTCGACGTGCCGGGTGGGGTCAACAAGAGCAGGTTGAACGTCTCGATCCGTGACGGTGTGATCGTCGATGTCTGGGATTTCGGGTGATGACGCCGTGTCCTCTATCCACCCCGAACAGCCCTTGCCAAAGTCCGCTTGAGGGAATGACGGGGTCAGCGTCTAGTTACGGCGGGTCGCCAACGGAACTGCGGTGACAGTGCACTCAACTCCGTGCCGAGTTTTCC